>NZ_CP180537.1:3919628-4276757 GCF_047777955.1 Oleiharenicola sp. Vm1
GAACTCCTCGACTGCCTGAAGCAGCAGCTCTACCCGCGCTGGGAACTCTGCATCGCCGACGACGCCTCGCCGCAGCCGCACGTCCGCCAGATCCTCGAAGCCGCCGCGAAGGCCGACCCGCGCATCAAGCCCGTCTTCCGCCCGCAGAACGGCCACATCTCCCGCGCCACCAACTCCGCCCTCGACGTCGCCGCCGGCGAGTTCATCGCGCTGCTCGACCACGACGACGTCCTCCCGCACGACGCGCTCCTCCACGTCGCCCAGGCCATCGCCCGCCACCCGACCGCCGGCTATCTCTACACCGACGAGGACAAGATCGACGACACCGGCCGCCGCTTCGACCCGCAACTCAAGGGCGGCTGGTCGCCCGAGATGGCGATCACGCACAACTACACGCACCACCTCACCGTCATCCGGCGTGAGATCGTCGAGAAGGCCGGCCGCCTCCGCCCCGAATTCAACGGCGCGCAGGACATCGACCTCTTCCTCCGCTGCTGGGAACTGGTCGACGACCGCGACGTCGTGCACGTGCCCTTCATCGGCTACCACTGGCGCGCCCACGCGGAGAGCACCGCCTCGCGCGGCGACCAGAAGGGCTACCTCTTCGCCGCCGCCCGCAACGGCATCGCCGAGGCCGTCGCCCGCCGCCAGCTCCGCGCCGAGCCGTTCCTGCCCGATTTCGCGAAGAACTACGCGCTCTGCCTCCACCAGCTGAAGTGGGACGCCGCGCTCCTCGCCGAGAACCCAGTCACGATCGTCATCCCGTCGAAGAACCGCCCCGATCTCCTCACGAAGTGCCTCGACTCCCTCGCGCGCACCACGCCGCGCGAGCACGTGCAGGTCGTCGTCGTGGACGACAACTCCGACGACCCCGCCGCGCTCGACTACCTCGCCACGCTCCCCGCACGCACCGATCTCCGCGTCGAGGTGCTGCGTGCGCCGGACAACGGCGGCGTCTTCAACTACTCGCGCCTCGTCAACCTCGGCACCGCCCGCGCCACCACGCCGCTCGTCCTCCACCTCAACAACGACGTCGAGGCGCTCACCCCCGGCTGGCTCGAGGACATGGTGGGCTGGATGTCCATCCGCGGCGTCGGCATCGTCGGCGCCAAGCTCCTCTACCCCGACGGCACAATCAACCACGCCGGCATTTCCTTCAGCCGCGATGACCACCTCGCGCACGTCCTCTTCGAGCGCGAGCCCGCCGAGGATCTCGGCTACCTCTTCCTCCCGCACGCCGCGCGCAACGTCGCCGCCGTCACCGGCGCCTGCCTGCTCACGCGCACGTCGCTTTACCGCGAGCTCGGCGGCTTCGACGAAGAGAAACTCCAGGTCGCCTACAACGACGTGGACTACTGCCTGCGCGCCGGCACCGCCGGCCACCGCACCGTCGTCACCCCGCAGGCCGTCCTTCGTCACGTCGGCTCCGCCTCGCGCGGCAGCACCTACGCCGAGCGCGAACACGTCGAGTATCTCGCCCGCCACGGCGGCTACCGCGACCCGTATCACAGCGAGTCGCTCCAGTTCCCGCCGAAGAACCTGCCGCTCGACGTCTATCACCAACGCTACGCGCACACGCCGCGCCCGTTCCGCACACTCGTCGTCACGCACAACCTCAACTTCGAGGGCGCGCCGATCTTCATCTTCGAGCTCGCGCGTTTCCTCGCCGAGCAGCCCGGCGTGAGCGTGACGGTCGTCTCGCCCCAGGAAGGCCCCCTGCGCGCCCGCTTCGAACAGGCCGGCCTCAAGGTCGAGGTCTGGACCGACGCCGCCGCGTTCCTCAGCGCGAAGACGAAGGACGACTTCGACCGCACGCTGAAGCAGTTCGCCGCCGCGCACCCCTGCGCCGACGTGGACGTCATCGTCACGAACACGATGCTCACCTTCTGGGCCGTGCACCTCGCGCATGCACTGGGCAAGCCCTCCGCGCTCTACATCCACGAGAGCAACGCCGTGAAGCGCTTCTTCGCGCCGCTGCTGCCGCCGCTGCTGCACGACACCGTCGAGGACGCCTTCCGCCTCGCCACGCGCGTCGTGTTCACCGCCGAGGCCACCCGCGGCATCCACGAGGAGCTGAACGCCAACGACAATTTCCGCACCCTGCGCAGTTGGGTCGACTTCGGACGCATCGAGGCCTTCAAAGCCGCCCACGATCGCGCCGCACTCCGTCGCAAACACGGCCTCGACCCCGACGCGATCATCGCCGTCAACATCGGCTCCGTCTGCGAGCGCAAGGGCCAGCACATCTACATCCGCGGCATCGACCTCCTCGAGAAGGAGCTCGCGCAGGAATTCCCCGGCACGAAGGTCCAGTGGGTGATGGTCGGTGCGCGTGAGGGGCTCTACATGGAAACGCTGCGCGAGGACATCGCGCTGATGGGCCTGCACGACGTGAAGATCTTTGGCGAGACGCCCGACATCTACGACTTCTACCGCCTCGCCGACATCCTCGTCTGCACGAGCTTCGAGGAGTCGTTCCCGCGCGTGCTGCTCGAGGCGATGGTCTTCGGCCCGCGCATCGTCAGCACCGACGTCAACGGCATTCCCGAGATGCTGACCAACACCGACGAGGCCTACCTCGTGCCCGCCGGTGATCCGTTCAAGCTCGCCTCCGCGCTGAAGCGCGCGATCTCCGACCACGTCGCTGGCAGCGCCAAGATGATCTCGATGGCGCACGCCCGCGCCGCCCGCAATTACCACCAGGCCCGCACCCTGCCGCAACACGCGCAGATGATCCGCGAGGCCTGGCTCGGCTGATGGCCGAAACAACGTTCAGCTGGAGCCAGATCGAATCGCCCTCCCCGGCGCGCGCCTCGCCCCGGGCCGGCACCTCGTGCGCGGCTGGGTGCTGCCGAAGCCGGGCGGAATCATTGCCGACGTGCGCGCACGCGTCGGCCTCCGGTCCTTCGCCGGCGCGCACGGCCTCCCCGCCCGGACGTCGCGGCGCACTTTGCCACCGGGCAGCCAGTCGCACTCGCGGAGTTCGAAATCGTCGTGACGCTAAACGAGGGCAATCACCTCATCGAATGCGAGGCGCTCGAAATCGAGGGACGCTGGACCCCGTTTGCCGCGCTGCCCGTGGTCGTGGACGCGACGCTCCCATCCGCCGAGCTGACGACGCCCGCCCCCGCTGCGCTGGCTTGATTTCGTCCGCCTCGCCGAGGTCATTCTGCGACGCGCCAACGGACACGTTGCCCCCGACTGGACGACACTGGCCCGGAGCGCCGTCGCCGCACTGCCTTGGCCGCGCGACCTTCGCACCCCGCCGCCGCCGTTCATCGGCTTTGTGGACGAGCCCGTGACGCTCACTTGTGTTCGTTACGGCCGCATCCCCGCCTTCGGACACCTGTTTCATCCGACGCGGAAGATCGTGCGGATGTTCGCCAGCACGGACCTCCAGCTCCTTCAGCCGATCGATTACGGCCAGCCCTCGCCGGGCCCAGCCGCGTTCTACAGCCAACACGAGAATGCCCTCGACTGCGGCTTTGCCGGCTACGTCGACGTTCCCGCGCAACTGCCGAACCCCGTCGCCCTCCGCCTCTACGCCGAACTCAACGACGGCTCCTTGCATCTCGCCCAAGTCGTCCGAAGCAATCTTCACCCAGTCGAAGCCGAGAAGGTTCCGCTCGCCGCCTCGCGTTCGGAATGGGCTGCCGTCCTCGACGCCCTCGACGCCGCGCTCGCCGCCGCCGCGATTCCCGTCCACCGCGGGGAAGAGCTGAGCCGTGCGCTTGCAGACCTAGAAGCCCGCACCACGCGCCGCCCGGAGCGCGTGCGCCCCAAGGGACCGCTGCGCCCGGCCCCATTCCCCGGCGCGCACCCGCTGCCGCGCACGACGATCCTCGCCACGCACGCGCTGACGCCGCAGGGCGCGCCGCGGTTCCTGCTCGACCTAGCTCGCACGCTCGTCCGTGCCGGCAGCGCCGTGCAGGTCGTGAGCGCTGGCGGCGGGCCACTGCGGTTGGAATTCGAACGCGCGGGAGCCACAGTCAACGAGCTCGACCTTACGACCGCGTTCGCCGACGGAGATTTCGCCGCGACACTCTCCCGCGTCAACTGGACGGCGACCGACCTCGTTGTCGCCAACACCTTCACTGCTTTTTGGGCCGTGCACGCCGCCCGCGCCGCGAACCGGCCCTCGCTGCTCTACATCCATGAGAGCACGACTCCGGCCGAGTTCTACGGCAAGCGCGTGCCGTCGTCCGTGATCGCGCTCGCGGAGGATAGCATCGCGCGCGCGACCGCGGTATCGTTCACTACCGCGGCGACAGCGCGCTACCACGAGGGGCGCGATGGCTGGCGCCGGGTTGGATCGACGTTGCCGCCCTCGATGCGTGGCGCGCCGTCCGGACGCGCCAGTCCAGCCGCGCCCGTTTCGCGCTCCGGTCGGACGAGACGCTCATCTGCAACATCGGCACAATCTCGGACCGCAAGGGCCAACACGCATTCGTGCGCGCGATCGACCTCCTTTGGCGGCGCTACCCGGCGCTGGCCGCCCGCGCGCGCTTCGTGCTGCTCGGCAGGCGGAATACGGAATTCGATACATGGCTGGCCGGGACGGTGCGGGCAACGGGACGGCCCAACCTAGATTTGCATCCCGAGACGACCGACTATCTCGATTATTATCAGGCGGCCGACGCTTTTGCCTGCAGCAGCTACGAGGAATCCTCACCGCGCGTCGTGCTCGAGGCGATGGCGATGGGCGTCCCGATCCTCGCGAGTGCCGTGCATGGCATCCCCGAAATGGTTCGACCGGACCTGGAGGCGCGGCTCGTGCCCGCGGGTGACACCGTCGCATGGTGCGAAGCGCTGGCGGAACTCCTCGCGAATCCCGCCGCCGGGCGCGACCTCGCCGCGCGCGCCCGGGCCCGGGTCGTGACCGAATTCGAGGCCGCGGTCGCTCTGCCGCGCCACCTGGCCCTTCTGGCGCAGACCGCGGCGACGCGCGTCACTTGACCTCGATGCGCCGCCAGTATCCCCAATCGAAGGCGATCGCGCCGTTAGAGAGCGCGGCGAAGCGCAACACCTCGTCGGGTGATTCGGGCGTGTAGGCGATCGTCTCCCGCTGCAGGCCGCGATCGCCGGCAACGCCGACTGGATCCAACAGGCGTCGGAAAATCTGCCGCCGGCTGCCATCGGATTTTTCAGCTGTCACGAGCATTTCGATGCCGTTCGTCTTGTCTCCTTTGCGTTGCCACGCGTCGTCATAAATTCCGAATTCCCAGTGAATTTTTCGCGCTCCGGCGGGTGGATGCAGCCAGAGGTAGCTGTCCGCATGTGCGCCGAGCGCGGGCTGTCCGTGGATTTCACCCAGCACGTAGCCGAACTGGAAGTCGCACTTGAACGGCCCCGGCACGACCATGGGAAAGGCCGTTTTCGCCACCGCCTCTGGCACGAGCGTGGCGGCGCGCGGACCCTCCGGCGGACGAGAGGGAATGGTCATCTCGCGTCCATACCGCTTCTCCGCATTGCGCAGGCGCACCAGTCCGCCCGCCACGTAGATGCGGCGCAGGTAAACATCCGCCTGGTCGAGGTGCACATAGGTCGGCGTTGCCTCCATGTCGAAAGCGCGCAAAGCACGGTCGAGAAACGGCCGATAGCCGCGCGCCTTGCCGCTCACTACAAGCGCGGCCACATCCTCGTCCTGGAGATCCTTGAAAGCCCGCTCGAGATAGGCCTCGTCATATTCGAGACCGTTGCGGATCATCAGCGCGCGGCGCTGCGCATAATACGGGGTCATCGCGGCCCAGTCCTGTCCAGCAACCACGATGACCGATCCGGCCGGGGTCAGTTCCTTCAGGGAGAGCGTGAACGTGGTCCAGCCCTCTGCCACGACCGCTTGCTGCTGGCGATAGTTGCGCCAGTAAGTGCCCAGCTGCGCCGCCACGGGCACCAGCATCAACGCGACCGCGAGCCAGCGCGGAACCGCGCTGTCCCACAGCTCAAGCATAAGCAATCCGAGGCCCACCGCCAAGAACGCCGCACAGGAGTAATAATAATAGTCCTGGTAGGCGTAGGCGAAAGGGAAGAGCACTTGCGACAGGAAGAACACCCCCGCCACCAGCGCAAACTTGCCGCGCCCGCGCGGAAGTGCGATGCCGCCGGCCGCCGCAAGACCGAGCAGCAGCCATGGCGGCATGATCGCCTCGCCCCAGCGATCCATCAGCGTGCGCCAGACTTCGCGCGAGAGCAGTGAGGAGAAATTGAACAGGCCCCAGTTGCCGATCGAGAGATTCTTCGAGGTGAAGATCCAGGCCGAAGGATGGGCCGCTTTGATCGGATCCGTGAGGCCGATCCACCACTTCAAGGCCACAAATGGCAGCAGCACCGCACCAATTCCCCACAGGAAAGTCCGGGCCGGCACACGCCAGTCCGGGCCGGCCCGCAGGTCCCGCCACAGCATCCACGCGCCATAACCCGCGGCGGGAAGCAGCCACACCGCAAGCATGAAGCCCTTGATCAGCGCTGCACCCACGCCTGCCACGGTCGCCACAAGCCACCACGACCAACGCCGCTCGTCCATCATCCGCACGAATGCTGCGACATACCACGCGCAGCAGAGAAACTCCATCGGATCGATCAAGAATGCCCGCGTGTAGAAGATATAGACCGGACAGAGCAGCACCGGTGTCAGAGCTAACAGCCGGCGCGGCCGGGATAACCCCAGCCGGCCGAGCAGCAGGCTCAGCGCAGGCAGCGCCAGATAGAATGAGGCGATTGAGATCACGCGCGCCGCCAGAAAATGCGGCCAGCCCGTCGCGCGGCTCAGCCCCACCACGCACCACTGGTAGAGCGGGAACTCGAGAATGAACCCGACCCAGGGCTTGCCGAGCAGCGGCTGCTCGTAGAGCGGGGAGAAATTGTTCTCTTGGTCGATGTAATAGGAGATCAGTGCCGTCTGTGACTGCCGAAACTCGTGCCCCGCCAAAAATGGCACCCGCAAATGATACAGCACCAGAACCGCGTGCATGACGAGTGCGGCCACGAACACACCAACAAACAGACGGCGCTCGAAGAGATCGGGCTGGGGCGGACGCATGAGGTCGCGAACAAAAAACGCCCGCCAAGGACGAGCAATATGATTTCGGGAGAGGGAGACCACGCACTTTGTCATGACAATCGGCTAAGCCGCATCCGCTACTCGCCTCTGGTCGCCTGCGGCTTCGCTTTACAAGCCCCGGCTCGCCCGTAATCGTCCGCCTCCACCGCATGCAGGAAACGCCGCACGCCACGTTTCACCTCGACGAGTCCGCCGCTCCAGAACGCGCCGGCGCATCCGTCCTCTGGCGCGGCTGGGCGGTGGGACGCAATGGCGCCTTCCTCACCGACCTGCAGGTGCGAATCGGGGCGCGGATTTTTCCCGGAACGTTCGGCTTTCCACGACCCGACCTCGCGCAATTTTTCCGTTCGCCGGCGCCATTTCTGCTCGCCGGCTTCGAGGTGACGCTCACCGCCCCTGCGGGCCACTCACGCGCCGTCGTGGAAGTCTGCACCATGACCGAAGGCTGGGTGCCGCTGACTGAGGTCTCGCTGTCGGTGCCTGCCGTCGATGTTTCCGCCGTGGCGGCCGAGCCACGCAAGCTCTATCCTCACGAGTTCGCCCGCGCGCTGCGCTTCATGCTTCAGCGACCTGGCGACGCCCCCATGGAACGCGTTGCCGCCGCGCTCGTCGCCTCTCTCCCACACCCCAACGTCGTGCGCTACGCCCCGCTTCCCTTCCACGGCCACCTGCATCAGCCGTGCTTGCTCGAGCGCGCAGTGTTCGGTCGGCTGATCGTCGAGGGCTGGCTGTTTCATGAATCCATGCCGGTGCGCCGGGTCGCAGCGAGCGTCGACCTCCAGGCATGGTCGTTCCTCGATTACGGCGCAGAGCTACCCTACGTGGCGGAGCTTTTTCCACAATGGCCCGCGGCTCGCGCCTCGCGCCTGCACGGATTCGTCGACGTGTCCGCGTCGCTGCCCCAACCGCTCACATTGCGCGTCTATGCCGAGCTGGCTGACGGCACCTGGCACCTCTGTCACGTCCAACGCAATCATGTGCTGGACGGCGAGTCCGCCAAGCTCCCCTACGGTCCGTTTCGCGTGGGTCGCTTCGTCGCCGCGGTGCGAGCGCTCCGGCGCGCCTGCGCCGCACACGGCTTGCGGGCTCCGCTCGACCGCGGCGGCTGGCGGGCACTGCGCGAGGTGTGGGCCGAATACCGCGCGCGCGCCGACCGCAACACCTGTCGTCCGGACGCCGCGCCTGCGCCTCTCGTGGCCGCGGCACCGTTGCCGCGGCGCATCACGCTCGTCACGCACAACCTGAATTATGAAGGTGCGCCGCTTTTCCTCCTCGAATACGCAACGTATCTTGCCGCCCGCGGCGTCGAGCTGAACACGATCAGCGCCGCGGAAGGGCCGCTGCGCGAGCGCTTCGCCGCGCTCGGCGCCCGTGTGCACGTGGTCGACCTCCGCCCGCTACAGCAGTCCGCCACACTCCGACAATGGCGCGCCGCGCTGGCCAGGCTCGGTGCCGCGTTCGACTGGGGGAGGACTGACCTCGTCGTCGCCAACACCCTCTCCGCGCACTGGGGCATCCACCTTGCGCACCGCACCGGTCGCCCGTCGCTCTTCTATATCCACGAGAGCACGACGCCGGAAGTCTTCTACCATGGCCACCTCGCGCCCGCGCTTCTACCCGCAGTCCAGGAATCCTTCGCCCGCGCCTCGCATGTCTCCTTTCTGACCGACAGCACCCGTCGCTACTACCGCTCTGTCCTCACCCGCGCCAACCACAGCCTCAACTCCGGTTGGATCGACCTCGGAAAATTGAACCGTTTCCGCGCCGAACACTCCCGCGCCACCCTGCGTGCCCGGCTCGGACTCGACCCGGCGGCGCGCCTCGTGATCAACCTCGGCACCGTCTGCGACCGCAAGGGCCAGCACCTCTTCGCCCGCGCCGTCGATCTGCTCTGGCGCGCCCGGCCGGACGTCGCGGCGACGGCTCAGTTCCTGATCGTCGGTGGCCGCCATACCGCCTTCGACCGGCACCTGAACGACATCCTCGCCCAACTGCGCCGCGATAATCTGCGCGTTATCGCGGAGACCGCCACGCCCTACGATTACTTTGGCGCGGCGGACCTTTTCGCCTGCAGCAGCTACGAGGAATCCTTTCCTCGCGTCGTGCTCGAGGCGATGGGCTTCGCCCTGCCGATTATCAGCACGGCGGTGCATGGGGTGCCGGAGATGGTGCGCGCCGATCAGGAGGCGCTGCTGGTGCCGCCGGGCGACCCAGCCGCCCTGGCGCGTGCGCTGGCCGCGCTCCTAGTCGATCCGGCACGCGGCCATGCCCTCGGCGCTGCCGCCGTGCGGCGTGTGACCGCGGAATTTGATGCGACGCTTCTCCTGCCGCGCCACGCCTCGCTCGCCGCTCGCGTCGCCGCAACGCGGTGAGCGGCCCCTTCACTCGAAGGCGAGACGACCGATCCAGAACCAATCGCGGGCGAAGATTCCCCTTGGTCCGGGCCCCACAAAGAGTTCGACCTCACCCGGCTCAGTCAACTCGAACGGGATATGCAGCGTCAGCCGGTTGCGATCCGATGGGCGGCGGTTCGGATCGATCACGCGATCGAAGAAGGTCCGCTCCCCCTCCGCCATGCGCAACACCAGCTGCACCCCATCCGTCCGCTGCTCCGGCGCGATCGCAGCGCTGTAGGCATCGGGCGAGAAAAACACCTGCGTGTGCAAGGTGTGCCGGCCTGCCGGCAAGGCGAAGACCAAGCGCGTGACCGGGTGCGCTCCGAGATCGAGCCGCCCACCCGCCCGCTCCAGCGTCGCGCCAAACTGGGCATAGAACCGCACCGGCGGCGGACTCATGCCGTCGAAGAGATGCCGCATCGAATCGGGCAGCTCTGCGAGTTTGAACCAGTGGTCCGCGATGTTCACCGCGCGCCCCGCGTCATCCACCGGCCACGCGCGCCCCTCCGCCAACTGCACCTCCACCGCGAGTCTTTTCCCCAACTCCGCCATGACCCAGTCTAGGCGGGATCGCGGAAAATACACGGCGAACCCGTGCCAGTAGAACACCGGGTGCGGATCGATGCCGCGCGGAACGAGGTAGTCCACGATCCATTGCGCCGTCGGGTCGCCCCGCGGCACCACCACCGCCCCGATCGTCTCGTCCGCCAACGCGTCGATCGCCACCCGCCCCTCGTCCGCCCGCTGCACCACCTCGCGACGCAGCATCAGCGCCCGGCGTTGCGCGAAATAAGGCACCATCGAGTTCCAATCATCACCGGCGATGACAAGCACATCGTTCGCGTGCGTGGCAGTTCCGAGTGCGATGGTGAGCGACGTCATCCCGCTTCCGATCAGCCGCTGGATCGGGAAGTAGTGCCGCAGATACATCGTCACCTGTGCGCCGACGAGCAGCAGGACCGCCGCCGCCGCCACGGCCAACCGCACCCGCTCCAGCAGGCCAACCAGCACCAGACCCGCGGCAAGTAGCAGCCAGCCGATGTTCGCCACGTAGTAGTAATCGTGGAGCGCATAGAGCTCGGGGAAAATTTCCAGTGCCGCCAGAAAGACCGCGCCGCAGGCCAGCGCTGCCAGCCCGCGCCGCCAACCCGCGCACACCCCCAGTGCCAGCACGCCGACCAGCGCCGGCCAGTGCGTCAGCTCCTCCGTGAGGATGCGCCACTTCAGTTTCCACATCGCCGGCGAGAAACGCGTTTCCGCGGTGCCGAGGTTGAAGCCGAGCAGGTGCTGCGAGGACAGAAAATGCGCCTGCGGATTCAGCGCCTTGATCGCATCGGCATGTCCCGTCCACCAAACGCTCGCCATCGCCGGCACCGCCACGCCCGCCGCCATCCAGCTAATCTCGGCCCGCCAGCGCGCCCGCTCCCGCCACAACCGCGCGACGCTCCAGGCGACGAGCGGCACCAGGTGCAGCATCAGCGTCGTGACCTTCACGAGCCCTGCGCCCGCTCCCGCCACTGCCGCGAGCGCCAGCCAGCCCCCGCTCCGCTCCTGCACCGCCCGCACGTAGGCGACACAAAACCACAGCGCGAACATCAATGCCATGGTCTCCATCAGGAACGCCCGCGCGTAGAACAGCAGTAACGGCGACGTGAGGAAGAGCGCCAGCACCACCGCGCGGCGCCATGGCGTCACCTGCCACCAGCCGAGCAGCAGCCACACCGCCGGCAGCATCAGGTAGAAGCAGGCGATACTCACCGCCCGTCCAGCTTTGGTGATGCCCCAGCCCGTCACTTGGCTCGTGACCACCACCGTCCACTGGTAAAGTGGAAACTCCATCGGCACCGACCAAGGTTTGCCCAGCACCGGCGTCGGATACGCGAGAGAGAAATTGTGCTCGCGCTTCATGAACAGCACCGACAGCGCTGTCTGCGCCTGCCGGAATTCCACTCCGGGCAGCTGCTTGCTCTCCCAGCCAACCGTGGTTGTCCACGCGCTGAAGAGAAAAGCACTCAGGCTCAGCACGGCGATGAACCAACGCTCGCCGCGCACCGGTGTTGAAACGGGATCTGGGGAAGCCACCGAGCACACCGTGTGCTGCCGGCCGAGTCCTTGGCAAGCCCGCGCAGAGCACATGATTGACCTCTTCCGGTCCGCGCCTAAGCGTCGCCCGACCTCGCATGCCCGCTCCAACGCACCCGTTCGCCCGCTCATGAGCGCTCCCGATCGCTGGCGTTTCGCCGTGGAAATTTTTCCCGCCGGCTGGCGGTTTCCGGCCGGCGCATCGTGGATCGCCGGCTGGGTCCTCGATCGGGACGGCCACGCCCCCGCCGATCTGCGCGCGTGGATCGATCACCTTCCCGTGCTCGGCCTGCATGGCCTGCCGCGGCCAGAGATCGAACAGCGCGAGCGCGGCCGCGCCGGTGTGCCCTACGCGGGATTTTCCTTCCTGCTGCAACCACCGCGCGACGCCGCCCAGCTGCGCCTGGAACTCCGCGATGCCACCGGCGAGTGGACGGAATTTTTCCAGACCGCCATCACGGTCGATCCCGCCGCCGCGTCCCCCGCTGCGCCCGCCGCGCTGCCCCCGCTTTCGGCCCCTCCCTGCTCGCCACCCTGAAGCTCCAGGCGATGCATCCGGACGTCTCGCTCGGAACCTTGGCACATGAGGCACTTGCACGCCGGCTGGCCCTGCCGCTCGAATCGCTGCCCAATCCGCCGTTCCACGGCGCGCTCGAGGAGCCTCAGGCCACCGGCCGCTTGCGCTATGGCCGGCTCTCGGTCAGCGGCTGGCTCGCCCACCGCACTGCACGCCTCGTGCGCCTCACGGCCCTCGTCGACCCCACCCAGGAGTTCACCCTGCTGCACGGCCTGCCACGCGAGGGTGTCGGCGAGGTCTTTGCCGACCTGCCTGGGCGCGACACCGCGCAATTTCTCGGGCATGTCGAGCTGCCCGCGCACGTCCCCACCCCGGCGCTGCTCCGCGTCTTCGCCGAACTCGACAACGGCGAGAAGCATCTCGTCTTCGCGCGACGTTTCGAGCCGCGCGTCATCGCCGGCGCCGAGGCAACCCTGCCCGCGCGCTCGCGCCGCGCCTTTGCCCGGGCCGCCTGGGCGCTGCGCTCCGCCGCCGCGGAGCTAGGCATGCCCGCCGGCGCCGCGCGCGAGCGCCTCGCCGCCCTGCGCGAGGCATGGTCCGCCTACGTCGCCGAGGCGCCGCCTCCGTCCGCCGCACGTCCCACCGTGGCGCGCGCACTGCCCGCGCCGCAGGCCGGCCTGCTGCGCGTGCTTGTCGTCACCCACAACCTCAACTTCGAGGGCGCGCCGTGGTTCATCTTCGAGCTCGCCCGCCACCTTGCGGCGCAGCGGAACATCTCCGTCGAGGTCGTTTCACCCACCGAAGGCCCCTCCGCCGCGCCTTCGCGGAAGCCGGCCTGCGTGTCCGGGTGCTCGATACGGCGGCCGCGCTTGCCGCCACTGCTGCCACGCCGTTCCGAGCCGAGCTCGTCCGCATCGGTGCTGCGCTCGACCTACCCTCTTTCGACCTCGTCATCGCCAACACGATGGTCGCGTTCTGGGCCGTGTCCCTCGCACACGCCGCCGGCAAGCCCACCCTGCTTTACGTCCACGAAAGCACGCCCGTCCGACGTTTCTTCGAACCGCTTGTCGCTCCGGCGTTGTTCCCCGAGATCGAGGAGGCCTTCCGCCGCGCCACTCGCGTCGTCTACACCTCCGACTCAACCCGCCGCGTCCACGCCCACCTCGACACCGGCAATACCTCCCTGCTGCCAAGCTGGATCGACGTCGCGCGCATTGACGCCTTCGCCGCCGCCCACCCCGACCGTGCCGCCCTCCGCCGCAAGCATGGGCTCCCCCCCTCCGCAACCTTGCTCGTCAACGTCGGCTCGCTCTGCGAACGCAAGGGCCAGCATGTCTTTCTGCGCACCGCCGCGCGGCTGCGTGACGAACTCCGCGCGACCTACCCCGACCAGCAGGTGCTATTTGTCATGGTCGGATCACGCCCCGGTCCCTACCTCGAGGCGCTGAAACAGGAAGCCCGCAGCCAGGCCCTCGACAACGTTGTCTTCCTCGGCGAAACGGATGCCATCTTTGATTTCTACCGCCTCGCCGACATCTTTGTCTGCACGAGCTTTGAGGAGTCCTTTCCGCGCGTATTGCTCGAGTCCGCCGCCTTCCGCCTTCCGATCGTCTCCACCAACGTGAACGGCATCGCGGAGATGCTGCGCCCCGACGAGGCGTGGCTGGTGCCACCTGGCGACAGCGACCAACTCGCCGACGCGATCAGAGCCGCGCTCACCGCGCACTTCACCGGCGACGCCGCGCGCGCGGAGCGGGCCCGCACCGGCATCGTGGCGCGCTTCGGCGAAAGCCGCGCGCTCCCCTGCACGTCGAACTCGTCCGGCGCGCCGGCGCCGTCCGTTGACATGATCGAGTCGCCACTCTGCTTCCACAACCTCGAGTGGCCCGCCCCCGGCGCGCGCCTGGCGGGTCCCGTCGTTTGGCTGCGCGGCTGGGTCGTGGGCAAGCCGGGACATGATTTCATCGATGTCCGCGCCCGCACGTCCGCCGGGGTCTTCCTCGGGGTGCTCGGCCTACCGCGCAACGACCTCGCAGCGCACTTCGCGCCCGCCCGCGCATGGCTCCCCGCCGAGTTCGTCGTCGCTGTAGCCGCAGCCGACGGCGAGCTGCGCGTCGACCTCGAGGCGCAGGAGGCCCGCGGCAACTGGGTGCCGCTGCAGACCCTCGAGTTCACTGTCGCGCCAGACGGACTCATCCATCCGCGCATTGAGGGCGAATTCGTTCCCCATGCCGGCGGCGGCGCCGTGACCCGAGCGCCGCATCTACCACTGCACGGCCACCTCGACGCCCCCCTCGAGGCCCCCGAGGTGCGCGATGGTGTGTTGTCTGTTTTCGGCTGGTTCGTCCACGACAAGCAACGCCTCACGCGTGTGCTCGCCACTCTCGATGGCCGCACCTTCAGCGTGCTTGCGAACGGTCTGACGGACGACGCCCTCGCTTGCAAGGTTCCGCACCTCCCGGCGGCACGCCACGGTCGCGTGCGCGGCACCGTGCCATTCTTCGCCACTCATTTCAGCCCCGTATGCCTCCGCGTCTACGTCGAGTTGGAGGACGGATCCGTGCAACTCGCCCTCGCGCGACGCCTGCATCCGTGCAACGCGCCCGCCGCGGCGCCGGCGACGGCACGGCCGCTCGCGCAAGCCCTCTTGCCGAACCTTCCCTCGGGCCGCCCCCGACGCCTGCTGATTGTCGTGCGCACCATGCGCCCCGACGACGCCACGCTCCGCGCGCTCGACGTCACCCGCAGTCTTCGCGCCAGCGGACGCTGGGTTGCGCGCGTCATCGCCGCCGAGGACGGCGCACTGCACTCGCGCTTCGAGGGCGCCGGCTGTGCCGTGCAGCTCGTCGACCTCCGCGGTTTCACCGCGGCCACGGACGCGACGCGCGCGGCCGAGCTCGCCCGACTCGAGCGCGAGATCTGGTGGCGACATCTCGAAGCGGTGGCGCTTTTCGATCTCACCTCCGAGTGGATCGCGCCACTGGCGGCGCGACACAACCTTCCTCTCTTCCGCGATCCCGCCGGCGATTTGGCCTGGTTCGCCCCGGACGAGCTGCCCCAACACGATCCGTCCGCGCCGTTGCTCGCACCGATCCGCGGCCTCGCCCGCCACGGCGCGCCTGTCCTGCTGGGGGCGATGGCCGAATTGACCGCCGCGCCCGCCGTGATCGTCGGCGACGTGCGCGACGAGGAAGAGGAACAGCTCTTCGGTGCGGCGCTGGCGGCCGCGCCAGCGCTGCGCGCCACTCCTCCGCTCCCGGCTTGCGCCGCGCTCGTCTGCCCGGCGTGGCGGGACCACCCCGTGCGCACGCTCCTCACCGCCGCGGCCTCGGGCGTGCCGATAATCACGACGCCCACCCCCAGCTCGCCGCGACTTTTGCCCACGGGGAGGTGGTCTTCTTCGCTCCGGACAATCCCCTGGCGCTGGCCCACGCGATCCTCGCTCTCCGCGCCAATCCGGAGGCGGCGTTGCGACGCGCCGAGGCCGCGCGCCGGGTCGTCGCCCCCTGGCTCCCGCGGCACAGCTGCCGCGCTGGCTCGCCGCGCTCGAGGCCGCGGCCGAAGCGGCATCCTGAGCCCCGCGGGGCTTGCGCTCGCTGTGCGCGTCCGCCTTAGTTTTCCCCGGCCCGTGAACGAGAACTCCGCCTACATCTTCGACGTCGAGGAGCCCACCCAGTGGGTTTTCCGCGGCGAACCCGTGTGGATCAGCGGCTGGTTCCTCTCGAAGGTCGGCGCCGTCTTTTCTGACATCCGCGCGGTGATCGACGGCGTGCCGCACTTGGGCATCCTCGGCCTGCCGCACGAGCATGTCGAGCGCCGCCATCGCGGCTACACCGGCCTGCCGCACGCGGGCTTCCTGCTGCGCGTCAACCCGCCGAAGAGCGCGCGGGAGATCCGCCTTGAGCTGCTCGACAGCGGGCACCGCTGGGTCGAGATCTGGCGCAAGCCGATCAAGGTGAAGCAGGGCCAGAACACGATCGGACGCTTCCGCCTAGACGTCCTGCCCGATCAACTGCGTCGCCTCCTGCAGGCCCGCCGCGCCGACCCCGCCGCCGATCTCGCCCCTCTGGCCAGCCAGCTGGTGCTCGAGGCCGCCGCGGTGCCATGCGACACACTGCCCAATCCGCCGTTCTACGGCGCGCTCGAGCGACCGGAACTTGTCGGCGGCACGCAATTCGGCAAGGTCCGCGTCGAGGGATGGCTCATCCACCAGACGCAACGCATCCGACGTCTGATTGCGAGCACGCACCCGCTGGTGGAAAACGAGCTCGACTACGGCGACCGCGAGCGAAAGGAGGCCGCCGAGCTTTTCCCCGCGCATCCTTATGCGGACCGCTCACAATACTTCGGCCTGCTCGACATCGACGAGCAGGCGCCCGGCCCGGCGATCATCAAGCTCTGGGCCGAGCTCGAGGACGGCACCCGCCATCTTGCGTTCGCGCGCCGCTTCTACCCGCGCGCCTGCCACACTTGGGAGCAGCCGCTGCCGGCGTTCAGCCGCGCTGAGTTTTTCCACGCCGCGCGCCTGCTCTGGAAGGCATGCGGCCACCATCGCATCCGCCTCGGCAAACTCGGGGCACGCGCGCGCGCGTTCGTCGCCGCCTATCGACTGTTCAAGCGGGATGCTCCCATCACGCTGCCGCCAGCGCCAGACCCCGACCCGTATCTCGCCTGGCAGCAGGCCAACCGCCTCACACCGCGCCTGTGCGAAGCTCTCGCCACCTCGGCAACCGAACTCGCCCGCGGCCCGAAAGTCGCGCTCCTGATCGACGCCCGCGGCTGCACCACTGCGCAACTGGCCTCACTCACCGCATCGCTGCGCGCGCAAATCTACCCGCACTGGGAGGCGTGGTTCGTCGCCGAGCATGCGCCAGCGCTGGCGGACGAACGCTGCAAATTTACGGCATGCACGGGCGCGAGGGATTTTCCCCGCGCCATCAATGCTGCGGCCCACCAAGCGGCCGGCGCCTGGCTCGCGCTGCTGCCCGGCCACTCGCGTCTCCCCCGACGCGCTGCTCGAGATCGCCGAGCGCGTCGCAGCTAACCCCGCGCTCGAGCTCGTCTACACGGATGAAGACCGCATGGACGAGGCCGGCACGCGCTCCTCACCCCAGTTCAAACCCGCCTGGAGCCCGGCGTTCGCGCTCTCCGGCCTGTTTCCCGGCCAGCTCAGCGCGGTGCGCCACGACCGCTTCCTCGCCCTTGGTTCCTTCCGCGAAGGCTACGAGCACGTGCCGTGGTATGACCTGCTCCTGCGCCTCGGCGACCACCTGACCGCCGCGCAGGTCGCGCACGTGCCGCTCGTCTGTCACCACGCCTGGGCTGGCGCACCGCGCGAACTCGACCTGCGTGATCCCGTTTACGAGCAGATGCGCGCCGCGCTCGACGACGCGATGCGCCGGCGTGCGCTCGACGCTGCGGCCTTCCTGCCCGAAGCTGGCTACTTGCGTCGCCAGCCGTTCCAGCAATTGCACTGGAACGAAAAACTCCTCGCCCGGAACGCCGTCACGATCGTCATTCCCACGCGCGACAAGCTCCACCTCCTGCAGGAATGCGTGGAGCTCCTCGACGAGACCGTCGACTGGCGCTGGGCCAAGCTCATCATCGTCGACGACCACTCGCGCGACGCCGACGCCGTGCGCTATCTTGAGCGCATTACGCAGCGCAACGACCTGCAGTGCACCGTCGTGCGCTTGCCGGATCCGCACGCGCCGTTCAACTACTCGCGCCTGGTTAACGCCGCGCTCCCGCACGTCGACACGCCGCTCGTGCTGCACCTCAACAACGACGTTAACGCGCTCGAGCGTGGCTGGCTCGAGGAGATGGTCGGCTGGTTTACGCAACCCGATGTCGGCGTCGTCGGAGCCAAGCTCGTCTTCCCGGACCGCACGCTCAATCACACCGGCATCGTCGTCGGTCCGCACGGCGGCCTCGCCGACACCCCGTTTGCCCGTGTGCCCGAGGCGGAGGTCGACATCGCCTGGCACGCCGCGGCGCGCGAGGTCTCTGCCGTCACCGGCGCGTGCCTGCTGACGCGCACCAACCTCTATCGCCAGCTCGGCGGCTTCGACGAGACTGCCTTCGGCGTCGCCTACAACGACGTCGACTACTGTCTGCGCGTCGTCGCGCAGGGCTACCGCGTGATCTACACGCCGCAGGCGAAGCTCATGCACTGGGGCAGCGCGACGCGCGGCGTGACGTTCGACGAGGCCGAGCACGTCGCTTGGCTGCGGCGTTACCCGCTCTATCGCGACGAGTTCTTCAGCCCCTCGCTTGAGCTGAGCGGCGCGCGCGTGCGCTGCCGCGGCGCCGTGCCGCTCCGCACGAACCGCGCCGGCCGGCTCCGTCTCCTCCTCCTCACACACAACCTCAATCTCGAAGGCGCACCGCTCTTCCTGCTCGAATACGCCACGTGGATGGTGCGCGAAGCGGGCTGCGAGATCGAGGTGCTCGCCGGCATGGACGGCCCGCTGCGCGGTGCCTACGAGCAGCTCGGCGCCCGGATCCTGATCGCCAGCGCAGCGGAACTCTACGCTTCGCCTGACGAGGAGACATTCCACGCCCGGCTGCTCGACCTGTCGCACCACGTCGACGATTGGGACCGCGTCGACCTCGTCGTCTGCAACACCCTCGTCAGCTTCTGGGGCGTGCTGATGGCGCGGCGCGCTGGCAAGCCGTCGCTCTTCTACATCCACGAGAGCACCTCGGTGTTCCGGTTCTTTGAACCGAAGTTCGCGCTGGCGCTGCACCCTCTCGTCCACGAGGCGCTCGGCGGTGCCACGCGCACCCTGTTCCTCTGCGAGGCGACGCGGCGCTACTACGCCGACTCCGACCGAGGCAACTTCCGCTTGGTGCCGAGTTGGATCAAACTCGACGCCATCACTGCCTTTCGGACCCGGCACACCCGCGCCGAGCTGCGCCGCAAACATGGCTTCCGCGACGACGAGATCATCATCGCAAACATTGGCACGATCTGCGAGCGCAAGGGCCAGCACATCTTCATCCGCGCCGTCGACCACTTCAACCACCACTACCACGGCGCCGCGCCGGTGCGCTTCGTGATGGTCGGCGCGCGCCCTGGCATCTTTCTCGACCTGCTCCATCGCGACATCGCGCGCCTCGAGCTCAAGAACCTCAGCGAGGTGCCGGAGACGCGCGAGGTCTTCGATTTCTTCGTGCTGGCGGACATGTTCGTCTGCTCGAGCTACGAGGAGTCGTTCCCGCGCGTCGTAATGGAGGCGATGGCCTTCGAGACGCCAATCGTCTCCACTGACGTGCACGGCATCGTCGACCTCATCGGCCAGCGACAGGACGGCTACTTGGTCAAAGCCGGCGACGTCGAGGGTCTCTCGCGCATGATGCGCACCTGCTTGGCCAAGGAGCGCAGCGGCAAGTCGCTCGCGCCCGCCGCATTCTCGCGTGTGCTGCGCGAGCGCGACTCCCTCAAGGTGCTGCCGTTCCATGTCGCGCTCGCCCGCGAAGCCTGGCTGGCGCACGAGTGATCGCGTCGCGCCATCCCGCTCACGGGGAAGCGGCCACCTTCACGCACAACGCCGGCACGGCGTCGCTGGGGTCGAGTGCGAGGCCGATCCATCCACCGGCTTCGGCGGACCAAGCGTGGAATCGCACTGGTTCAGTCGAGCGGATGGCGTCCTGCCGCAGGATCTCGATGCGCCCGCCCTTGTAATAGATCGCATGCAGCACGGGCAGGGCCGGGGGATGCAGGTCGCCAATCGTCCGCGCCACGAAATCGATCGCTAGTCCGTCTTGCACTCGCAGCCAGATCTCGCCGCCGGGCGGGAGGGTCACCCCTCCGGGCCGGCCGGGCCCGCCCCGCGTGTGAACACCGCCGGTCGCGGTCCTGCGGACGGCAGCAGTGCGGCGACGTAACCGTCGTCCGCCCTCGTCGCTGGCGCAGCCCCGGGAACGAGCGCCGGTGGCGTGTCGTCGCCGTCAACGGTGTGCGTCAGGCGCGGACCGCGCCAGCCCGCCTCGACGCATCCCTCCAGGTCGTCCGGGATCGAGACGGCGAACATCATGGGGAGGCCGCCGGGGTCGATCGAGGTCGGGAACACCCGCTCGGCCTCCCCCGCCGGCAGCTCCGCATCGAACGAGCCGCGCTCCAGCAGCTGCTCGCCCGAGACTCCAAACGACTCAAACCGCAGCCGCACTGTTCCTTTTCGTGCCGCCGCGGTGCGCCGGATCACCGCCTCGAGATGCAGGCGGTAGCTCGCCGCCCTTAGCACCAGCACGCCGGTCCCGCGCGTTGTCCCGAGAAATTTCCGCCCGTCGCTCAGCGCCCGCGCACCCAGTGTCGAGGCGAGCCACGCCGGATCGACGTTGCCACCGAACTCGCGCAGAAACGTCCGCGCCTCAAAGGGCACGGCGCCAGGCGGACGGGCTCGATACATCACCCAGACCGGCCCGAAGTGCGCACGCCGGTAGTCCCGCCGCAGTTCCGCGTCGATCGTTTCCGGCCAATGGTCGCGCGGCTGCGAAGCCACAACGAGCTCATAGACGCCGCCTGGCCGGATCGCATCGTGCAGCCGCGCCTCCTCGTCCGGCCCGTAGCTGGTGCCCACATGCATCCACAGCGGCAGCCCACGCACCTTCGTCGTGGGCCAGACACGCTGCAGCCACTCGAGTCCCGGACCGTAGAACGTCCTGTTGCGATAGAGCGGCAGGATCCTGGCCCGCGCCTGCTGCGCCTCGTTCATCGTCTGGGCTATCTCCGGCGGCACAAAGGTGCCCCGTAGGTAGGCAAAATCGGCATGCACCGTGCCGGCATCGACATAACTCGAACGCGGTGCCGTCGAGTAGCCGAACTGCGAGCGCTGGCCCCGCCACGCCGATTCCCACGCCGCCGCGCCAACGACGACGGCTGGCGCCACGATCAGCACGTGGAAGCCGCGCCCGCGCGCTGGGCGTCCGAATCCGACCCACCATGCCGCGAGCAGCCCCAGCCACGCCGCCATCGCCACCCACGCGATCTCGTAGTTCGTCGCCAGCAGACCTGCCCCGGCAGCCGCGACGAACGCCCCCGCCCCCACCACCCACCCACGCTCGCCAAGGCCGCGCGCATTGTGCCAGAGCACCCCGCCGATCCCAAGCGTCGTCGCCAGCCCGAGAGCGCCCAGCCACGGAATCGAGAGGGCGCCGTAGTAATCGTGGCGAATGCGCAGGTAAAACTCCGGCCGGAACACCCACTCGAAATCACCCGCGCGGCTTGAGAACGGCAGCGCGACGACGTTGTGCCACCAGCTCGTAAAACCCGCCCCCGTCCACGCCAGTTCGAACGCCACTGGCGCGAACACCCCGGCCACGACCCAGACCGCCAGCGTGGCGAACCCGCGCCGGGCGTCAGCCTCGCCGCCCACCCAGGCGCGCAGCGTCCAGGCGGATACTCCCGCCAGCGCGACCAGCTGGGCGTTCAGCTTGTTGATGCCCCCACGAACAACGCCGCGGCCGCAAGCAACAGCCACGGCCAGTGCCGACCCCGCAGAACCGGTGCGACCGCGGCCGCCCACACCGCCACGACGAGTGTCAGCGCGCCCAGCGCGTTGTGCCAGATGATGGTGTGCTGCACAGCCGACATCGCAGTCAGCGCCGTCGCCAAGAGGAGCGCGACCCACGTCGGCCAACGCCGCGCAAACATCAATGCCAGTCCGACGACCGAGAGCACGATGAGCACGGCCGCGCCGCCCGTCATCGCCCGGTAGGTATCGCCCCCCGCCCGCTCCGCCCAGCTGTTGAACAGAAAGGTGCCACTCTGGATCGGCGTGACAAAGTCCCGATAGGGCCGTTCCCCCGCCGCGATGCGACCCACCCCGGCCATCACCAAGCCATAGTCGTAGAAGTCGCGCAGCCGATCGTGCTGCCGCCACCACGGCAGCAGCATCGCGAGCGCGGCCAAGGCGGCCCCGCCCGCCAGGATGAGGCGTCGAATCCAAAGCGTGCGCACGAACATGCGCGCGACATCTCCGTCGCTTGGCCGCGCGCGCGCAAGCTTTCCGTCACCGCGATGGCGGAGTTCGCCCGCCCGGTTGTCCTAGGTTGACGGACCGTCCGCTCGCTCGGCAATCTACCCTTCGCTCGAACATGTTCACCCGCGCCGCCGCCTTTCCCCGGTCGCTCACCTGCACCCGTGCCGCGCGCACCGACTGACCATGCGCCCGTCACGTCTCGCTGCCTGGATGATTTTTCTCGCGCTCGTCAGCTGGACGCTCTGGCTGCGCTGGCCTGGCCTGGCCCACCGCGTCTGGAACGTCGACGAGGCGATCCACTCCGCCATCGCGGACCGGCTGCTCGCCGGCGGCGTCCTCTACCGCGACGCCATCGACCAGCGCACGCCGCTGTCCTACTACGCCGTGGCCGGCCTCTATGCGGTGGCTGGGCGGGGCAACATCCTCGCCTTGCACGTCTTCACCGCATTGCTTGTCGCCGGCACGGCGTTCCTGCTCTGGCGGCTGGGCCGCGCGTGGCGTCATTCCGCGACCGGCGCCTGGGCGGCGGGCCTCTACGCCACGCTCGCCAGCTCGCTGCTCTATCGGGGCGACGCGAACGCCTTCAACACCGAGTGGCTGGTCACGCTGTTCACGACGGGCGCCGCCCTGGCCTTCGCCCGCGCGCGGGCGACGTCCGGCAACCGCGGACTGGTGGTCTGCGGCGCGCTGCTCGGCTTGGCATTTCTTTCCAAGCAACCGGCGCTGCTTGACGCCGCGGCACCGGTGCTGGCACTCGCCTACCTCGCGTGGCACCGACGCGACGAGCGCCCGTCACTGCCGGTCCGCTTCGCCGCCCTGACCGCGGGCTGGGCGACACCCGTCGGCCTGACCGCGGTCTATTTTGCCGCGCACGGCGCACTGCGCGACGCGGTCTACTACGCCTGGAGCTACAACGTCTCGATCTACGGCCCGGAGATTTCCACCCGCGCCCGTCTGGCGAGCGCCTGGCAGCTCTGGCACATGCTGCAGGACGGTGCCCCCGCCCTCCTTGGAGCCCTGCTGGTCGCGGCGGCACTCATTGCCTTTCGCCTCCTACAACGCACGCCGCGCGCTGACGAGGAGCGCGATCACGCTTTCCACGCCTACGTTGGGGCCTGGGCGGTGACCTCGCTCGCCGGCGCAATTTCGGGAGGACGCGGCTTCGACCACTATTTCGTGCAGACGCTGCCGGCGCTGTGCCTGCTGGCCGGCTGGATGCTCGACTGGGTGGCACGCGTCGCCCTCGCCCCGCACGGCCGCCCCGCCCTGCGGCTGGTGGCCGCGCTCGTGCTCGCCACCACGCTGCTCACGCTCGGAACCGGCGCGCTGCAACAGCGGGGACAAACGCTCCCGCCGGACACCTCCGTGCGTCCGGCGGCCTTCATTGCACGCGCCACTCCGCCGGCAGAGACGATCTTCGTCTGGGGCTACCAACCCGAGTTTTATCTTTTCGCCGGCCGCGCGCCGGCCTCGCGTTTCGTCTATGCCTCCTTTCTCACCGGCATGGTGCCATGGACGAACGTCGCCCTCGAGCGCGACACCAGCTACGCAATCGTGCCGGGCGCGATGGACACGCTCCTGGCGGAGCTCGACGCACGGCCTCCAACGTTCTTCGTCGATTGCAGCGCCGGCCCGAATCGCTTCTGGCAAAAATATCCGCTGGCGAAGTTCCCCGCCCTCAAAACGTTTGTCGACGCTCACTACCTCCTTGTGGATCCCGATCTCTACCGCGGCCTGGGCTACGATCTCTACCTGCTGCGCGACGACGCGCGCCGTTTCGCCGGGGCAAGACCAAGACGCGGGCCGCGCGCTCAGCTCGAGGCCCCAACCTGGTTCGGTCCGTCAACGTTCACCAGCCAAGCCTCGACCGTGACCCTCGTGGGCGCCAGTTCCAACGCTCAGCTTGCCGGCCTGCAGCTGCTCGTCGACGGACAGGTATTCGCCGGCGTTTCATTCGCCCCACTCGACGCGCTCAAGGTCACGGTGCCGGTTCGCTTCGATCCCCATGCGGGCACGCGCCACACGTTCCAAGTCCGGGCCATCGGCGCCGACGGCACAACCGTGGAGAGCCCGCAGGCAACAATTGCCGTCAATGAAGGCCGCCTCCCCGACGCGTCCGCCGCCCCGTTCGTGCTCCCGCGCCTGACAACGCCGGTCCCGCCGCTCTTCGTGCAGACCCCCTACGGCGCCAATGTCGACGAGAGCGACGGTCGGGCGATTTATTTCGCGCACGCCCCCTCCACCCTTGCGTATGCGCTCCCGGAGGGTGCGCGCGCCGTGCGGGGCGGGTTCGGTTTTCGCGACGCCGCCTTCGCACCGGACAACCGGACGCCCACCGACGGCGCGGAGTTTCGCGTCGACCTGGTCGCCCCCAGCGGAGCGCGGCATGCGCTCTTCTCATGCCTGCTCCGGCCGACCACGATCGCTGCGGACCGTGGCGTGCACCCCCTTTTCGTGTCCTTGCCGGCCGCCGCAGCGGGCAGCCGGCTCGAGTTCGTGATCACCGCCGGACCGAACGACAACGCCGCAACCGACTGGACGTTTTGGACCGACCTGCGGATCGAAACTTCCCGCTAGACGCCATCGGCCCGGCGCGGCATCCCTGTTGGCTCGATGGAACCTGTTCCAGCCCCTTCTCCCACCCGCGCGGATCGCTTCGCACGCGCCCTGTTTTTCGTCGTCCTGTTTGTCTCGATCTTCACGTATCCGAACAAGCCGATCGCCGAGCTCGATGCGTCGTGGCGCATGGTGCTCACGCAGGGGCTGGTCGACGGCTGGCAATTCGGCCGCGACTTGGTGTTCACCTATGGGCCGCTCGGGCTGCTGATGGGCAACACCTACTCGGGCGTCACGTTCTGGCCGTTCATCCTCTGGCAGTTCGCCAGCGCCCTGATCTTCGCAGCCGTGATCTACCGGCAGGGCATGCGCCTCACCGGCTACGCGCGCGCCATCTATTGGGTCGTGACGATCCTGGTCGGCGTCAGCTACATCGACTCGCTGCTCATGGTCATCCTGGCGCTGCTGGGCTGCGAGATGATCCGCGGGGCCGACCGGCCGGCCCGCTTCTGGACGATTGGCACGCTGCTGCTCTTTGCCGTGCTTGCGGCGATCAAGTTCACCAACCTCATGCTTGCGGCGTTCATCGTGCTCGTGGCGAGCGCGCTCGATGTTGCGCAAAAACGCCCCGGCGAGGCCGGGCGTAAGCTCCTCTGGTTTTTCGGCTCGTTCGCGCTGATCTGGGTGCTCTGTCGCCAGAGCCTGCTCAACCTACCCGCCTACCTCCGCTATTCACTGGAGATCAGCTCCGGCTACGAGCAGACGATGGGGCTGCCTACCCCCCCCGAGCCCCTGTGGAAAGGTCTCGCCGTGCTCGCCGTGCTCGTGGTCTATGCCGTGCTCCACGTGCTCGGCAGCGCCGACCGCCGGCGCGGTCTCGCCGGCGCGGCAATCCTCGGTGCTTTCATCTACCTGAACTGGAAACACGGCTTTGTCCGGGCTGATGGGCACATGATCGGTTTCTTCATCTGTGCGCTTGTGCCGATCACGGCATTCCCCGCGCTGCTCGACGACGCCCCGCGCTTCCGCCGGATCCAGCGCTGGCTGCTCGTGCCCGCCGGATTCCTGTGCGTGATCGGCCTCGAGGATGCCCTGCCGGGCATGGCGCGCGCCTCGCTCAGCCTGTTCCAAAACCGCGTCTGGGCAAACTGCTACAATACCGCGCACTTCCCCGAATGGCTGCTCTCCTACCGCGACGCCCTCCGCGGCATGCGCGCCGAGAATGACCTGCCCAAGACCCGTGCCGTCGTCGGCAACGCCACGATCGACGTTTTCGGCTACAATCAGTCGCTCGCGCTGTTCAATCGTTTCAACTATCGCCCGCGCCCAGTCATCCAGAGCTACTCCGCCTACACCCCCGCACTCGCGCAGCTCAACGCCGACTACTACGCCTCGGACCACGCGCCCACCTACGTCCTCTTCCGCCTCGAGACGATCGATGATCGCTACCTGATGCTCGACGACTCGCGCGCCCTTTTTGTCTTCCTCCACCGTTACGAGTTCATCCATTCGGAGAAGAACTACCAGCTTTGGCGCCGCCTGCCCCAGCCGTTCGACTGGTCGCGGGTCGCCCCTCGCCTCGCCCGCACGTTCGACGTCGCCCCCGGACAGCCGATCGATCTCACCGACTTCCACGCACAGCCGCTCTGGATCGTCATTGACCTGCCCCGCTCCCTGCTCGGCCGCGTGCGCGACTTCTTCTATAAGCCGCCGATCGTCCGCGTTGGCTTCAAAGACACCAAGGGCAACTCCACCAGCTACCGCATGCCGCTGCCGCTCGCGCGCACGGGCTTCATCGTCAATCCGATGATTGAGGACATCGTGAGCTTCATGCGCTTCGCTGGCGGCACCCCCGAGCGCTACGCGGCTCAGGTCTCCGTAGAAATCGATGCGGCCGACCGAAAGTTCTTCGCCGACACCGCGCAAGTCACGTTGAGCACGATCCATGGCAGCGGTAACGGTGGCGACTATTTCCTCGAGGCCGAGAAGACACGCTTCCACATGTTCAAGACCGTGCCGCTCACCTACGAGGCGCAGACGCCCGTTTCCGAGGCCATCATCGACGGCACGCCGGTCATGGTCATGCACGCCCGCAGCGAGATGACTTTCAATATCAAGGCCGGCAGCACGCGCGTCAGCGGAGGATTCGGCATGCTGCCCGGCACCTACACCAAGGGCGGCAATTCCGACGGCGCCGAGTTCGCCGTCTACTGGTCCAACGGCGGCGAACGCGTCGAGCTGTTCAAGCGTTTCCTCGACCCGATGCACCAGATGCGGGACCGCGGCCTTCAGCGTTTCGACATTGCACTGCCGCCGCAGCCCGGCGGCCGCCTCTTTCTGGTGGTGAAGCCCGGACCCAACAACAACCACTCGTGGGACTGGACTGCCTGGACCGACATCGAGATCAAGTGAACACCGCCCGCGAAAGCCCCCTCACCGCGCTCGGCTCGCTCCGCCGACATTGGTGGGTTTGGGTCGCCGCGGCGCTGGCCCTGGCTAAGCTCGCACTTCTCCGCGCCCAGCCGATCTACGCCATCGGCAACGCCATTCACGACGACCAGCTCTTTCTCAAGCTGGCGCGCTCCATCGCCGACGGACAGTGGCTCGGACCCTACGACAACCTCACTCTGGCGAAGGGCCCCGTCTATCCCGCCTTCGTCGCGTTGAACCATTTCCTCGGCCTGCCGCTGCGCTTCACGGAGGAACTTGTCTACATCGCCGCGTGCGCGCTCGCTGTCCGCGCCCTGCGCCCGCTCGCGTTGGCCGGCTGGGCGTGCCTGCTGGTCTTTGCCACACTGCTGGTCAATCCGCTGACCTACGAGGGCCAGGAAATGACGCGGATCCTACGCCAGCACCTCACCGTGCCGTTCGCCCTCCTCGTGTGCGCCGCACTCGTCGGCCTCGCACTGCGACGCGACCGCGGCTTCGTCGCGCGGCTACCATGGGCGCTGCTTTTCGGCCTGACGCTCGGCCTGTTCTGGCTGACCCGGGAGGAGGGCATCTGGATCCTCGGCATGGTGGCCTTCCTCTCCGCGCTGGCCTTCAGCCCGCTCGCGATCGGCCCCGCCCGCGGCCGCACGCTCGCTCTCCTGCTCAGCGCTGTCGCGGCCGCCGCCGCGCCCTACCTGACCGTCGCCTCGCTCAACGAGCGTCATTACGGCTGGTTCGGACCTTCCGAGTTTCACGCCCGGGACTTTCGCGACGCCTACGGAGCACTCGTGCGCGTGCGGGTCGGCCCGCAGTATCCTTACATCGCGGTCACGCGCGAAGCGCGCGAGGCAATCTACTCCGTCAGCCCGGCCTTTGCTGAACTGCGTCCCTTCCTCGAGGGCAAGATCGGCTACGACTGGGCGGACGGCACCGCCTTCCACCGCGAGGAGCGGCAGATCGCCGCCGGCTGGTTCATGTGGGCGTTCCGCGACGCCGTGGCCGCCGCCGGGCACTACAGCAGTGCGCGCGAAGCGCTCGCCTTCTATCGCCGCATCGCCGACGAGGTGAATCGTGCGTGCGACCAAGGCCGGATCCCTGCCCGCGGCCCGCGCTCCGGCTTCGCCCCGCCGTGGCACCCCGAGCACGCCGCCGCGATAAGACATGGCGTGCCGCTCTTCCTGCGCGGTGCCTTCGACTTTTCCGGCTTCGAACCTAATCCCCCGGAAAGCATCGGAACCGACGACGAGGTGCGGATCTTCCGCGACATCACCCATGATCGCATCAGCCCTGCGCCACGAGCCACCTACATCGAGCTGCCCGCGCAGCGCCGGCTCGATGCCGCCAAGCTCGACCTGCTCCGCTGGCTGGGCCGCAATATCGGACCATGGCTTACCAGCCTCATCGTGCTGGCGCACTTGGCCGCTTTCGTCCGCTTCGTGCAGCTCGTGCGCGCGCGGCAGTTCTCCTGGCCGTTTGCGTTCGCCGTCGGCGCGTGGGCGGGCGGCGCGGGGAGCTCGCGCTCAACATCCTCGTCCACACGACTGCGTTCCCGAACTTCTATGCCGCGGCCTACGCGCCGGCGTTCCCGCTGCTGCTCTTCTTCGCCCTGCTGGTCGCCATCGATGCCGCGCGCGCCTGGCATGCGCCGGTGGCGACGACCGCTCGGCGCACCCGCGAGCTCCTTGCCCGCTTCCCGGGCGCAACGTGGGCGACCGGCCTCGGCCTGATCGTCTTCGGCAGCCGTCTGCGTGAGGTGGCGCTGCACGCGGGCGACGCACCATTCCTCGACCAGTGGAAAGTCGAGGCGCAGCAGATCATCGGGCCCTGGCTGCGTGGCGAGCTCGGCCCAAGCGCCTTCTTCGCGCCTCATCACGAGCACATCCCCCTCTGGACGCGCCTGCTCACCTGGTTCGAGGTCGCGGGTTTCGACACTTGGGCCCCTCGGCTACAGATGGTGCTCAACGCCGCTTTTCACGCCCTCTGGGCGGCATTGCTCGGCGACTGGCTCCGGCGGCATCTCGGTGCCTTCGCTACACTGCTCGCTACCGCGCTCGTGTTAGCCACCGCCTGCCTGCCGCACGCCTGGGAGAATATTACCTGGGGCTTCCAGTCCCAGTTTCCCCTGGCGCTGCTGAGCCTGTTTGTATTCGTCCGTGACTCGTTCGCGCAGGCCCCCGGCTCGCGCCGCTGGTGGCTCGCCCAGGCCGCGGGTCTCGCCGGGCTGTTCACGCTCGGGAGTTTCTGGGCTGCGCCGCTCCTGGTCGCGCTCGTGCATCTCTGGACCGCACCGCGCGCGCGCCGCGACTGGCTCGTGCCCCTCGTGCTCGCCGGGCTTGGTGCACTGCTGATGCTCGGCGCGACGCGGTCGCAGCCACACGAGGGCGCCCTCGCACTCCAGGCGACCGGCGTGCGCGAGTTTTTGCACGCATGGCTTTTTCAGCTCGGCTGGCCCAGTGCCGCGCCGGCCGCCGCCGTCCTGCTCAACCTCCCCTCTTCGCTTGGGCGTTGCGGCTGCGCCGTGCCGCTTCAGCTTCCGCCTTCGACCGCACGCTGCTGGTGCTCGGCCTATGGTCCGTGGCCCAGGCTGCTGGACTCGCCTATGCGCGCGGCGCCGGCGGCGCGGATTTCGTTTCGCGCTACAGCGACCTGTTCGCGGCCGGTGTCATCGCCAACGGCGTGATCGCCCTCCGCCTCGCCGGCGCGCGATGGTTTTGGGTGCCCCTGGCCCTCGCCTGGGGCACCGTCGCCGCGGTCGGCCTCCACTCGGTGAATACCACCGGGCACGCCCACTATTTCCACGAACACAGCGCCGGGCGCGCGGCATTCCGGGAAAGCGCCATCACCGCCTACCTCCGCAACCACAATTCCCAGGCACTCGTCAGCGATGAGGGTCGCGGCCTCGTCTATCCCGACCCCGCGACCGTCACCCGCCTGCTCGACGATCCGCGTTTCGTGCGGCTGCTGCCCGATCGCATCACGCTGGCGAGCCGCGCGCCGGGCCCCGGCGCTGGACTGGCGGAGCAATGGAAACTGTGGCTCGCACTCGGCGGTCTGCTCGCTCTCGCCGCGCTCACCGACCGCCCCGCTTCCTCTCCGGCCACCGCCCTGCCTGCGGGCGCCTCGCCGCTGGTGCCTTGCGCGCTGCTCTCGGCCGGTGCGCTGGGCGCTGTCCTCCTGTGGCCGCGCCCCTGGGCGTGGCGCCAATCCGAGCGCTGGGAAAACCTCCTCTATCCGACGACCGCGCTGCGCGATTTGCGCTACGAGTTCGTTACAGCCACCACCTACCCTATCGACCGCCTCGACGGCGCGGCCAACCTTGCGCCGGAGTCGTTGCGGAATCTCTTCGTCGGCACGCACCTCGACGGCCCGGATTTCACCGGCACCGCGCGCAGCCAGCCGTTCACGCTTGAATCCCCTGGCTCGTGGTGCCTGTCGCTGGCTTTCCGGCCGCGCCGGGCAACGCGCTCGATCTGGTCGTGGACGGCGGCGGCGCGGGCACCGCTGCCACCCTGCGCTGCGAGATGCCACCTCCGCGCGATATCGGGTTCTGGCTGGTCGAAGTCGGCCCGTGGCGCGGCCGCACCGCGCGACTCGTGCTCCGCGACGGTCGCCCTGGCGACCAAGGCTGGCTCGCCGTGGCCCCGCCACAACCAACGACGGACGCCGCTGCCGCCCGAAGCCTCGCCGAGGCGTGGGAGGCCGAGCGCACGATCGCGGCACGCACGACGTTCCTCGCCGCACTGGTCGTGGGTCTTGCCGGAGTCGCCATCACCCTTGTGTCCGCCCGCCGCCGTTCCTAATCCCCAGCGCCTCGACCGGGTTTCGGCTGGCCAGCCGCCTAGAGGAGCGTAGGTTGAGCTTTCATTTTCCCATGGCCAAGACCCTCCTCGTCACCGGTTCCTCGGGCCTCATCGGCTCGGAGGTCTGCGTTTATTTCGCCGCCCAGGGCTACACCGTGCACGGCGTCGACAACAACCAGCGCGCCGTCTTCTTCGGCCCGCAGGGTGACACCCGCTGGAACCAGCAGCGCCTGGCCTCGCAGCTCAAGGGCTTCCAGCACCACGAGCTCGACATCCGCGACCGCGCCGGCGTGCTCGCCCTCGTCAAGCAACTCAAGCCCTCGGTCATCGTCCACACCGCCGCCCAGCCCTCGCACGACCGCGCGGCCGCGATCCCCTTCGACGACTTCGACACCAACGCCGTCGGCACGCTCAACCTCCTCGAGGCCGCCCGCCAGGCCTGCCCCGAGTCGCCCTTCGTGCACATGAGCACGAACAAGGTCTACGGCGACGCGCCCAACTCCATCCAACTCGCCGAACTCGAGACGCGCTGGGACTACGCCGACCCCGCCTACGCCCACGGCATCGCCGAGACGTTCACCATCGACCAGTCGAAGCACTCGCTCTTCGGCGCGTCGAAGGTCGCCGCCGACGTCATGGTCCAGGAATACGGTCGCTACTTCAATATGCCCACCTGCGCGCTGCGCGGCGGCTGCCTCACCGGCCCGAACCACAGCGGCGTCGAGCTCCACGGCTTCCTCAGCTACCTCGTGAAGTGCAACCTCGAGGGCCGCGAATACCGCGTTTTCGGCTACAAGGGCAAACAGGTCCGCGACAACATCCACTCCCTCGACGTCGCGCGCTTCATGGCCGCCTTCGTCGCCGCCCCGCGCGCCGGCGAGGTCTACAACCTCGGCGGCGGCAAGGCCAACTCCTGCTCCATCCTCGAGGCCTTCCAGATCGCGGAAAAATTCTCCGGCCGGAAACAGGTCTACACCTACGTCGACCAGAACCGCGCCGGCGACCACATCTGCTATTACTCGGACCTGCGCAAGATGCGCGCCCACTACCCGGGCTGGGACCTCTCCGTCAGCCTCGAAGAGACCATCCGCCAGATCGTCGAGGCCTGGAAACAGCGCCCAAAAAGCAACTGAACCGCCGGCTGCCGTCGTCCTGCCCGGGGCCACGGGACATGACGACGGCCGGCACCCCGGCCATGAAAAAAATTCGGTCCGCACTAGCGGGTTTGGCCACCGCGGCTGTCGTTCCCGGCAGCCGTGCCTCCCGCTGCCACCGAACGCTCCGTCTACACCTCCGCCACTGCCGCGCCGGCGCTGGCCGAGTGCATCGCCATGTCTGAGCCGCCGGAACCCCGCCGCGACTTCGCCGGGCTCTACCGCGCCACGGTCGCGCCGCTGCGCCGCTACCTCGCCCGCCTGCTGCACAACGAGTCCGAGGCGGAGGACGTCGCCCACGACGCCTACCTGCGCGTCTACCCGACCGTCCAGCGCGACGCCGCCGAGAAACCCGAGGCCCTGCTCTACACGACCGCGCGCCGCCTCGCCATCAACCGCCTGAAACGCCGCGCCATCTCGCCCATCGCCCCCGGCGAGGCAGCGATCGACCGCACCGCCGCCGCCCAGCCCGGCGTCGCGCAACAGGTCATCGCCCGCCAGGAACTCGCCCGCCTCGAGGCCGCCATCGCGCGCCTCCCGGAGGGCTGCCGCACCGTGCTCCTCCTCCGCAAGGTCGAACTGCTCTCGCACCAGGAGATCGCCGACCGCCTCGGCATCGCCATCAGCACGGTCGAAAAGCAGCACGCGCGCGCCCTGCGCCTCCTCCGCGCCGCCCTGAACGACTCTCCACCCGCCGCCAACGCCTCCGCCGTCACCCCGGAGGGCGTGTCATGAACCCGCACCCCGAAAAATCCGCTCCCGCGGCCGACGCCCAGGCCGCCCTGTGGGCCGCCAGGCTCGACGGCTCCGTCCTCACCGCCGCCGACCGCCGCGCGCTCGACGCCTGGCTCGCCGCCGACCCGGCGCACCGCGGCCTGCTGTCCGCCTACTGCCAATTTTCCGCCGACCTCGAGCAGCAGTTGCCGTTGCTGGCAGGCATCCAGGACCCGGCGGCGGAAACCGACCGCGAGCTTACGACTGCCCGTCCGCGCCCCTGGTCGTCCCGGCCGCTGTGGGTCGGGGCGATGCTGACCGCGGCCGCGGCAGTCGTGGCGTTCGTCCTCTGGCCCGCGCCGGCCCCCACCCCGGCCGAGGAAGTCGCCACGCCCGCCGGCCAGCGCCGCGAACTCACGCTCGCCGACGGCTCGCACGTCGAGCTCGACGCCGCCACGCAGCTCTCCGTCGCCCTCGCCCGCGACGCACGCCACGTGCGGCTCGCCGCCGGCCAGGCCTTCTTCTCCGTCGCCAAGGATCCGGCGCGCCCGTTCATCGTCGACACGCCCGCCGGCACCGTCCGCGTCACCGGCACCCAGTTCGCCGTCCGCGCGGCCGACGGCGCCGCCTTCGCCGTCACCGTGCGCGAGGGCTCCGTGCAGGTCCGTCCCGCCGGCGCCGCCGCGCCGCTGGTCCTGCAGCCGCGCGACCAGTTCGCCGCCGGCACCGTGCGCGCGCTCACGGAGCGGCAGCTCGACGACGCGCTCGCCTGGCGCCGCGGCCAGGTCGTCTTCGACGGCACCCCGCTGCCCGAGGCGCTGGCGCGCTTCGCCCGCCACCACGGCATCACGATCACCACCGCCCCCGACCTCGACCACCTCAAGGTCGGCGGCCGCTTCCGCCTCGACGACCTCGACGGCTTCTTCGCCGCCCTGCGCGAAACCTGGCCCGGACTCACCATCACCCGCGACGCGCAAGGCCGCATGCACGTCGCCCGCCAGACCGGGCGCTGACCGCATGGTTCGCCGCCCCGTCGCCCGCCTCCGCCGCGTCCTGATTTTCGCCGCGCTCGCCACGGCGCTCGCCGCGGCGCCGGTCGATTTCAACCTCCCCGCCCAACCCGCCGCGGACGCGCTGCTGGAGTTCTCGCGCCAGGCCGGGCTCGACGTCCTCTACCCGTTCGACGAGCTGCGCGCCGTCCGCGCCAACGCCGTCGCCGGCACCCTCGAGCCCGACGACGCGCTCGCCCGCCTCCTCGCCGGCACGGGCTACGCCGCCCGCCGCTACCGCGGGGACAAATACGTCGTCCGCTCCGCACGGCAGGCGACCGGCTCCCTCACCGGCCGCCTCCTCCTCGCGCACGGCGAGCCCGCCGCCGGCGTCGCGGTCGCCATCGCCGGCACGCGCCTCGCCGCCGTCACCGACGCCGCGGGCCGGTTCAGCTTCGCCGCGGTGCCGCCGGGCCGGCACCAGCTCTTCGCCCAGGCCGCCGGCTGGCACCCGCTGCGCATCGACAACGTCGAGGTCGAGGCCGGCCGCATCTCCCAGCTCGAGGAGCAGCGCTTCCAGCCGGTGCGCGAGCTCGAGACCCTCGAGCCCTACGTCGTGCAGGGCCGCTCCGCGCGCCTGCGCCCGCTCGACGACAGCGCCGCCCTGCTCGGCCCGCGCCGCGCCACCGGCAATCTCGACCTCCCGCGCGGCGAGAACGACGCCCTCCCCTTCACCATCTACACGCGCGAGCAGATCACCCGCAGCGGCGTCGTGGCGCTGAACGAGTTTCTCCAGCGCGCCATCCTCGAGGGCGACGCCGCCACCCGTCCGCCCGAGCAGAGCGGCTCGTTCGACCCGAACCAGGGGCTCGCCGGCAGCACCAACCTCAAGCTCCGCGGCTACGGCGAGAACGAGACCGTCATCCTCATCAACGGCCGCCGCCTGCCCGAGGTGCAGACCAGCATCGGCCCGACCCAGCCCGCCGACGTCAACTTCATCCCCTCTCGCTCATCCAGCAGGTCGAGGTGCTGCCCGCCTCCGCCTCCGCCATCTACAGCGGCAACCCGGTCGGCGGCGTCATCAACATCGTGCTGCGCCCCGACGTGAACGCCACCGAGCTCAACGCCACCTACACGAACGCCGCGGCCGGCTACGACGCGGCGCAGACCTCCGTCTCGCTCCAGCACGGCCAGTCGCTCCTCGACCACCGGCTGCGCCTGCGCCTCAACGCCGTGCGCACCTCGGTCGAGCCGCCGACCGAGGCGGAGCTGGGCTACCGCCGCCGCCACGACGCCACCCGCACGATCGCGGACGACTCCTCTATCGCGCCACGCCCAACGTGCGCAGCGCCGACGGCTCGGCGCTGTTCGGCCCCGGCAGCGCCAGCTTCACCTCCGTCGCGCCCGGCGCCGACGGCACCGGCGGCCTTGCGGCGTTCCGCGGCCGCGCCGGCGTCTCCCAACGCGACTTCTACGACTCGCCCGCCGGCCTCTCCGCCTCGCCGCTCACGCTCGACTCGCCCTACGGCCGCCGGCAGCGCCGCGAGGCATTCTTCGGCTCGGTCACCTACGACCCCTGGCCGTGGCTGCAGCTCGGCCTCGACGCCACGCATTCGCGCACGGTGACGAACCGTGGCCTCGACGTGCTCACCGGCAACCTCACCCTCGCCGCCGGCTCGCCGCTCAACCCCTTCGGTCGGGACGTGGCCATCACGCTCGTCGAGACCGCCCCCGAGCTCGGCGAAAACTACAGCGAGGCGCGCATCGACTTCACCTCCGCCGTCGGCGGCCTCCTGCTCCGCCTGCCGCGCGACTGGCGCGTCTCCGCCGACGCGCAGGTCTCGCGCAACATCGTCAAATACCGCGGCCTGTCCGCCGCCAATCCGGATCGCTGGCAGGCCCTCGTCGACCAGGGCCTCTACAACCCCCTGCGCGACACGCAACGCTTCGCGCCGCCGCCGGCGTTCTACGACTCCGTGCTCGTCTACCGCGGCGGCCGGGGCCGCTTCGTCACTCTCGGCGACTACCGCACGCTCGACGTCTCCGCACGCGTCTCGAACCAGGAACTCACCCTGCCCACCGGCCGCGCCAGCATGATCGCGGGCGCCGACTACCGCCGGCTCCAGCTGGCGGATTACCTCGAGGAAAGCCTCTACGCCGACGGCACGCGCGCGGCCGACCCGATCGTCCGCACCGGCCGCCGGATCGAACGCTACAGCTTCTTCGCCGAGGGGCAGGCCCCCGTCGTGCCGCGCCGCTGGCTGCCGCACTGGCTGCACCAGGTCGAGACCGACGTCGCCGTCCGCTACATCGCCTCCGACCAGACGAACGAGGTGAACACCGTGCCGACGCTCGGCCTGAAGGCGGATTTCGCCGGCGGCCTGACCTTCCGCGGCAGCGTGACCTCGTCCAAGCGCTTCCCCGCCCCGCTGCTCAGCCGCGCCAGCGCCCTGCCCGGCGGCCCCGACGGAGGCGGCGTCAACCAGCAGCTCATCACCGACCCGCGCCGCAACCACGAGGTCTACCTCGCCCAGGTCGTCGACAACGTGAACCTGTTCCTCGCCCCCGAGGACGCCCTCACGCAGACCGCCGGCCTGATCTTCGAGCGCGGCAACGAGCACCATTTCCGCGCCTCGCTCGACTTCATCGACACGCGCAAGACGAACGAGATGCTGCCGCTCGACGTCGACCAGACCCTCGCCCTCGAATCGCTCATCCCCGAACGCATCGAGCGTGGCACGCCGGGGCCGGGCGAGACCGTCGGCCGCGTCACGCGCCTCGTCATCGGCAACATCAACGCCTCCTCACGCCACTCGCAGAACTGGACGCTCGCCCTCGACTACGCCTGGACCGGGCTCTGCGGCGGCACGCTCGAGACGCGCGCGCGCGTGCTCTACTACCAGCGCTACGAGCGCCAGGTCTCCGCCACGGCCCCGGTCGTCGACCAGCTCAACCACCCCGACGGCACGGCGCCCGGCCTGCTGCGCTACCGCGCGAATTTCGGCGCCGGCTGGTCGAACCGCACCTACGGTTTCGGCTTCGACGGGCAGTATTTCCACTCCCGCCTGCTCCCGCTCGCCGACCGCGCGCTCCAGGGCGACGATCGGGTCCGCCCCTACTGGCAGTTCGACGCCTACGCCCAGGCGGACCTCATCCGCCTGCTGAAGCTGCGGACGAAACGCTACGGCCTGCGCGCCCAGGCGCGCGTGAACAACCTCTCCGGCTTCGACTACCCGAAATACGTCAAGGACGACGCCTCCGCCGGCGTGCAACCCTACGGCGACTGGCGCGGCCGCACCTACTCTCTCTCCGTCACCGCGACCTTCTGAGTCTTCCGCCGGGGAATTTTCTTCCGGCGAGTAGCGGATCGGGGCGATGGCGTTGTCATCTGCGATGTGCGGCCCGGTGTCATGCACCGGACCGCGGGGCTTTCGGGATCTCCCACTCCCACGCCACGTGCGTTCGGGTCGGCCCAGGCTGGACGTAGGCGGCGTGGGAGTTGGGTTCGATGCGCCGTTTCTACAACTTTGCACTGGCACCACACGGCCCCGAACACGTAGTCCTTCCCCCCGGGCCGATTGAATGCTGCATTCTTTATTCTCCCTCCTCGATACTTACCCTGGGGCCTATTGGGTGCTCGCTTGGCCCACGATGGCGCTCCTTGTCGCGTGGGCGGCTGCCGCCTCCTTTGGTGATTGTGCCGTCACGCGTAGGGCGACTTGGCGCGGCCCGGTGCTCATCGGACTCGTGCTGCTCGCGTGGCGCTGGCCCTGGCTGCTCGCCGCCTCGGAATTCAATCCCGACGAGAGCCAGATCATCGCCGGCGCCATGGCGCTGGCGCACGATCCTGTCTTCTGGCGTTCCGTCGACGGCACAACCTCGGGACCGCTCAATTACTATCCGCTCGTTCCCATCGCCTGGCTCGACCTGCCGATGGACTTTTTCACCGGACGGCTCGCCGGACTACTGATGGTCGGCGGCGGCTGCGTAGCGCTCTACCGCGCGCTCGCGCACCTGAGTGACGAGGCGATGGCTCGTATCGGGGTGCTGCCGGTTGTGCTTTTCTTCGCCACTGCCATCGACCCGGATTTTGTCCACTATTCCTCGGAGCACGTCATCCTGCTCCTCGCACCGATCTCGCTCTGGCTCATTGCGCGCTCCCGCACCTCCGCCCACGGGGGCGCGTGGAATCTCCGCGCGGCCGCGGTCGCGGCCGGCGCGATCCCCTGGGCCAAGCTCCAAGGCGTGCCGCTGGCGCTCGTGCTGCTACTGTGGATCGCATGGCTCGCCTGGGTCTCGGCTGTCTCGATTCGAGGCCGACTGACTGCGCTCGCTGCCGTCACCCTTGCCGGCGCGGCGCCGTCGCTCGCCTTTGCGGGCATCACCGCCGCCGGCAGCGTGTTCGACATGATGTTGCATCGCTACGTGCTTCAGAACGCGACCTACGTTGACGTCGCGATCAATTTTCCGCCCTCGCTGCCGGGACTACTGCGCCGTGCCGCGGAATTCGGGCAGTTCCTTGCGCTTGCCCTGTTCTCCCTCCTGATGACGGGGCTCGCCGGGCTGGTGCTGGTCCAGCGACGTCGGTGGCCGAACGCCATGCTGGGCGTCGCGCTCGTCTGGGTGGCGGCGGCGATCTTCGCCATCGCCTTGCCGCGACGCGAATTCCTCCACTACCTGCTCTTGGCCGTCGTTCCGCTTGGCTTGATGGCGGCCCTAGCGCTCCGGGAGATCTGCTCTGCCATGGCGCCCGCCTCCCGGCGAACAATGCTGGCGCTGTTTCTTGTCGCCGGCGTCGCCGTGCCGCTGGCTCGGCGCGCGACGCAGGGTGTGCCCTTTCTCGTCGGCGCCTTGCTCGACCAGTGGCGTTTCCCGTATCACGCAGACGGGGCAATTTTGCGCAGCCTGCGTCGACCAGGCGACACGCTCGCGATCTGGGGCTGGTCGGCGCGCACCTACATTGAAGCGGGCATGCCACAGGCTACACGCGACACCCACACCTTCTGGGCGACCGGCGAGCGAACGAGCGAAGATCCGCACCGCCGGGTCTACCTGGCCGACTTCCTGGCCCACCGTCCGCCCTTCTTCGTCGATGCCACCGGCGAGGGCGCCTTCTTCTATGACCGACGCGACCGGTTCGGTCACGAGGACTTCCCGGAGCTGGCGGCGGCCGTGCGCCGCGACTATTCCCCGCTGATCGATCTGGGATATGCGCGCGTCTACATCCGCAACGACCGCCGAGCTGCCGAGCCGCTTACGCCATTGGAAATCGCGACGCTCGCTACCCGCGCCCGGCGCATCGATCAGCCACCCGAGGTGCCCGCGATGACCCTTGTCGGTGACGCCCACTACGAGATGATCGCCGGACATAACGTCCTCGTGCTGCCCGCGCCGGCACGGGCTTATGTTCTGCTGGACCCGTCGAGCCGCGCACTCGAACTCCAGGTGGCATTTCACCCTAGGGCGGTGGCCGAGGGCGTCTCCGATGGTGCGGAAATCGCTCTCGAGCTGGTAGACACGCGGGGCGAACGACGGATCTTCCAAGAGCGCCTCAACTTCGGCGCCGCAACCCGCCTCGAACGTCGAATCACGCTGCCGCCCTTCGCCTTTGGCACGCACCTGCAAATCCGCGCCCTGCCCGGACCGGCGGGCAACAATGCCTGGGATTGGCTCTGCATCGAAAATCTGCGCCCGGTGCGCCGCTCGTTCTACGCGGCGGAGCAATTCCCCCACTTCGACCGCTTGCCCAGCATCGCCGAGTTCGATGCGGCCGAGCTAAGCAGCCGGGATCGCGGGGTCGCGCTGCGCGCCACCGCCCCCGGCAAAGTCGAGTTCCCCCTCACCGCAACGGACCGTCACTTCACGCTTGCCTTGCGGTCTGCCGGGCCGGGTGAAGCCGAGTTGATCGTCGAGCGAGTCGACGAGGCCGGCATGGGGGCCATCCTCGCCCGCAGCGCGCTCGCCGGCCTGCCACGACGCAACGGTGCCGCACTGATGGACCTCGCCCTACCGGCGAGCACCAGCGGTGATCGCCTGCGCCTTTCTTTTCGCACGCTAACCCGGACTCCCGTGCTGGAATTCGAGCGCGTCAGTTTCCACTGAATCCTCCGTGAAACCAGCCGTGACGGCGCCGGGTGGCGTGCCGCACGGGATCTCAGCCGAGGTTTCAGCTTCCCCTCGAAATTGCCGGCTGCTTAGCTCGCGCCATGCGTTTCCTGATCTCCGGTGTGTGCGGGTTCGTCGGCAGCACGATCGCCCGGGCCCTGCTCGCGTCCGGTCGCAACCACAGCATCGCGGGCTTCGACAATTTCATCCGTCCCGGCAGCGAGACCAATCGTGCCGAACTCAAGGCGCTCGGGGTGAAACTGTTCCACGCCGATCTCCGCGCGGCGAGCGATGTCGACGCGTTGCCTGACGCCGACTTTGTCATCGATGCGGCCGCCAATCCCAGCGTTCTCGCCGGCGTCGACGGAAAAACCAGCAGCCGCCAGCTCGTCGAACACAACCTTGTGGGCACGATCAACCTGCTCGAATACTGCAAGGCGCGGAAAGCGGGTTTCGTCCTGCTCAGCACCAGCCGGGTTTATGCCATCGAGCCGCTCGCCGGGCTGCCGGTTGCCGTGCGCGCCGGCGCGTTCGTGCCGGACGCGACGCAGCCGCTGCCCCGCGGCCTCACGGCGGCTGGACTGGATGAGACGTTCTCCACCGGCGCGCCGATCTCGCTTTACGGCGCCACCAAGCTCGCCTCCGAGGCGCTGGCGCTGGAATATGGCGAGACCTTCGGTTTTCCGGTCTTTGTCAATCGCTGCGGCGTGCTCGCCGGCGCTGGCCAGTTCGGTCGCGCGGATCAGGGCATTTTCGCCTACTGGATCAATGCGTGGCGGCGACAGCGCCCCCTCAAATACCTGGGGTTCGGCGGCCTCGGCCATCAGGTGCGCGACTGCCTGCATCCGCGCGACCTTGTGCCCTTGATCGAAAAACAGACTGCTGCCGGCCGGATTCCAGCCGCCGATCGGCTGATCAATGTCGCCGGCGGCGCCTCCTCCGCGATGTCGCTCCGGCAGTTGAGCGACTGGTGTGCACGGCGCTTCGGACCGCACCCGGTGGCGCAAGACGGCACGCCGCGACCGTTCGACATTGCCTGGATCGTGCTCGATTCCGCCAAGGCCCAGCGCATCTGGGGCTGGCAGCCGGCCGCGACGACGCTCCAAATTCTCGAGGAGATCGCCCGCCATGCGGAGGCCAACGCCGGGTGGCTCGATCTCTCGGCGCCGATCTGACGGTCCGCGCTTCAGGGCCATGACGCGCGCGCCGAATGAACGGTAGATTCCCTTTGTTACCCTCCCCCTTCCACCTCTCGCCTTGGCAGGCCTGCGCCTGTCCAACACCATGATGTCGGCCTGGAGCTGGCTGGACCGCCACCCACAAGCGTATTTGGGGACCGCTTTGCTGCCGGTCATCGCGCTGGTGTGGCATGCGCTGCGCGCCCCGTCTGGGCCGGAAGCGCCGTCATGGCGCACGCGCTGGGCCTTTCCGCTGCTCGTGCTGCTGGCGCTGGCGGCGCTGCGCTGGCCGCAGCTCATCGCCCATGAGGAACTCAATCCCGATGAGAGTCAGTTCATCGCGGGCGCCCTCACCCTGCGGCACGATCCGGTCTTCTGGCGCTCAGTGGACGGCATGACGGCCGGGCCGCTGGCCTCGTTCGCCCTCCTCCCGGTCCTATGGCTGGGGCTCCCGCTGAACTACCTCGCCGCGCGAGTCGTTGCGTTGCTCGCGCTGTGGTTGACGTTCACGTTCGGCTACCGGCTGGTGCTGGCACATTATCACCGACGGGCCGCTAGCCTGGGCTCGCTTCCGGCCGTGCTGTTCTTCGCCGCGGTGGGCGATCCGGATTTCAACCACTTCTCGTCGGAGATGGTGCCACTGGTGTTGCTTAGCGGGGCAACCCTCGTTCTAGGCCGGCCGGGCGCGCTGACCCGGCCGGCGTTATTCTGGGGTGGAATGCTCGCCGGCCTGACGCCGTGGGCCAAGCTCCAGTCCGCTCCGATTGGCGCCGTCATCGTAGCGCTTGCCCTCGTCCGGGTGGCGCGCGAACACATGGCGGGCGACCGGTTGCAGCGCCTTGCGCTCCTTGCGGGCAGCACCCTCGTCCCTGCGGCGGGGGTGCTGGGCGTCGTGTGGGCGGCAGGTCTCGGCGAGGATTTCTACCGCAGCTACCTCATCCAGAATCTTATCTACGCGAAGCCCGCAACGCTGCGCGCCCTGACCGGGACAAGTCGCTACCTGCACCCCGATTTTGCCACGATCGGCTACCTCACGGTGCTGACGGGAGCCGTGCTCGCCGCAACCGTCGCGTGGATCGGGTGCCGCCGAAATCGGTCGCCGGACGCTTGGCGCCTGCTGTCTGCCGCCGGCCTGCTCCTCGCTGCGATCGCCTGCGTGCTGGCGCCAGGCCGGGATTTCCTGCACTACACGCTGCTCCTGCTGCCCCCGACCCTTCTCCTTCAGGGCGGCGCCATCGGTGCGATCCGCGCTCGGACAGGCAGCGCAGCCACATGGTCCATGCCGGAGTTGTCCGCCGTCGCCGCAACGGTGATCGTATTTGTCCTGCACGCGATGCGGCCTCTGCCTCCACTGTGGGGGCGCCTCGCCACCAACGCGCGCTTCCCCATTTCCGAACTCGGCGCGCTGGTCCGCACCATCACCGTGCACGAACCGACGCTGTCCGTGTGGGGCTGGCAACATCAAGCCTACGTCGAGACGGGGGCCCGGCAGGGCACGCGCAGCGCCTACACGTATTGGGAGATCGTGCAGCATCCCCAGCGGGAATACTTCCGCCGCCGCTACCTTGCCGACTTCGCGACGCAACGCCCGGCTGTGTTCCTGGACATGGTGGGCGAGTCGACCTTCTACTTCAGCAATCGCGCGGTCAACGGGCACGAAAGCTTCCCCGAATTGGCGCGCCTCGTCGCCCGCGATTATTGTCAGGTCGCCGAGCTGCGCTACAGCCGCGTCTACGTGCGCCGCGACGTCCTCACGCGCTACGGCATCGCGCAGCGCGAACTCTGGCACGCTTACCTCTCCGGGGCGCCATCCGACTACCTCGACGGCCCCGAGAACCAAGATCTCAATCGCTTCACCCTTCCCAAGACGACGGTGGAGGGGCGCTTTGTCATGATGATGCGTCCGCCAGCGCGCGTGGGCTGGACCTTGAGCGGCACGGAGCGTGAGTTGCGGCTGCTTTACGGATACATCCCCGAGGCCGCCCTGCATGCCGAGGGCAACGGCACCGAATTGATCGTTTCCCTTGTCTCGCCTGACGGTTCAATGCGCCAGCTCACCCGCTTTCTATTTGACCCCGCGCACGAACGCGGTCGCGGCGCCGGTCCGCGCTCGTTGCGTGTGCTGTTGCCGCCGGGCGAGGTGCGGGGATCAACCCTGCAACTCGAGACCACCCCTGGTCCGGGCAACGAGGAGGCATGGGACTGGCTCTACGTCACGCGCGTCGGGCTCCTCCACTATGGCGGTTTCCTGCCCCGGCAGTTTCCCGCGTTCAACCGCCCGCCAGACGCCATCGAAGCCCCCTTGGGGCTCGTGAGCGGCTCCGCGCGCGATCCCGAATTGCTTCTGCACGCCCCCGCCACGCTCCGCTTCAGGCTCGCCGGCCATGAGCGCACGCTCGATTTCACCTTCGGTTTCCGACGCGGCGCCTTCACTAACGGCGGGCTGACCAACGGCGCGATTTTCCGCGTGCGCGTGAAACGTCCGGGTGTCGCTCCCGCCGAAGTGCTCTACGAGCGGCTGCTCGACCCTGTGCGCCAAACCGCCGACCGTTCCACCCAGCACGCCACCCTCGATCTGCCCACGCTTCCCGCGGACACGGAACTGGAGCTGGTTATCGACCCGAACGGCAGCAACGCCTGGGACTGGACTTTTGTCGACAGTCTGCGGCTGGGCTGAACGATCCGGCGCCAATGAAAAGCGCACTTGCCCCCGCAGCGTGATTTCAGGTGAGTTGCCCGTCTGCATGCCCGACTCGACACCACTCCGACTCTACTCGATCGTTATCCCTGCCCGGGACGAACAGGATTCGCTGCCGCCGACGCTCCAGGACATCTACGCGACATTCGCACGCGAGGGCATCCCGCACGAGATCGTGGTCGTCGACGACGGCAGCCGCGATCGCACCTGGGCGGTTCTTCAGGAGCTGAAACAAAAGATCCCCACGCTCGCCCCCGTCCAAAACCCAGGTCCGCACGGCTTCGGCCGCGCGGTCGTTTACGGCCTCAACCACATGAGGGGCGACGCCTGCGCCATCATGATGGCCGACGCGTCCGATTCACCCACCGATGCCGTGAAATACTGGCGCCTGCTCAACGAGGGCTGGGAATGCGTCTTCGGTAGTCGCTTCATGAAGGGGGGCGAGGTCATCGATTACCCGCGCGTGAAGCTCTTCGTAAACCGGCTCGCGAATTTCCTCGTGCGCGTTGGCTTCAACATCCCACTCAACGACACGACCAATGCCTTCAAGGCCTACCGCCGCACCGTGATTGACGGTTGCCGCCCGTTTCTCGCCCCGCACTTCAACCTCACCGTCGAGATTCCACTAAAAGCCGTCGTCCGTGGCTATCGCTGGACAGTGATGCCGATCTCCTGGCGCAATCGCAAATACGGCGAGGCTAAGCTCAAGATCAAGGAGATGGGCAGCCGCTACTTTTTCATCTGCGCCTACGTCTGGCTGGAGAAATACTTCAGCCGCGGCGACTACCGTCGGAAGTGAGCTTTCCCGCTCTCAAAACCGCGTGTTGACGCCCACCGCGACCACCTCTCTCGTAGCCGCTCCATGATCTATCTCCTCGGAGGCTCCGGTTATGTCGGCCACGCCTATCAGGCATTGCTCACGCGCAAGGGCATCCCGTTCCGCAACCTGCGGCGCGCGGACGTCAACTACGCCGACCGCGCCACGCTCACCGAGCTGCTCCGCCGCGAAAAGCCCGCGTTCCTGATCAACGCCGCCGGCTACACCGGCAAGCCGAACGTCGACGCCTGCGAGCTGCACAAGTCCGAGTGCCTCGACGGCAACGCCGTCCTCCCCGGCACCATCGCCCGCGCCTGCGCCGACGCCGGTGTCCCGTGGGGCCACGTCTCCTCCGGCTGCATCTACACCGGCGCCCGGCCCGACGGCACGGGCTTCACCGAGACCGACACGCCGAACTTCTCCTTCCGCACCAACAACTGCTCGTTCTACTCCGGCACCAAGGCCCTCGGCGAAGAAGTCCTCGCCGGCCAACCGGACGTCTACATCTGGCGCCTGCGCATCCCCTTCAACGAGGTCGACAACCCGCGCAACTACCTCACCAAGCTCATGCGCTACGCCACGCTGCTCGAGGCGACGAACTCGATCTCGCAGCTGGACGAATTTGTCGCCGCCACCTTCGCGTGCTGGGAGAAACGCGTGCCTTTCGGCACCTACAACGTCACCAACCCCGGCCAGATCACCACGCACGAAGTCGTCGAGCTGATCCGGAAAACCGGCATCTCGAACAAGCCCTTTCAGTTCTTCAAGGACGAGGCCGACTTCATGTCCAAGGCCGCCAAGACCCCGCGCTCCAACTGCGTGATGAACTCCGCCAAGCTCGCTTCGGTCGGCATCCAGATGACCGAGGTCCACGCCGCCGTCGAACGCGACCTCCGTCGCTGGGTCCGCACCTGAGCGGCCCGCCCCCTTCTCCGCTCCCAACTCCCGATCCATCGTGAACCTTCTCGTCACCGGCGGCGCCGGCTTCATCGGCTCCAACTTCATCCGCCAACGCCTCCTCGAAAAGGGCTCGCCCCTGGCAAGGCTCGTCAACCTCGACGCGCTCACCTACGCCGGCAACCCCGCCAACCTCGCCGATCTCGCCGCGGACCCGCGCTACGTTTTTGCCCACGGCGACATCGGCGCCGCCGCGCTGGTCGCGTCGCTCCTGGCCGAGCACCAGATCGACGCCATCGTCAATTTCGCCGCCGAGTCCCACGTCGACCGCTCGATCGATTCGCCCGAGCCGTTCATCCAGACCAACGTCGTCGGGACGCTCCGCCTCCTCAACTGCGCCAAGCAATACTGGGCCAGGCTCCCGGAGCCGAGGAAGAGCGCCTTCCGCTTCCTCCACGTCTCGACCGACGAGGTCTACGGCTCGCTCCCGCCCGGCGCCCCCGCCTTCACCGAGGACCACGCCTTCGAGCCCAACTCGCCCTACGCCGCCTCCAAGGCCGCCAGCGACCACCTCGTCCGCGCCTACCAGCACACCTACGGCCTGCCCACGCTCACCACCAACTGCTCGAACAACTACGGCCCGTATCACTTCCCCGAGAAGCTCATCCCGCTGATGATCCTCAACGCCCTCGAGGGGAAAAACCTCCCCGTCTACGGCGACGGCATGCAGATCCGCGACTGGCTCTACGTCGAGGACCACGCCGCCGCCATCTGGACCGTCCTCCGCGGCGGCCGCGTCGGCGAGACCTACAACATCGGCGGCTGGAACGAAAAACCGAACATCGAGATCGTGCACACCATCTGCACGCTCCTCGACCGGAAGTCCCCGCGCGCCGACGGCCGGAGCTACGCCACGCAGATCACCCACGTCCAGGACCGCCCCGGCCACGACCGCCGCTACGCCATCGACGCGACGAAGATCCACCGCGAGCTCGGCTGGAAACCCGCCGAGACCTTCGCCACCGGCATCGAGAAGACCGTCGACTGGTATCTCGCCCACCGTCGCTGGGCCGCCGACATCACGGCGAAGAAATACTCCCGCGAACGCCTCGGCACCCAAGTCTGATTTCCACCCCATGAATCGCAAAGGCATCGTCCTCGCCGGCGGCTCCGGCACCCGCCTCTACCCGCTCACCATCGCGGTCTCGAAGCAGCTCATGCCGGTCTACGACAAGCCGATGATCTACTATCCGATCTCGGTGCTGATGCTCGCCGGCATCCGCGAGATCCTGGTCATCTCCACGCCACAGGACCTGCCGCTGTTCCGGAAGCTCCTCGGCGACGGCGCCAACCTCGGCGTGAAATTCTCCTACGCCGAACAGCCCAGCCCCGACGGCCTCGCCCAAGCCTTCACCATCGCCGCCGCCGCGGGCTTCCTCACCGGCGCCGAGCCCTCCGCCCTCGTTCTCGGCGACAATCTTTTCTACGGCGCCGAATTCGTCCGCTCCCTTGAGGAGGCCTCCCGGCGCACGACTGGCGCCACCATCTTCGGCTATCACGTCGCCAACCCTACCGCCTACGGCGTTGTCGAGTTCGCCCCGGATGGCCGCGTCGTCTCGCTCGAGGAAAAGCCGAAACAGCCAAAATCCAACTACGCCGTCCCCGGGCTCTACTTCTATGACGAGCAGGTCGTCCCGCTCGCGCGCAGTCTCAAGCCCTCCGCGCGCGGCGAACTCGAGATCACCGACCTCAACCGCCTCTACCTCGAGCGCGGCGCGCTGCACGTCGAGCTCTTCGGCCGCGGCACGGCGTGGCTCGACACCGGCACACACGACTCGCTCCTCGAGGCCGCCACCTTCGTCAACGTCCTCGAGAACCGCACCGGCCTGAAGATCGCCTGCCTGGAGGAGATCGCCTTCAAGCAGGACTGGATCGACCGCGCCGGCCTCGAGGCCAACATCAAGAAGCTCGGCAAGTCCTCCTACGGCGACTACCTCCGCCGCCTGCTCGCCTGAGTTTTGTTCGTGCGCGCCGCAGGGCGGCGGGCTACCAACGACGCCGGCCGCATGCAGGTCTCGTTCATCATTCCGCTCTACAACTGTCTCGCGCACACTCAGGAGTGTCTGCGCACGTTGCAGGCGACCCTGCCCGCCGGGCTTGCCCACGAGATCATTTTCGTCGACGACGGCTCGACCGACGGCACCCGCGCGTGGCTCGCGACCCTGAGCGCTCCCTGCCGGATCATCCTGAATGAGCAGAACCTCGGCTTCGCCGGCGCATGCAATCGCGCCGCTGCCGTCGCCGACAGCGAGTTTCTCTTCTTCCTTAACAACGATCTCGTGCTGCTCCCCGGCTGGTTCGGGCCGATGCTTGGATTGCTCGATCGTCCCCACACCGCGCTCGTCGGCAACATCCAGCTCAGCGTCCGCAGCGGCACTCTTGATCATGCCGGCGTCCGCTTCAACGAGAAGGGCAAGCCGGAGCACGACCGCACCCGGCCACTTCTCGCCCGCCTCCGCGGCTGGCGCGAAGTCACCGCGGTGACCGGCGCATGCTTCGGCATTCGGCGCACGGTTTGGGAGAGGCTCGGTGGGTTTGACCCCGGCTTCCGCAACGGCGGCGAGGACGTCGATCTCGCCCTTCGCGCCGGCGCGGCAGGGCTGCGCACGCTCGTGTCGCTCCGGAGTGTCGTCGGCCACCACGTAAGCGCGTCGCTGGGTCGCAAGCTCCGTGACGAGCACAACTCCCGCCGCCTCGCCGTGCGCTGGCGCGGCGCCATCGTGTCGCTCTCGGCCCGTGCCTGGGCGCGTCACCACATTACCACCCTCTGGGATCGATCCTGTGTGTTCGACGATGCCCTCGCTCGCGCCGCGCTCTGGGCCGCCCTCGGAGGCACCATCGCCCACTCCGTTCTAGACGGCATGCAAAGCGCATTCGAACGCGAGATCGTCCGTTGGCACGTCTTGCTCGACGGCGCAGCGCCCCCCGTGGAACGTAGCCGCGCTTATCCCCCGCGGATTTAGCCGCCGCGCTCGACCGAGCGCACGACCGACTGCGGCCGGCCGTTCACGGTCAGGAACATTCGTCCGACATACTCGCCGATCAGGCCGAGCATCACCAGCTGCGTGCCGGAGAAGACCAGCAGCGCCCCCATCAGCGAGCCCCAGCCGTAGGCCGGGCCGTGATTGAAGAAGCGCAGGTAGAACACGATCGCCAGACCCGCGAGACCGCCGGCCGCCATGAGCAGGCCGAGCAGCGTGGCGAGGCGCAGCGGCATCACGGAGAAGTTCACGAACGTGCTCGCCCACAGGCGCAGCAGTCGCCGCAGGGTGTAGCCGCTCTGCCCCGACTGCCGGGCGCGGTGCTGCACCTCGAGCGAGCCGATGCCCTGCGTCACCTGCAGCAGCAGCCCGTCGATGTAGGGAAACGGCCCCTCGTGCGCCGCGACCTCCTTGGCCGCGAACGCGCTCACGCAGCGGAAGCTCGAGAGGTAAAACCCCTTCGGCTTGTCCAGCACGTAGTCGGTCAGCCGGTTTGTGAACCAACTGCCAAAATTGCGGAAGAGCGAATGCTCCTTCTGGGCATAGTGCCCGTAGACGACGTCGAGCCCGGCCTGCTGCGCGTGCGCCCAGAGCCGCACCGCCTCCGCCGGCGGATTCTGGCCGTCGTCGTCGAGATTGACCACGTGCGCCCCGCGCGCGTGGCGGTAGCCGGTGAGCACGGCGTTGTGCTCGCCGAAATTCCGCGCGTGGTTCACGAAGGTGATCGGCACGCGCGCCTCGCGCACCAGCTCCCGGCACACCGCCGCCGTGGCGTCGCGGCTGCCGTCGTTCACCAGCACGATCTCGTGCCCGCCGGCGATGGGCAGTCCCTCGATCTCCTTCACCAGCGGCCGGATCGTGTCGGCGCTGTAGTAGAGGGAATGACGAAACTGAGCGCGGGTTGCGCGGAAGCCATGGCGTGACCGGGGTGCAGGGCGCCAAGCCACCACAGCGCCCGCGCGCTGTCAACGCCCCGGCCCGCGATGGCCGCGCCGCCTAGAGGTAGTGGGGCAGCTCGTGGCGGAAGAACTCCACCGTGCGCTTCACCGCGGCCGCGATGTCCGGGCGCCGACGCCAGCCGAGACCGCGCCGCGCGCGCCGGTCGTCGGCGCAGTAATCGCCGATGTCGATCTTCTTCCGCTCGGCGGGAAACGGCTTCACCCCGAACCGGCCGCCGCGACGACGAGCTCCGCGCGCGCCCGGAGCGCGATGCGGCCCGAGCCGCCGAGATTGTAGACGCACCCGCGTCCCCCGCGCCACCAGCCGCCGCACGAGGTTCGAGCCGATGAAGCCCAGGCCGCCCATGACCAGCGCGCGGCGGCCGCGCAACGCCCGCAGCGCGACGCGGTCGCGCTCACACGGCGTCGACGCGCGCCACGACGAGCACCGAACTGCCGAACGGCAGCGCGTTGCCGGCGGCGAGCCAGCGGTGCTCGAGGTTCATCATCGCGCCGAACGTGCCCTCCACCGCCGGCGGATACAAACGCACATCGCTCTCGCCCTCGCCCGCGGGGAACACCTTCCGCCGCAGCACCGCGAGCGGGAACGGCAGCGCGTTCCAGTAGCTCGACCACACCGGCCGCCAGCCGCTCGCACGCAGCAGCGCGTTCAACTCGCCACGCGAGCAGCGCCAGAGATTGCCGACCTGCCGGTCATGATAGGAATACATCCAGCGGTAGGCCGGCATCGTCAGCACGACCGCCCCGCCCGGCCGCACGACGCGGCGGAACTCCGCCAGCGCCGCGCGCGCGTCCGGCACCTGGCAGACGACGTCGCACGACACCACCGCGTCGAACTGCCCGTCGCCGAACGGCAGGGCCGTCACCGACCCGAGCGTCACCGGCAGTCCCGTGCGCTCGCGCGTCGTCTGCACCGCGATCTCCGAGAAGTCCAGCCCCTGCAGCCGCCAGCCCGGCTCCGCCGCCGCCAGCCGCCGCAGCAAACCGCCGGTGCCGCACCCGGCGTCGAGCACCGCCGCACCCGGCCCCGCCACGCCGCGCAGCGCCGCCGCGACGTGCCGGTGCAGCGCGCGGTAATACCACATGACGTCCTCGACGTCGGCCATCTTGCGATATTCCTCGGGCAACATTGCTCCGTAGATGCGGGATTCACCGTCCGGCGCAAGGCCCCAAAATTGCATCGGCAACCCAGCCGTCTTCGCTCATCAAGTGAGCCGCGTGTATCTGCCCGCCTCCCGTCACGATCTTCTGCGTGCCGTCGCCCTCGCCGGCGTCGCGGCTCTGATTTGGATCGTCTGGCAGGGCGCGTGGACCCGTGCGGCCTGGGACAGTCCCGCTTCCTACAGCGTCGACGCCCTCGAATATCTCGCCCGCCTCAAGCTCTGCGAGGAACGTGGCATGAGTTTCCTGATCAACGAGGACGCTCCGCGTCTTGGCGCCCCGTGGGCAGCCGACTGGGCGGCCTACCCGATGCCCGACCGGCCGATCAATGTCGCCACCGGCCGGATTGCGCGGGTGACCGGCCTGATTGTCGCCGGCAACCTCTCCCTGCTCGCCGCGCATGTGCTGGGCACGCTCGGCTTCTTCGCCGCGGCCCGCCTGTGCGGGCACCGGCCGCTCTTCGCCGCGGCAGGAGGTCTGGTCTTCGGCTTCAGCTATTACATCGCCCAACGCGGCTTCTCGCACTATTCGTTCGCCCTCGCCTTCGTGGTGCCGCTCATGCTGGCCGCAACGCTGGTGGCCGGCGGGGCGCGCCACCTGCTGCGGCGACGGGCCGTCCAATTGGGCGGCGCCTTAGTTGCCATCCTAGTCGCCCTCGGCAATCCGTATTTCGGTTTCCTTTTCGGCCAATTGCTGCTTGGCGCCCTCGTCACCCGCCTGGTTCTTCACCGCGGGCGGGACAACACCGTCATTCTTGCCTGGCTCGGCCTCTTCCTCATCGTCTTGCTGCTGGCCAATCTCTCGGCCGTGCGCGCCCTGCTATCGGGCGAGGGTGCGGTGCTGGCACGCAACTACGCCGCCACCGAGCTCTACGGCCTGCGGCCGATCGAGTTCCTTGTGCCTCCGCCAACCCACCGCTGGACGGCGGCCGCGGAAATCGGACGGCGCTACGCCTCCGCCACTAGCCTGGGCGGCGAGCTATTCTTCCCCTACCTCGGCTTTGTCGGCCTAGCGGGCCTCGCGCTCGTGTGCGGCGAGGGGCTAGTGCGTCTCGGGCGCGGGCGCCTCGGCCTGAGGCCGGCGCACCTGCCGCTCCTGGTATGGATCGTGGGATTCGCCATGGTGGGCGGGGCGGCGGCGGTGTTTGCTTTCGGCATCACCGATCTTTTCCGTGCGACCAACCGCTACAGCATCTGTGTCGCCGCCGTGACCCTGCTCGCGCTCACCTCCTGGGCCACGCGACGGGCCGGGCGCCTGCCGCCACTCGTCGCCGCTCTGCTGACCGCGGTGCTGGTCGTTCTCGCACTCTGGGACCAGTTGCCCCCCGTGCGCCAGACCGCGCGGAGCTGCACGCTCGGGTCGAACGCGACCGCCGCACCGCCGCCACCCTGGAGGCGGCACTACCTTCCGGGGCGATGGTCTTCCAGCTGCCGGCCGTTCCGTTTCTCGAGCAACCAACGGTCGGGGCGATGACCGACTACGAGTTGTTCCGTCCCTTTCTCTACACACGCCAGCTGCGCTTCAGCTACGGCCAGCTCGAGCACACCGCCGCCTACACTTGGCAGCGCAACGTCGCCCGCCTGCCTCCCTCCGACATGATCGCGACACTTGAGCACGCGGGCTTTGCCGCGCTCTACATCCGCCGCGATGCCTTCGCCGATCGCGCGACCGGACTGGAGGAGATGCTGCTCCGGTCCGGACGCGAGCGCCTGCTCGACACAGACAACCAAGTCGTATTCCGCCTCCGACCCGCTCCAGCCGGTGCCCCGCCCCTCCCCGCGGAAGATCCGCTTGGGCACAACCGCTGGGACGACTCGGCTCCCGTCCTCGGCCAGCCGGCAGTGCTTGTCGGCGACGGCTGGTTCCAGGTGGAGCACGAGCCGCGTGGGCCGTGGCGCTGGGCGGGGCAGCATGCCACGCTTTACCTGTGGCACCCATCTGCCGAGCCTGCCGTCGCACAGCTGCGTTTCTCGGTCAGCGCGACTTCGCACACGGTCTTCACCGTTGAGGTCGGCACCGTGCGACACCGGGAGATGGTCCGCGCCTACCAAGCCAGCCCGGTCGAGCTGACCGTGCCGCTGCAACCAGGTTTGAACGAACTGCGACTGTTCACCGACGCCGGTGCGCGCCGCGCCGGTCCGGCCGATCCGCGCCGGATCGCCTTCAACGTCGCCGACCTCGCGGTCGATTTCTCCCCCGCCCGGCGCGAGTGAAAATCGGTTTACATCACGCCGCCGCCCCCGCGAACTAGCCGTTGCATGCCGCGCCACCGCCCGAAGTTCACCGGCCTCTTTCCTGACGACGTCGACCCAGATTCGTTCTGGATCCGTGAAACCGGTGTGCTGGCCCTGCCCCCCCTAGTCGGTGTGCGGGAGATCCTCGTCCAAGGCGAACTCCGGCCGGCCGATCCAGCGGACTCGACGTCCCGCGGCTCGCTGGGACTCGTCATCCGCTGCGACGGCGCCGACGTGAGCGCAACAGCGTCGCTCGCAGAGGGTCCATTCTCATTCCGCTTTTCCGTCCCGACTGGCGACGCCAACGCTCCGCACCGGCTCGAATTCCTGTTGGTCGGCGTGGGCTTCTCGAACTTCCTCGCCTGGCTGGGCCGAGTGAGCGGCCTCGCGCCGCTGCAACCGTGGCGCCACCAGTCCCGCAACCGCCGGTTGCGCATCCGGCGCGTCGAGGCGGACGGCGAGGTGCTCTTCGATTTCGCCAACCGCGCCGCACCGTGGAACCCCGTCTTCGCGCGACGCTTCCTGCGACTCGGCTTCAACCTCCTCGGCTACCTCCGCGCCGACCTCGGCATCGGCGAATCCGCGCGTTGCATGGCGCGCGCTGCCGATGTCGCCCAGCTTCCCGTCGCACTTGTCGACCTGCGCCTCCCCTGCAAGAACCCCCGCGGCGACGACACCTTTGCGGCCCGACTGCAGAGCGACCTGCCGCATCGCGTAACGATCGTGCACGTCGACGCGCCGGGCATGCGCGATCTCGAGCACCACCACGGCGCCGATCTCCGCCGCGATCGCTACACGATCGGCTACTGGGCCTGGGAGCTGCCGGAGTTTCCGGACGCGTGGATCCAATACGCCGACTACTGCGACGAGATCTGGGCGCCCTCTCGCTTCGCCGCGGAGGCGATCGCCGCCAAGGTTCCGGTGCCCGTCCTCGCCATGCCGCACGCGATTTCGTTCGCCCGTCCGCAAGGCGACTTTCGGGCGAAGTTCAACCTCCCGCGCGAACAGTTTTTGTTTCTCTTCCTCTACGACCTGAATTCCTATTCCGCGCGCAAGAATCCGGGCGCCGTGATCGAGGCCTTCCGCCGCTCCGGCCTCGCCGGCCGCGGCGCCGCGCTCGTAATCAAGGTCCACAATGCCGCCGGCAACCCGGACGACTTCGCCCGCCTCCAGCGCGCCGCCGCCGAGCTGCCCGGCACCGTGCTGATCAACGCCACCCTGAGCCGCGTCGAGATCTACGAGCTCGAGAGCGCGTGCGACTGCTTCGTCTCACTACACCGCTCCGAGGGCTTCGGCTTCGCCGTCGCCGAGGCGATGTATCTGGGCAAGCCCGTCATCTCGACCGACTGGTCGGGCACAGCGGAGTTCGTCGACGCCACCAACGGCTGCCCGGTCCGGGCGGCGCTCGTCTCGCTCGATCGCAACCACGGTCCCTACGCCAAGGGTCAAATCTGGGCCGAGCCCGACGTCGCGCACGCCGCCGAGTGGATGCAGCGCCTCTTCGCCGACCGCGCCCTGGCCGCCCGCCTCGGCACGGCCGGGCAACGGACGATCGAAGCGCAGTTCTCCCCCGCCGCCATCGGCGCGCGCTACCGCCGTCGCCTCGAGGCGATCGCCGGCTGGTGATGAACCGCCCCGGCAAACAGTTCCTGCTGCTGTGGGCCGGCGTGACGCTCACGCTTTTTTTTGCGCGCTGGGGATTCTACTGTTCCAGTCCGACCCACGAGACGGGCGACGCGGCCCTGAACGCCATCCAGATCGACCGCGCCAAGCACTTTGCGGAACTGCACGGCAACTACTCGCGCTTCCGCTTCCATCACCCGGGCCCCGCGTTCTTCTACGTTTACGCCGCGGCCGAGAAGGTCCTGTGCGACTGGCTCCCGACCCGCCTGACACCGGCGAACGCCCACGCCGTGGCCGGTCTCGCGCTGCAGGCCGCGTTCTTCGCGCTCGGGGTGACACTCGCCGCCCGCTGGATCACGACCCGCCTCTTCGTTCCGACGCTGCTTCTGGCGGCGGCGTTGCACCTCGCGCTAGCCGGGAACGCCTTCTGGAGCATTTGGCCTCCGCATGTGCTCCTGATGCCGTTCTTCGCCTTCTGGGTCGCATGCGTGTCGCTCGCCTGCGGCCGGCGCGAGGACCTGCCGTGGGTGCTGCTGTGTGGATGCTTTCTCGTCCACGGCCACGTAGCCCAGCCGCTTTATGTCGGCACGCTCTCCGGCCTCGCCTACGTCGCCACCTGGCGCCGCGACGGCGCCCCTTGGCGGGCGCCTCGTCCGCATGCAGTGGCGGCGGCAATCCTAGCACTGTTTCTCGTGCCGCTCGTGCTCGACGCATGCCGCGGACCGGAGAGCAACTTCGCCGAGATCTTCCGCCACTTGCGCGACAACTCCGAGCAGCTAAAAAAGCCACTGAAGTCTCTCCTCTATCTCCTCAGCTTCTTCGGCTACGTGCGCGACCAAGATGCGGTGCTTAAGGAGCTGTCCGTGGCGAGCCTCGGAATGTTCCGGGAACACTGGCCGGCCTTCGCCGCTTGGGCGGCGTTGCTGGCGGCCAGCACGCTGGCGTGGCGACGACTGGCGGCCCACGAAGCGGCGCATCGACGGTTTTGGCGCACGGCCGCGCTGTTTTGGATCGCGACTCTCGGGCTCAGCTTCGTGTGGGGCCTGGTCCAGACCGGGCGCATGTTTGAGTTCAACATGTATTTTTTCCACGCGGTCTCGCTGCTCGGCTTGCTGCCGCTGCTCGCATGGCTGGGCGCCCGGCCCACGCCCACGGCGGCACGCAGGCTGGCGCCCGTCATTTTCGCCGTCGCCGCGCTAGCCGGAGGCGCCGCCTTCCACCGCGGCCCGCTCAACGCCGACGAGGCCGGCCGCCAGCGCCTCGCGGCGGTCGAGGCCGCGCTCGCGCGGCCCGCAGACCCGGCGCGACCCCGACTACTCGTTTTCACGCACGACCAGTGGCCCAACGCCGCGGCGGTCGCGCTCGCCCTGCATCGAGGTGGTCAGCCCTATTTTGTCGAGGAAGCGTGGACTTTCATGCACCCGGGTCGCATCGTGCCGGCCGCGTGGCTCGCGGCCGACGAGCCGCCGCTCACCGTCTGGCGCGTCGTGCCCAGCGGCACGAGTCCCAATGAAATTCCGCTGGACGCGGGCGGCGCGCTGCTGATCGGACCGCAGTCTCTGGCGCCTCCCGTCGATTTGCCGTTCATCCACGATCGCGCCGCGGCCTACGTGGTTGCGGGGCTCATACATGACCCGGCGCGCAGCCCGCGGGCGTGGCTGAGCCAGCCCGACGCCATCATCCAGTTCCGCGCCCCGTCCTCGACCCACGACATCGAACTGGTGCTGCCAGTCGTGCCTAGGTTGCCGGGGCGCATGCCGATGCCGCCGCTCGCCATTCATTTCGACGGACAGTTGGTCCAACGCATCGTGGTCACGGCCCGGCAAACCCTGCGCGTGCGTCTGGACCGCAAGGCGTGGAACGCGCGCACGACGCACGTCCTGCGCTTACACCTGCCGGGTGCCCGCAATCCCGACGAGCCCGCCCTGCCACGATCCTGGGACGGGCCCAGTCTGGCAGTGGATGCCATTGGCTTCTTCCCCGTGCCATGACCTTGCTGGGCGGCGCCCTCCTCCTCGCTGCCACACCGATTGGTCTGTGGCTGCTCGGCGCCGAGCTGGCCCGCCGCCTACCCGCCTCCCGGCCGGCCGAGCGCCTCGCATGGGCGGTGCTCGGCGGCCTCGGTGTGTTGCTCCTTATCCTGGCGGTCGTGAACGCTTTTGTCCCGCTCCGCGGATGGACGGCGTGGCTGTGCCTCGCCCCGACCCTGCTCGCGTCCCGGCCCACGGTCCTCCGCGCCGGGCTGCGTGACATTCGGACGCTTTTCAGCGGACGCGGTCTGGCACTGGTCGCCGGAACCGGGCTATTTCTTCTCCTGCTGCTCTGGCCTCGGCTGACGCATCCCGACGTCCTCTACTATGATGGCACGGCCAACCACGACGGCTTTTTTTGGATCACGGGCGCGCAAAACCTCCAACAATCGTCCTATCTGGAGGAACGCCGGATCGACCGTGCGCACCCGGCGTTGAACACCGCGCAAGCCATGTCGGGCTGGCTGCCTTCGTGGGGCAGGATGGCGGGTGAAGGCTACCTCGCGCTCCTGTCGAGCCTCACCGGCGCGCCTCCGCTCTACCTTTATCTTTTCGCGTCGGCAGCGCTCCTCTTCCCGTGGGTCGCCGCCGTGTTCCTCTTCGTGCGGATGTTCATCACCGAGCGCCTCCGTGCCCCTGCCTTGTTCGCGCTGGGAGCCCTGGAACCGTTGTTTGCTTTCACACATCACAACGGCAACCTGCCCAATCTGCTCGGAGTGCTCTGCGGAGCCATCGCCGTCGCAGCGGTCGCGCGCAGCCTCGGCCGCACCGGCGATCCAACCGCTTGGAGCGAACGCCTGCTTGCGGCGCTGGGCGTGCACGGCCTGCTGTGCAGTTACCCTGAGTTGGCGCCGTTCGTGGCACTGCCGCTCGTCCTGCTGCTGGTTCGCGGCGGGCTCACCGGCCGCGCGCTCACTCCCTCGCAGGAGCCTTGCTGGCCGGGGCGGTGGTCTGGCCTGTCACGACCTGGCGGGCCCTCCAGGGCTTCGGCGTGTCGTTTCTCAGCGCGCGAGCGGGCGACCACTGGGCAAATCTTTTCAGCACCATCGCGCCGGCGCAATTCCTGCCGGCCATCATGACGCTCTCGCCGAAGACCGGCACCGAACTCGGTGCGCTCGGGGGTGGCCTGGTCACAGCGGTGTTGGTCGCGACCGGCATCTGGACGATTTTCCGCGCGCGCGACCGGACCGGCCTTCTGCTCACCCTGAGCGGCGCGGCGGCGCTCGCACTCTACACTGCTACCACGGATTTTTCTTACGGCTGGCAAAAGACGATGCAATTTGCCGCCGTCTCCCTCTCGGCGGTGCTCCCCGCCGGCGGCATTGCCCTGGCCGTCGCGGAAACGCGGGGCTGGCGGCAGATCGCGGCTGCAGGCGTGGCGGCTTTCTTCGTATTCGCACAGGCGATCATCGAACTGGATCTTCTCAAGTGGAGCGAACGCAAGGCGCTTGCTGCGGACTGGCTCCAGCTCGATGCGACCGTGCGTGCCCGCGGTGCTACGTGCGTCGCCATCGATCCGCGCACGTTCTCCCAGCCGTTTTTCCACGCCATGTGGGCGCCGTATTTCCTGGGGCGCGTCCCGGCGACGCTCTTCGTGGAGCGCGGCGCCGGCACCGGCGGTTACCTGCGCGCCTCGATCGTTTCCGTGCCCGCGGACGCGGCGCCCGGCGCGAGTCTCGTGGGACGCGCGTGGGCGGACACTCTCGATGCCAACTCGCCCCGCTTGCTCGCCGGTCGCGATTTCGCGCTGCTCGATCGCGTCAACCGGCTGCTCGCATCGTCCGGCCTCCAGCCCTCCGTCGGCGTGCCGCAGCGGGCGGCGCCAGTATTTTCCCTCACCGTGCTCCCCCACGCCGCTGCCGAGCTGCAGGTGGAAATTGTCCGGGACGGAAGCGCCGGCATCTGGGAGGTGGCAAACGACCTGCGGGTCGGGGGCCAGTCCGCCGTGAGCGAGCCCGGCCGCTGGACCCTACGCGTGCGACTGGTCGGGGGCCGGGCCCAGACGATCGCTTTTCGCTTCGTGCCGGCGGCCGCGAGCCCAACCCCGCCGACGTTCGAGCTCCGCCGCGTCGCGATCCAGTGACGCAAGGGAAAGCGGTTTACTTCCCAGGCACCAATGCGCACAAAAATGGCGATGGATTCATCTTCGCCCCACTGTCCGGACGCAGCCGCAAGCGGCTGGCGCGCGTGGTTGTCCGGCCAGCGCAGCCGCCTGCTTTTTGTCGCCTTCTTCGCCCTGTTTCTCGTCTACGGCTCGTTTCGCCAGCGCTACATCTGGGGCGTCGACTCCTTCGGTTATTTCCAGCTCGGGAAGCTCTTCAGCGAAGGTCGCGGCTTCCTGCCACTGCCTTACGCCTCGCCGCACGCCACCGCGCTGGTGCCGTGGGGCTTCACGCTTGTCCCAGGCACCGAACACGCGCGGCCCGACTATCCCCCGGGCTTCCCGCTGTTGCTCGGCATCGGGCACTGGCTTGGCGCGCCGCTCTGGGTGACCCCGTTCTGCGGCATGCTGTCAGGCGTGCTCCTGCTCGGGTTGCTGCGCACGCGGGTGTCCGAGGCCGTCGCGCTGCTGATGACCGCGGCGTGGGCTGTCATGCCGCTGACCGTCTACGGCAGCACGATGGTGATGAGCGATCTCGTCGCCGCGACCACGCTGCTCGGCGGGCTGTGGGCGTTCCGGCGGGGGCGGCCCGCGCTCGCGGGGTGGCTTTTCGTCCTGAGCGTCGCCGTGCGGCCCACCGACGCCTTGTTCCTCCTGCCGTTTTCCCTGACGCTGCGGGCCGAGCGTGCAACTCTCCGTCTGTTCGTGCATCTGGCCGTCGCGGGCTTGCTCTACGCGGCCTACAACACCGCGCTGTTCGGCGCACCCTGGCGAACTGGCTACGGCAACGTCTGGGGCAGCATGTCGCCCAAAGTCTTCCCAGAATTCGCTGGCTTCTTTCTCGCGACGACGTGGAAGCTGCTCACCCCGGTTGTGATCCTGTTCGCCGCCGTCGCCCTGCTCCGTCCATCGCGCGAGCGCGCGTTTCTCGCGCTCTGGCCGCTGACTCTGATCGTGTTTTATTCGTTTTGGGAATCGGGCGGCGCGGACAAATGGTGGTGGCTGCGCTTCATCCTGCCGGGCCTGCCGATGGTGTTTCTGCTCGCCGCGGAGGGCTGCGAACTCAGCCGCGAATGGCTGGCGGCCCGCGTCGGCCGGGCGACGGTGTGGCGCGTCGCAACGCTCGTCGTGCTCGCCTTGCCACCGTTCTTCTACCTGCGGTTCGGCCTCAGCCAGGACGACCTCTGGAAGCGCGACATCGGCCGCGTGAACTACGACATGGTGCTCAGGGTCGAGGCCGACTTGCCGCCCGGCGCCTTGGTCGGCACGCTTGAGCACGCCAGCAGCCTAGCGCTCTACACGCAACTGACGCCCTTCGTGCCAGTGGATCCGCGCGCGGCCGACCTTGTTGCCGAAGCGCTCGAGCAGGGGCGACGGGTGTTCCTCCTTCCCGAGCCGTGGCAGCGCGAGAACCCCTACGTGGCGTCGATCTTCCGGCGCTTCGCCGCACGCGAGGTCGCGCGCTACGACTCGCCCTGGCATGACCTCGTGCTCTATGAGCTGTCCCGGCGCTGAGCGCGCCGAGTTTTTCGTCTCGCATCGCCCCATCCGGAAACGTCTACTCGCCTACTCGACTGTCGTGAAACGTCTCCTTGCCGACCCCACGCGCCTCATCTTCATCGGCACCCTCGCGCTGCTCGTCGCCGGCTACCATTCCTTCCTCTTCGTGACGCCGTGGCACGAAGACGGGGACTTTGCACTGAACGCCCTGCAAATCGAACGGGCCAAGCATCTCAACGAATTTTACGGCAACTACTCGCGCTTTCACTTCAACCACCCCGGGCCGGCATTCTTCTATGTCTACGCGGTCGGCGAGTATGTGCTGCACGACTGGCTCCAGGTCGTGCCCTCACCGCACAACGCCCACGCGATCGCCGGAACGATGTTGCAGGCGTTTTTCTTCGCACTCGCGCTGGGGATCGCGGCGGACTGGATCCGTTCGCGCTGGTTCATTCCGCTGGCACTGGCGGCCGCCGGACTGCATTTCGGCCTAGCGCGCGAGGCGTTCGTGAGCATCTGGCCGCCCCATGTGCTGCTGATGCCGTTCCTCTGCTTGCTCGTCGCGGCCGCTTCCGTTGCGGCGGGGGCCATGCGGCACCTGCCGCTGCTGGTGCTTAGCGGCTGCTTCCTCGTGCACGGTCACGTCGCACAGCCGTTGATGGTCGGCGTCCTATTTCTCACCGCCTACGGGCTGTTCTGGCAAACGCAACGCGCCGGCGGGATCACGATTCCTCCTTGGAAGGCACAGCCGGGGCCGCACTGGATCGCAGCCGCCTGCATCGCGGTGTTCATGATTCCGTTCCTGGTCGATCTCACGCTCGGTCGCGACAGCAACTTCGCCGAGATCCTTCGCTTCTTCCTCGCGAAAAAACCGCACCGCAGCTTTATCGACTCACTCGTCTACCTCCTGAGCTTCTTCGGCTATGAGCGCAGCCAGGAGCTGTTCATCCCCGAAAGAGGCGGGATCAACTTCGCCTTCCTGCGCCAAGGCCTGGCGGCGTATGCCGGGTGGGCGATTGTGCTGGCGTTCATCGCCGGACGCACGCGCGGTTTCCGCCATCTGCCGCGGGGCACCGACGCAGAGCGCTTTGTTCGTGCGCTGATTCTGGTCACCGGTGCTGGCTTCGTCACCGCGGTGCTCTGGGGCTGGATCCAGAATGGTCCGATGTTCGCGTTCAACAGCCACTTCTATTACGCCCTGCTCTATGCCGTGGCGCTGATCGCCGCCGGTCTCCTCACGCCGCTCCTGCCAGAGCGCGGTGCGTGGCTTGGCGGCGGTGTCCTGGTGGTCGCCGGTGCTTTGGCCACGTGGTCGCTGCGCACCTTGCCGCCAAGCGTGAACAACGCCGACACCGCATGGGTGACCGCCACCGCGGCGGCCCTCCGAACCGACCCGCGGCCCGAAGCCCCCAAGTTCTTAGTTTTCAACCATGACGACTGGGGCGATGTCGCGCGCACGGCACTTGCACTGAAACGCAGCGGCCACAGTTACCGCGTCGACGAAAGCTGGCAATTCATGTTCGGCCGCTATCGCTCGATCAATGCCGACGACCTCGACACGCTGGAAAATTATTCCGTTTGGCGCTTCTCGCACAACCCGCTTGCTGGTCCGGGAGTGTTGCTCGGCCGAGGGCTTCGCGTCTTCCACGAGCCCGGAACCATCAACCCGGATGACGCGACCATCGAGTGCCGTCGATCTGGGAACTTCGAACAATACGTCCTCTTCGGCTTCACCACGCCCGACGAAAATTTTACCTGGAGCAACCTGACGCGCTCCGCGTTCCAGTTCCGCTCGGCTCACCCCGCTATCCGCGACGTCGGAATCGAAATCGACGCCCAGCCCTTCCTGCCTGCCGCTCGCAAGAGTCAACCCATGCGCCTGTTCGTAAACGGCGGCGAGGTTGCCCGTTTTGACCTGAGCACTAAGGCCACCGTGCGCGCGCGCGTCCCGGCCGCCCTCTGGAACGCGCGGACGGTCGTCACGCTCCGTCTCGATTTTCCCGCGGCCGAGACTCCTCGCGCCGACGGTTCCTCGGACGATCCGCGCGCACTTGCCTGGGCCATCTCGGCTGTGCGGTTCCGCGCCCTCGACTGAGTCCGATGATTTTTGTTTGAGCCGCGCCGCGGCGCCCGGACACTGCGAGGCGCTGCATGTCCCGTCTGCCCGACCGCTTCGTCCAGCCCCTTTCACCCGCGATGCGCACGCGTGGGCTCGCCGTGGCGGTCGTGTTCGCCCTGCTCGGCTACGCGACCTTCGTCTTTACCGAGGCCAACATCGCGCCAGCTGGCGCCGATTCATCCGGCTACTTCAATCTCGCGCGCATGCTGCTCGAGCGACGGATTCACGCTGCGCCGCGTGTGATTGAGGGCGTGCCGATGGCAGAAGTGCCCTACTTCACTTACGCCCCGCTGGGCTTCGTGCCCGACGTGATCGCCGGTCATATCACCCCCACCTACCCCCCCGGACTGCCGCTGCTGCTGGCGGCATCCGCCTCCATCGGAGGATGGCACTGGGGACCGCAGGGATTGATGCTCCTGCACGCCCTCGCCGGGGTTGGCCTGACTTTCGCGCTCGCGCGCATGGCCGGCGTCTCCCGGCCCGTCGGCTGTCTCGTGGCCGCGGCGCTCGCGCTCTCCCCTTTACCTCGCCTACTGTCTGCAAGCGATGTCGGATCTGCCTGCGCTGGTTTGGTGCGCACTCGCCCTGCTCCTCGCCACCCGTGCCGGCGGCGCCTCGGCTCTCGGTTGCGGCATGGCACTCGGCCTGGCGGTGCTGATCCGGCCGACCAACGCCATGCTCGCACTGCCGATCGCGCTTGCCCTCGGCAGACCGGATCGGCGCTGGCTCTGGGTTGCCGCCGGCGGGGTGCCCGCTGCCGTGTTCATGGCACTGCTGAATCGCGCCGCCTATGGTAACCTCTTCGCCACCGGCTACGGTGACGTAAGCGAATTTTTCGGCCTGAAATGGGTCGGTGTGTCGACGGCGCATTACGCCCGCTGGCTGCCGGTTGTGCTAACCCCGTTGTTTCTGGTAGCCTTGGCCGCACCATGGCATCGCAGCGTGCCGCGGCGGCTGCTGTGGAGTCATGCTGCCTGGGTCGCAGCCTCGGCAACCTTCTATTCGTTTTACTACTTCACGCACCGTGAATGGTGGTATCTGCGCTTCCTGCTGCCATCGCTTCCCTCGCTGCTCGTGCTGGCCGGCCTCGGAGCCGAAGCACTCGTCGCCCACCTGCGCTCCCCACTAGTCCGACGCGCACTCTGGGGCGCCGCGGCAATCTCGATCGCAGTGAACGCCAATCTGCGCTGGCACAGCCTCGGTCTGAGGGGCATTGGCCAGACCGGCGCGCGCTTCACCGAAATGCACCAATTCATTGCCGAGAGCGTGCCGGCCAACGCAGTGGTGCTTTCGCTTGAGGGCAGTGGCACCCTCTTCTTTTCCACCAACCTCTGCATCGTGCGCTGGGATACTCTCGATGACGCCTGGCCGCGCGTGCGCGACGGCGCCCTTCGGGCAGGACGACCGCTCTACGCCACGCTTTTCACTTTCGAGGACGAGCAGCGGTTCCGCGAGCGCACGCCCGGCAATTGGGAGTTCGTCGCGCAACACGGCCTCGCGACGCTTTGGCGGCTCAAGCCCTCGCCCTGACCCATGCTACTCTTCGAGGCCAGTCACACCAGCCACACCCGCGCGCAGACGGGCATCCAACGCGTCGTGCGCTCGCTGTTCGCGGAGCTGGAAAAGCGGGACCGCGTGGCGCCGGTCTGCTTCGATCCGCACCAAGGCGCGTGGCGGGCCCTGAACGCCGGTGAACTCGCCACGCTGCGCGACCGCCACGGCGCCGCCGGGTCGCGCGGCGCGAAATGGACGCTCGCGCAGCAGATCGCCGGGCACGTCCGCCGCCTCGCCGGGCGCCGCGCCGCCCTGCCGGCCGCGACCGGACTGCTGGTGCCGGAGCTGTTCTCGGCCAAGGTCGCCGCCCAGCTCCCCGCCTTGCTCGCGCGCGTGCGCGGGCCGCGCGTCGCGGTCTTTCACGATGCGATCGGCCTCAAGTTTCCCGAGCTGACCCCGCCCGCCACCGTGGCCCGCCTGCCGGCCTACCTGCGCGAACTCGCGCAGTTCGACGGCGTCGCGGCCGTCTCCGAGGACTCCGCCGCGAGCCTGCGCGACTTCTGGCAGTGGGCGGGCCTCGCGCACACGCCGCCGGTGCAAGCCATCCCCTCGGCGTGGCTCCCGCCCGCGCCGCGAGCGCGCACACACCGGCCGCCCGCGCGGCGCCGCGCGTGCTGTGCGTGAGCACGATCGAGGGCCGCAAGAATCACCTCGCCCTGCTCGCCGCCGCGGAGGCGCTCTGGCGCGAGGGCCTGGCCTTCGAGCTCGAGCTCGTCGGCCTGCCACGCACCGACACGGCGGCGCCCGCGCTGGCCCGCATCGCGGAGCTGCAGCGCGCCGGTCGGGCGTTGATCGCCCACGGCGCGGTCCCGGACGAGCAGCTGCACGACGCCTACGCGCGCTGCACGTTCACGGTCTATCCCTCGCTGACCGAGGGCTTCGGCCTGCCGGTGCTCGAGAGCCTGCAGCACGGGCGCCCCTGCATCTGCTCGGCCCAGGGCGCCCTGGGCGAGGCGGCGCGCGGCGGCGGAACGCTTGCGCTCGATTCTGTTGATGCCTCCACCCTGGCGGCGGCGATGCGTCGCCTGCTCACGGAGCCGGCACTGCGGGCCGAATTGTCGGCCCAGGCGCGCACGCGCAAATTACGCACATGGAGCGACTACGCCAGCGACCTGACCGGCTGGATGGACGCGCTGCCGCGGCACCAGTGACGGACCGGCTTTGCGGTTGCCAACACCAGCCATTCCCCGCCTAGTCGGCACCGGATATCATGGCCCTGTCCCTCTTCACCAAGACCAAGAAAGCGATCATCGAGCGCGCGAAGGACGACTACGCGACGAAGATGCGCCTGAAATACAAGCCCTACTACCACGCCATGGAGGCACAGCAGGGCACGCACATCACGCTGCAGGGCCGCGCCATGATCATGCTTTCGAGCAACGACTACCTCGGCCTGTCGTTCCATCCGAAAGTGGTCGAGGCCGCCGGCAGCGCCGCGAAAAAGTGGGGCACGAGCACGACCGGTGCGCGCATCTCGAACGGCTCGCGCGCCTACCATATCGCGCTTGAGGAAAAGCTGGCGACGTTTCTCGGTCGCGAGGCGTGCCACATCAGCGTCGCCGGCTACGTCTCGTGCTGCTCCGCCGTCGCCACGTTCGCGCAAAAAGGCGACACCATCATCGCCGACAAGAACATCCACTCCTGCCTCTGGGACGGCGTGCGCCTCTCCATGGCCGCCGTCGAGCGCTTCAGCCACAATAACCCGGAGGACCTTCGCCAGGTGTTGAAGAGCATCCCCTTCAACACCCCGAAGATGCTGGTCGTCGAAGGCGTTTACTCGATGGAGGGCCACATCTGCCGCCTGCCGGAGATCGCTCAACTGGGCGAGGAAGCGGGCTGCTTCACGGTCCTCGACGATGCACATGGCTTCGGCGTGCTCGGCCGGCAGGGCCGGGGCACGGTCGATCACTTCAAACTGAACGACAAGGTCGACATCATCTGCGGCTCGATGTCGAAGTCACTCGCCAGCACCGGCGGCTATGTCGCCGGTGGGCGGGATCTCATCGAGTATCTCCGCACCAATTCGAAACAGACCCTCTTCAGCGCGGCCATCAGCCCCGCCATGGCCGCGACCGCCTCCGCCTCGCTCGACATCATGCAGAGCGAGCCCCAGCACCTCGAACGCCTCTGGAAGAACACGCGGCGCTATCGCGAGATGCTCAAGGGCCTCGGCCTCGACACGTGGGACAGCGAGACGCCGGCGGTGCCGATCGTCCTCGGCTCGAAGGAACTCGTCTACCGCTTCTGGCAGGCGCTGCTGGAAAAGGGCGTGTTCACCGTCATGTCGATCGCGCCGGCCGTGCCGCCGGGCAAGGATCTCATCCGCACCGCCGTCTCCGCGCTGCACAGCGACGAGGATCTCGAGAAGATCCACGCCGCCATGGCCTACGCGGTGAAGCAGCTCTGAGCCCCGCCGACGCTCAGCGCAGGCCGGCGAGCAACGCCTGCGCCGTCTGCCGCCACGTTGGCAACGGCCGTGCCACGGCCTCGGTGCGCAGGCGGCGCTGCAGGGCCGCGTCGCCGAGCACGGCGCGCAGCTTGCCGGTCCAGTCGGCGAGATCGTTCACGCGCGCGACGACGCAACCGCCGTGGTCGGCGTTCTCCCGCAGCACCGGCAGGTCGCTGCACACGCACGGCACGCCCCGCCACAGGGCCTCGATCACCGGCAGGCCGCATCCCTCGGCGATGGTGGGAAACGCCACGGCGCTCGCATTGGCGTAGAGGCTGCGCAGCGTCGCGTCGTTCGCCGCCACATGCAGCCGCAACCGCCGCTCAGTCTTCGCAAGAGCCTGGATGCGCTGCACGATCGGCGCGCCGAAATGCGGGTTCACGCGGCCCACGATGTGCAGGTCGAAGTCCACCCCGGCGCGCCAAAGCTCCTCCGCCGCGTCGAGGAGGAACATCTGGTTCTTGCGCGGCTCGATGATGCCCACGCAGAGCAGCGACCCGCGCGCCGGCACCGGCGGCGCGTTCGTCGCCCGCGCCGAACCGTCGAAATCGGAACCGAGCTCGAGCACGCCGGTCTGCGCGCGCACCGGCGCGCCCTGCCAGCGCCAGAAGCCGACGAGGTCGCGCCGCACCGCCTCGGAGATGCCCCACACGCGGTCGAAGCCCGCCAGCAGCTTCATGTAGTCCGGGTGGCGCTGCACGCTGTGCGGCCAGGTGATGTGCGGATGCGTCAGCGGGATCGCATCCGGAAAAACCGCGGCCAGATGGCAGGGCGGCTGGGCGATGAACTCGCGCAGCCCCGGCCGCTCCGCCCCGGAAAACAGCTCGACCGTGAGCAGCCAGTCGGCCGCCGCGAAGGCGGCCGGACGCGGCCGCGCCTCGACGGTCTCGAAGCGCCCGCGGTGCCAGGCCACGGGGACGACCGCGACGCCGAGCTCGGCGAGGAGTCGCGAGCTGACACGCGTCAGCCCCGACTTCTGCCGGGCACCGTGCATTTTCGTGACGTCGAAGTAGATCATCGGCGGGCGGCGGCGAAGCAGTCGATCAGGCGCGCGGTGTTCTTCCGAGCGTCGTAGTTCTGCTCGACCCACGCGCGGGCGTTGCGGCGCAGCGTCTCGGCCAGCGCGTCGTCGGACGCGAGCCGCTCGAGTGCAATCCGCCACGCCAGCGGGAGGTCGACGTCGGCCACCAGGCCCGTGCGCTCCTGCTGCACGGCCTCGGTGGTGGCGGAGACCGGCGAGCTGACCACGATCACGCCGGCGGCCATCGCCTCGGGGATGACGTTCGGCAACCCGTCGCGATCGCCGCTCGGCGCGACGATGCCGGTGTGCAGCAGCACGTCGGCCCAGGCGAGCTCGGTCCAGACCTGCGCGTGAGGCAGCTGGCCGCGGAAAGTCACATCGCCGGCGACGCCGAGCGCGGCCGCGCGGGCCTTGAGCTCGGCGCGGAGCGGCCCGTCGCCGACGATGCGCGCCTCGAAGGCGAAACCGGCCGCGCGCAGCGCCGCGTAGATGCGGAGCTGGTGCTCGAGTCCCTTCTTCTCCACCAGCCGCGCGACGCAGAGCAGGCGCAGCGGCCGGCGCGGCGCGCGCAGGGGCTTGAGGGCCGGGAATTCGGCCAGCCCGCGGCGGATCGTGACGATCTTCTCCGGAGCGAGGCCGCGCTCGAGGAGAAACTGGCGGCCGACTCCGTCGAGGTCTGGACGAAGCGCGCGAGACGGAGTTTTTCCAGGAGCCACCAGTCGCCGCCGTGCTCGTAGAGGTCGTAGGCGTGCGCGCCGCAGCTGAACGGGAGGCCGAGGATGCGCCAGAGCAGCCAGCCGGCAGTCGCGGGCGCGCCGGCCCAGGCGCCGTGCACCAGATCGGGCGGATCGCGGCGGAATTCGCGGTAGAAGCAGCCGGCAAAGCCGGCCCCGAGCATGTTCTCCCAGAAATTCAGCCACGCCGGCGGCGCGCGCATGAGCACGCCCTCGCAGAGGTCGCGCACGATGCGCGGCCGGCGCAGGCAGTTCCACGGGATCGTGAACAGGAACAGCGGCACCAGCCGCCAGAGGTTGAAGCAGCGCACCGGACGGCCGCGGAACTCGCCGCCGCCGCCGAAGAGCGAGTAGAGCCGCACGTCGACTCCGTGGTCGATCAGCGCCGCGACGTCGCGCTGGAGGAACGTCTCCGAGGTCTTCGGGAACGTCGTGAAGAGAAACGCGACTTTGAGCGGACGGGACGGCACGGTCGCCGATGAAGTAGCCACGAAGCGGCGCGGAGGGACACAAAAAACGACGCCCGCCCCGCGAGAGCCGCGGCGCGGCGGCCGCCGCTCAGGCGCCGGCCGGGCGCGGCGGCGGGAAGGGCCGCGGCACGAGCTTCGCGCCGGCGGCCTGGGCGCCCAGCGCGACGAGTTCCTCGACCACGGTCGTGGGATCCTCGTCGTAGCGCAGGGCGAGGAAACGCTCGCGCAGGCCGCGGTAGGTCGCCGGTTTCTCCAGCCACTCGGCGATGATGTCGGCGAAATCGTCGGCGTTGCGGATCAGCTCCGCGCCCTGGCCGTTGCGGAAGAATTTCACCGTGAGTTCCTCCTGCGGCATGATGCCGCCGATGGCGTTGAAGATGATCGGGCACTCGAAGTGCAGCGCCTTGGCGCAGGTGGTGGTGCCGCCGCGCGTGACGATGGCATCGCTGACCTGGAGCAGGAGGTGGACCTCCTCGGAGAAGCCGTCGACGAAGACCTCGAGTTCCGGGTGCTCGTTGCGCCAGTGGACGACCTCGTTGTAGGCCTCGCGGTTCCGGCCGCAGATGACGATCGCCTGCACGCGGTCGCCATGGGGGAGCAGCTTGGGCAGCAGGCTAAGGTGGTTGTTGGCGCCGTTGCCGCCGGTGGCGAGGAAGACGGTGAAGCGGTCGGGCCGGAGCTCGAGCGTGTCGACGAGGTAGTCGCGCTTGGCGCTGGCGGTCTTCAGCACCTCGAGGTGGGCGCGCGGGCGCATCAGGTGGCCGCGCACGCGGGTGCGCGCGACGGGCATGCCGAGCTTGACGGCGTAGTCGCGCGCCGTGGGCGTGCGCGAGATGTAGAGGTCGGCGGTGGGCTCGACCCAGTTGACGCTGTAGCCGAAGCCGCCGGAGAACTCGCCGCAGTAGGTGGCGCAGCGGACGTGGTCCGCGCCGAGGAGCTTGCGCGCGAGCTGGAAGTAGCCGCGGTTGAGGCAGTCGTGGACGCTGAAGATCAGGTGCGGGCGGTAGTCGAGCAGGACCTTCTCGTAGTAGCGCCGGCCCCACGAGACCGAGCGGCGGTTGACGAGGCTGAGGAGCTCGACGAAGAGGAAGAACGCCTTGTGGATCCACGGGGATTTTTTCTGGATCCAGTTGTAGAACTCGACGCCCCAGCGGAAGAACGTCGAGGACTTCTCGAGCATCTGCTCGATGCGCACGTCGACGTCGTGGCGGTAGAGTTCGAAGCACCACTCGGCGAAGGCCTGGGCCCGGGCGTCGTGCCCGGCGCCGGTCGAGGAGGTGAGGATGAGGATGCGGACGCGCGCCATGTCAGAGATCGAAATACTTTGCGATGAGGCGGCGGCGCAGCCCGAGCGAGCCGAAACGGGCGAGGAACGGGCCCACCACCGCCTGGAAAAAGCGCCCCGTGCGCACCGTGCCGCTGCGGCCGCGCGCGAGGGCGCGCCGGAGCGCCTCGGCCGCGTGCGCGGGCGCCGGGCCGTGCTCCATCAGGCGGTGAAACGCCGCCCAGACGCGCTCCTGCGCGGCGTCGGGCAGCCGCTCCGGCCGCGTCACGGCGCCCTCGAAGTCGGTGCGGTAGTCGCCGGGCCGGAAATCGATCACGATCACGCCCGTGCCCTCGGTCTCGAACATCAGGCTCTCGTTCAGCGCGCTGAGGCCGGACTTCACGACGTTGTAGGCCGCCTGGTAAGGCAGGGGAAACTCGGCCGCGAGCGACGAGATGTTCACGAGCGCGCCGCGCCGCCGCGCCAGCAGGCCGCGGAGCGCGGCGTGCGAGAGGCGCGCGGTATGGAGGAGCATGATCTCCATCTGGCGCTGCCAGAGCGAGAAATCGGTCGCGGCGAAACCGCCGAAGGCGCCGAAGCCCGCGTTGTTGACCACGAGATCGAAGCCGCCGGCTTCCCGCTCCGCGGCGAGGAAGACCCGCTCCGCGGCCGCGCCGTCGCCGAGCTCGAGGGCGACGGCGTGGAAGCGCGCGCGCGGCGCGAGGCGCGCGGTATCGCGCGCGGTGCCCCAGACCTCGACGCCCTCGCGCAGCAGCATCTCGGCGAACGCGCGGCCGAGGCCGGTGCTGGCGCCGGTGACGAAGGCCGTGCGGTAGCGCGACGAAAGCGGGGCGGCGCTCATGCGACGGCTCAGACGCGCTTGAGCACCAGCGCGACGTTGGCGCCGCCGAAGCCGCTGCTGTTGCTGAGCACGACGTTCGGGCGGTTCGGGAGCGTCGACCGGATGATGTTCAGCCCCTCGCACGCGGGGTCGAGGTTCGTGATGTGGGCGGAGCCGGGCATGAAGCCCTCGCGGATCGCCACGGCGCAGAACGCCGCCTCCATCGCGCCGGCGAGCGACAGGCCGTGGCCGGTCAGCGCCTTCGTGCTGCTGATGGCGGGGCGTGTCGGCGAGTTGCTGCCGAAGATCGCCTTGAGCGCGCGCGCCTCGGAGAGGTCGCCGATCGGGGTCGAGGTGGCGTGGGCGTTCACGTAGTCGACCTGGTCGGGCGTGATGTCCGCGGACCGGAAGGCGTTCTCGATCGCGACGCGCAGGCCCGTGCCCTCGGGGTGGGAGATGGCGACGTTGTGGCCGTCGGACGCCTGGCCCCAGCCGGCGACTTCGCAATAGACCTTCGCGCCGCGGCGTTCGACCTCCTCCTCGCTCTCGAGCACGACCACGGTCGCGCCGCCGGTGCCGACGAAGCCGTCGCGCGCCGCGTCGAAGGGGCGCGAGGCCTGGGCCGGGTCGGTCTGCACGGAGAGCGCGCGCATGCCGGCGAAGGGCAGGATGCTCTCGACGTTGCCGTCCTCGGCGCCGACGATGAACATGCGCTTCTGCCGGCCGAGCGCGATCTCGTCGAAGGCGAAGCCGAGCGCGTGCGCCGACGAGGCGCAGGCGGACGAGAACCCGGTGGACGCGCCCTTGATCTTGAAATGCGAGACGAGGTTGAAGTTCACCGTGCCGGAGATCGACGCGACGATGCCGAGCGGCTGGCAGCGCATGACGCCGAACTTCCGCAGCCGCTCCAAGTAATAGCCCAGCAGGAATGGCGAGCCGCCGGACGCGGCGTAGAGTCCGGTGTCGTTGTTCGAGTAATCGGCCTCGGTGAGCTTGGCGTCCTCCAGCGCCTGCAGCATCGCGCAGTAGGCGTAGACGCCATGCGGGGCCATGCCGCGGAGGAGTTCGCGGCGGATGCTGTAGCGCGCGGGGAAGACCCAGTCCTCCGCGTCGGTCGAGTCGGTCTGGAAGTCCTTGATCGGCGCCGCGACCTTCACCGGGATGTCCGGCTTCTGGAACGGCGGGTAGAGCACCATGCCGTGGCGCAACTCGCGCAGGCTCTCCGTGACGGTGGCGAGATCGTTGCCGATGCTCGTGATGAAACCGACGCCGGTGATGAAGACTTTGCGCATGAGGAGGTCAGGGATGCCGCGGCGCGGAGGCGCGCAACAGAATCCGAGCACTCAAAGACGTTTCGCGGGGCCGGTCAACAGGCCCGTGCAGCAGGAACCGGCGGGCCGAACGCACTCAGGCGTTGACCGCGGTGGCTTCGCCGCCGTTGGCGTCGATCGGCTTGCCGACCGCCTCGACCGGAGCCGCGACCGCGGCGGGCTGGGCGGTTTCCTCGGCGAAGGCGAAGGTGAGCGTGATTTCCTCGGCGATGGCGGCCTTCTCCTGGCCCACGCGGATCTGGCCCTCGAACGTGGCCAGCGGGAGCTTCAGGCGCTTCGGCTTGATGGAGAGGGTGAGGACGTCGCCCGGACGGCAGACGCGGTGGCAGCGCACGCCTTCGCAGGAGGTGAAGAAGATCATCTTCGGGTCGACCGTCTTGCCGGCCTCGCCGATCTGGGCCTCGAGGAGGAACAGCACGCCCAGCTGGCCCAGCGCCTCGAGCATGATGGAGGCGGGCAGCACGGGGTTGTCCTTGAAGTGCCCCTGGAGGAAAAACTCCTGGCCGCTGATCTTGTATTTGGCGTTGGCGCCGTGCGCGCTGACCGAGGCCTCGCTCAGGAACAGGAACGGCGGCTGGATCGGCATGACCGAGGCGATCTGCTCGATCGGGAGAAACTTCGTCGGCTTCGGAAGCGGCAGGCCGCGGACCTTGCACTCGATGAAGGTCTTGACGTCGCCGACGGTGCGGAGGTGGCGAAGCTCCTCGTTGTTGATCGACATCTGGAGCACATCTTCCACGAGGATGACGATTTCCATCATCGTCAGCGAATCGATGCCCAGGTCCTCGATGATGCGCAGGTCGTCGTCGGCGTCCTTGAGCTTGGCGCGCAGGTCGGGTTCGACGAAGCGCTCGATGATGCCGAGGACGATGGCGGGCAGGTGCTCGGTATTGCCGGTCTTGCGGAACTGGGCCGCCGCCTCGTAAGTCGCCGCGGAGCAACGCTTCAAGGCCTCGCGAAGATTTGCATCATCCTCGGGAGTAAACGGTTTGAGCTGGAATCCCGTAGGATTGTTAACTGCCTGTGCCATTTGGGGAGAATTAGGTGAAGGTGGCTAAGACTGTAAACCCTAAAAACCTTCGGCGCCGGGGCCAAAGGACCACCCCTCATGACAGCCAAGGCACGTAAAGCCTCCATTAATATTTCGCTGGCAGCGCGGCGTCCCGTCAGCCTAAAGGGAATCCTTCTCATGCCCGACTCCGCCCAGCCGCGCCTCGTGACGGTCACACACGAGTTTTTCCCCCACCGCGGCGGCATCGCGGTCTATACCGCCGAAATGGCGGCGGCAGCCAGCCGCCTGGGCTACGGCGTCGAGGTCTGGGCGCCGCGCCTGTCGGCGCGCGTCGCGGAGCCCGCTTGGCCGTTCCAAGTCAACCGGTTGAACATCGACGGCTCGCACAGCCTGCTCAACCAATGGCGCATGGCGCGCTACCTCCTCGCCCATCGCGAGCATTGGGAGGACACGCTCGTCTACGTGCCGGAGCCGGGGCCGCTGCTGTCGATGCTGTTCCTGCAGTTCTTCGACATCCTCCCGCCGGGCAAGCTCTTCATCACCCTGCACGGTTCGGAGATCCTCAAGCTCGCCCTGCGGCCGCTCATGCGCGCCAGCGCCCGCCGGCTCTTCCAGCGCGCCGATCGCATCAGCGTCGTCAGCCGTTACGCCGAGCGCCTCCTCGTCGACCTGTTTCCCAGCACCGCGCCCAAGGTCGTGCTCACCCCCGGCGCGCTGCGCGCCGACTTCGCCCGTGCCCGGCTCCCCGGCCCCCGCGCGCCCGGCGAACGCATCGTCATCCTCACCGTCGCGCGCATCCACCCGCGCAAGGGCCAGCTGCGGGTCCTCCAGGCCCTCAAGGCCCTGCCCTCCCGCTCCGCGCCCGGCTCGAATACTGGATCGTCGGCGGCCACGGGAAAGAGAACTACGAACCCGCCCTCCGCGCCGCCGCCGCCGACGCGGGCTTCCCGGTGAAATTCCTCGGCGACGTCCCCGACGAGCAGCTCGGGCCGATCTACGAGCGCGCGGACATCTTCGCGATGACGAGCATGCCGCACAAACTCAGCGTCGAGGGCTTCGGCCTCGTCTACCTCGAGGCCGGCGCGCACGCCCTCCCCGTCGTCGCCCACGCCATCGGCGGCGTGCCCGAGGCGGTGATCGACGGCGAGACCGGCCTCCTCGTCCCGCCCGACGACTCCGCCGCCCTCACCGCGGCGTTCGCCAAGCTCATCGGCGATCCCGCGCTCTGCCGCCGCCTCGGCGCCGCCGGCCAAGCGCGCGCCCTCAGCCACACTTGGGACGCCGCCGCCCTCACCCTGTTCGGACCACCCGCCGCGCCCGCTGACTCCCCATGATCGTCTCCCGTTCCCAAGTTCACGTCCGCTATGCCGAAACCGACATGATGGGCGTCGTCTATCACGGCAACTACCTCGCCTGGTTCGAGGTCGGCCGCACCCAGCTGCTCAAGGAACAGGGCATCGTCTACCGCGACCTCGAGGCGCAGGGCTACCTGCTTCCGGTGATCGAGGTGGGCGCGAAATACCTCCGCCCCGCGCTCTACGACGACGAGATCACCGTCGTCACCACGCTGGCCGAGCGCCCGCTGCTCCGCATCCGCCTCGACTACGAGGTGAAGCGCGGCGACGAGCTGCTCGTCACCGGATTCACCGTCCACAGCTTCATCAACCGCCAGGGCGAGCCGGTCCGCCCGCCCGCCGTCTTCGCCGCGCGTATGCGCGAGCTCTTCGCCGGCAAGCCCGCCGGCTAGAGCTCCGCCGCCGCGTATTCCGCGAGCACCGCGGCATCCGTCTCCGCCGCGCGCGCCGCCGCGAGCAACTCCTCCGCGCGCGCGCCGGCGAGCTTCCGCACCGCCCACACCGCGTGCGCCCGCACCAGCGGCCGCTCGTGCGCGGCCAGGGCCACGAGCGCCGGCACGAGCGCCGCATCGCCCGAGTTGCCGGCCACGATGCAGGCGTTGCGCAGCAGGCCGGACAGCTTGAGCCGCTTCACCGCCGTGCGCCGGAACACCGCCGCGAATCGCTCCGGCGTCATCGCCAGCAAGTCGGGCAGCGTCAGCCCGGCCAGCTCCCCGCGCGCGACGAGCAGCACCTGGCGCCCCGCCTGCGCGAACCGGTTCCACGGGCACACCTCGAGGCACACGTCGCAGCCGTAGACGTGCGCGCCGATGCCGGCGCGTAGCTCGCGCGGGATCACGCCCTTGTTCTCGATCGCCTGATAGGAAATGCAGCGCCGCGCGTCCACCACGCCCGGCGCGGGGAGCGCCGCCGTCGGGCACGCCGTCAGGCAGCGCGTGCACTTGCCGCACAGCAGCCCCGCCGGCTCGTCGCCACCGGCGCGCGCCCGCTCCGGCCGCAGCGGCGCGTCGGGCTCGATCGCCACGCGCGTGGCGATCGCGGCGAGGAAGAGCCAGTTCCCAAAATCGCGCGAGATGAGCATGCCGTTCTTGCCGCGGAAGCCCACGCCCGCCCGCGCGGCGAAGCCGCGCTCCATCACCGGCCCGGTGTCGGTGTAGTAACGGTAGTCGGCCGGCGCCGCGCCGCCCAGCTCCTCCAGCACGCGCCCGGCCGCGGCGAGGCCGGGCTTCATCGTGTCGTGGTAATCCTCGTGCAGCGCGTAGCGCGCCCACGCGGGCCGGCCGCCCGCCGCGAGCGCCGCCTCGACGGCGGGGCCCGGCCAGTAGTTCACGCCCAGCACGATCACGCTGCGCGCCCCTCGACCACGCGCGCGGCGTCGCCGCGCTTGTCCACGGTGCGCTCCAGCCACGCCATGTCGGCGTGCCGTCCCTCCGCCAGCCACGCGCGCAACGCCGCGCCGCCGCCGGGCGCGGCCGTCGCGAAGCGCACCACGTCGAAGCCGAGCTCTTGCAGCCGCCGGCGCAGCTCCTCGCGGCGCCCGCCCGCGAGCGGCGCGGACTGCGCGGCGGCGTTCATGCCGGCGGACGCCACTCGCGCGCTTCCTGGCGGTAGACGCGCAGCACGTGCGCGACGATCTCGCGCAGCGGCCGCGAATCGGTGAGCACCATCGTGCCCGTGCGCCGGTAGATCGCCTCGCGCGCGGCGTAGAGCGCGCGCAGCTTCTCCTCGCGGTTCTCGCCCGCGAGCAGCGGCCGGTTGTTCGCCCGGCCCGTCCGCTCGAGGATGGTCGCGAGCGAGGCGTGCAGGCAGATCACCACCCCGCGCGCCTTCAGCAGCGGGAGCATGCCCTCCGGCACCACGAGCCCGCCGCCGCAGGAGACGACGCAGCCCTCGGCCGGGTGGCCCTGCGCGATGAACGCGCGCTCCAGCGCGCGGAACGCCGGCTCGCCCTGCTCGGCGAAGATCTGCGGGATCGGCCGGCCCTGCGTCCGCTCGATCTCGTGGTCGACGTCGAGCAGCGTGTAGCCGAGCGCGCGCGCCGCGTGCCGGCCGACCGTGCTCTTGCCGGTGCCGGCGAAACCCACGAGGTAGAGGTTGACGCGGGGCGCTTCCATCGCGCCGAACGAACACCGCCCGCGCCCGCGGCGCAAGGCCGCGCTGCGTCCCGCGCCGCCGCGCGCCCACTTCGCTCTCGGCAACGCGCGGCCTTTCGCCAACCCTCGCGCGCATGTCCGCGTCCGTCCCGCCCGACTACACGTTCGCCTCCGACAACACCGCCGGCCTCGCCCCCGAGGCGCTCGCCGCCCTCACCGCCGCCAACGCCGGCCCGACGCCCTCCTACGGCAACGACCCGTGGACCGCGCGCGCCAGGCAGCTCATCCGCGACGTGTTCGCGACCGACGCCGAGGTCTTCTTCGTCTTCAACGGCACCGCCGCCAACTCGCTCGCCCTCGCGCAATTCTGCCGCAGCTACCATAGCGTCATCTGCCACGAGTTCTCCCACGTCGACACCGACGAGTGCAGCGCGCCCGAATTTTTCCTCGGCGGCGGCAAGGTGATCGCGGTCCCGGGCCCCGGCTGCAAGCTGCGCCCGGCCGACGTCGAGCCGGTCTTCGCGCGCGGCCACGGCGTGCACTACCCCAAGCCCGGCGCGCTCTCGCTCACGCAGGCGACCGAGTGGGGCACGCTCTACACGCCCGACGAGGTCCGCGCCGTCGCCGACCTCGCCCACGCGCACGGCCTCGCCGTGCACATGGACGGCGCGCGCTTCGCCAACGCCGCCGCCGCGCTCGCCGCGCGCGGGCACGCGCCGGCGGACTTCACCTGGCGCGCCGGCGTGGACGTCCTCTCCTTCGGCGGCACGAAGAACGGCATGGCCACCACCGAGGCGGTCGTGTTCTTCCGCGCGGAGCTCGCGCGCGAGTTCGAGTATCGCGTGAAGCAGGGCGCCCAGCTGGCCTCGAAGCAGCGCTTCGCCACCGCGCAGTGGTGCGGCATGCTGGCGGACGGCGCGTGGCTGCGCCACGCCGCGCACGCCAACGCGATGGCGCAGCGCCTCGCGTCCGCGCTCCGCGCCGCCGGCGCCCGCCTCTCGGTCGCGCCCGAGGCCAACGGCGTCTTCGTCGAGCTGACGCCCGCCCAGGCCGACGCACTCGCGGCGCGCGGCTGGCAATTCTACCGCTTCATCGGCGCGACCGGCTACCGGCTGATGTGCTCGTGGGCGACGGAGGCGGCGACGGTCGACCGCTTCGCGGCGGACTTCGCCGCCGTCGCGAGCCGTCGCTGAAACGAAGCGCGGAAAACAAAACGCGCTCCCGGTCGGGAGCGCGTCGTGGTCGGAAAATTTCCGCCGGGCGGATTACTTCTTCGCCTCGGTCTCGGCCGGGGCGTCGGCGACGCCGAACACCTCGACTTCGAAGATGAGCGTGGCCGCGGGCGGGATGCCGGGGGCGCCGTCGTCGCCGTAGGCGAGGTGCGGCGGCACGTAGAGGCGCCACTTCGCGCCGACGGGCATGTTCTTGAGGGCGAGGATGAGGCCCTCGGGGGCGTTCGTGCCGGACTTCACCAGCACGTCGACCGGCTCGGGGATGCCCGCGCCCTGCTGTTGCTGCTGGAGCGTGGATTCGAAGACCTGGCCGTTGGTGAACGCGCCGACGAGGTGGATCTTGGCGACCTGGCCTTCCTTCGCGATCTGGCCCTTGCCCTCCTTGACGACCTCATAGCGCAGGCCGTTGGAGCCGCTGAGCTCCTTCACGTTCTTGTTTTCCTTCAGCTTGGTGAAGAATTCGGCCGTGTTGGCCTGGTTGGCGGTGCGGATCTTGTTCATCAGCGTCTGCTGCTTCTTCTGGAGCAGCGCCTGGAGCTGCGGGACGAGCTGCTGCGCGTCGTAGGTGAGCTCCTTGCCGGTGGCGGCTTCCGTCATGCCCTTGGCCATCGCCTCGATCTGGGCGGGCGTGAACTCGAGGTCGCGCAGGTTCATGCGGGCGCCGAGCGTGTAGCCGTAGGCTTCCATCAGCTGCGCCTCGGAGAACGTGACCGCGGGCGCGGCCGGGGCGGCCGGCTGGGCGGCGGGCGTCTGCGCCGCGGGCGCCGGGGTGGCGGGCGCCTGCTTGGCGTCGCTGCCGACCTGGGGAAGTTCGAATTTGACCGGGGCCTGCGCTTGCGCGGACACGGCGACCAGCAGGCCGAGAGAGGCGAGGCCTGCGCTGAGTTGGGAGGTGAATTTCATTGAGGGATGGGCCCCGGTTGGAAAACGGCCCGGGGGTTTGTGCCGTGAAAAGCGGGAACTTGCGGGGGCCGCCCCGAAAAATCAACCCCTTTGGCGGGCATTTCCCTCGGGCGCCGCCCGACCGCGGAACTGCGCCCATCACGGGCTTGTCTCTCCCCCGCCTCATGCCCACCCTTGCCAATCCCATGAACGAAAACCAATTCTGGCATAGCACCGACGGCCAGATTTTGACGGTGAAGACGAAGAACGGCGGCGACGTCGTGGGCCTGACCCTGGCCTTCTGGCCGCGCCACCCCGCCGAGATGGAATTCCTCAAGGCGCACCTCGCCGACCTGCGCTTCACCGAGCGCTCCTCGCTCGCGCGCATCGGCATCGAGATGATCGCCCAGGGCGCGCCGACCGTCGACGGCCACCGCCTCGTGCTCGAGGTCGTCTCCTCGCTCTACGACCCGAGCTTCCCCAACGCGCCCTACTGGAAGAAACTCCTGCGCCCCGGCGTGCCCGCCGGCCGGCTCTTCTACGCGCCCGCCGCCGCCAAGCTCTCGACCAAGGAAATCTGGGACGCCGTGCAGGCCAACCAGCTCAAGCTCCCGCACACGACCTCGATCGACTCGCAGGGCCGCGTCTTCTTCACCCCGCACGCCGTCAGCTACACGCTCAGCCCGCGCCTGCAGCGCCTGAACTTCGAGCACATCGTCTCCGGCTACGCCGGCCGCAGCTTCATCGACAAGGTCCAGGTCCGCCACGACGCCTCGCCGCTCACCATCCCGCCGCGCGCCGGCATCCTCACCAGCTGCTCCATGTATCTGAAGGAGCACTTCGTCGTCCTCAGCCCCGGCGAGGGCAACTTCGGCCTGCACACCAGCGCCGTGCTGCTCGATCCGGTGAAGACGTTCGGCACGAACGTCATGTTGGAAATCTACAACAAGGGCGACCAGCCCGTCGTGAACCCCATGGTCTCCGTCGAGGTCTTCCGCAGCCCGCCGCCCGAGGACACCGGGTTCAAGGCCCTCGCCAAGCGCCGCACGCGCCTGCTCTCGACCGTCAGCACGCTCTACAAGTGCCTCGACGACTACCCCGCCGTCCCCTCCGCCGGCGCCAAGCCCAAGACCAACATCACCGTCCGCGGCCAGAGCGCCACGATCGAGAACCGCGCCGTCCTCATCCGCGCCAACGACGACGAACTCAAGAAGGGCCTCGAGGCCGGCAGCTGCCCGCTCGGCGCCCACACCATGATCGAGGCGCTCGACAGCGCGCCGGCCGACGCCGACACGCTCGTGGTCGACTACTTCCCCGACCTGCTCGAGCACATGGAGCTCATCACCCGCCTCGGCGACGTGAAGCTCAAGCGCCTCATCTTCCGCAAGGCCTCGCGCACCCACGGCTACTTCCTCTCGTCGAACGCCCACGCCCGCCTCGACACCTTCAACTCCCTCGGCATCCCCGTCTACTGGCACGACGAGATGACCAACGACCTCTACCTCCACACCTACAAGAAGGACCACGGCTTCTTCGTGCGCGAGGAGATGGCGAAGAAGTTCCAGGAGTCGCCCATCCTCGCCTTCTACGGCTCGGCTGTGCAGCTCGACGCCGACGACACCTCCCGCATCGCCTCGCTGGTCGACAAGCTCGGCACCTTCATCGGCCCGAACATCGGCGTGCTCACCGGCGGCGGCGGCGGCGTCATGCGCCTCGCCACCGAGACTGCGCGCTCGAAGGGCGCGCTCACCGGCGCGTGCTTCCTCGAACTCGAGGCCCAGCCGCCCGAGCTCGGCGTGGACTTCTTCAACACCTTCCAGGAAACCTCGCGGCACTTCCGCCAAAAGTGGTTCGAAGTCGCCGATTTTTGCATCTTCAACGTCGGCGGCGTCGGCACGCTCGAGGAGATCGGCATCGAACTCTGCAACCTCAAGCTCGGCATCCGCCCGCGCACACCCTACGTCTTCTTCGGCTCCGGCTTCTGGAAGGACCTGGAGAAACAGGTCGCGCACATGATCCGCGAGAAACGCGCCCCCGCCTGGATGAAGGACTACATCCTGTTCTCCGAAGATCCCGACGAGGTCCTCCGCTTCTACCGCAAGACGCTGCAGGTGCTCTGACCCGCACCGCCGAAGGGCAGCGCCGCTACCCCGACGACAAACGTCGGCCGAGAAACCGCGCCCCGCGCCCGGTCGGCAGCCGCGCATCTTCGGCGCATCGCTGCCGAAAATTCCGCCCGGCACCGGCGGGAACGCCGCCCCCGCGCGATCGGCTCAGCGGGCCGGCGGCCGCGGATTTTTCGCCGTCACGAACCGGCGCTCCATCTTCGCCGCGTCATGCGCATCCGCGGGCTGGACGCGGCCGGGCAACCGTGTCCATCTGTGTCCCACCTGTGGCTCACGAGAAACTCCTCCTCCGTCCTCGTCGTCGGTTCCGGCGGGCGCGAGCACGCGCTCGTCCGCTCGCTCCTCGCCTCGCCCGCCCACCCGCGCGTGCTCTGCGCCCCGGGAAACGCCGGCATCGCGCAGGACGTGGCGTGCTTCGCCGTCGCCGCCGACAACGTCGCCGGCCTGGTCGAGCTCGCGCAGCGCGAGCAGGTGGCCTTCGTCGTCGTCGGACCCGAAGTGCCGCTCTCGCTCGGCCTCGTCGACGCCCTCGCCGCCGCCGGCATCCCCGCCTACGGCCCGAAGGCCGACGGCGCCCGCCTCGAAGCCTCGAAGGTCTTCACCAAGCAGGTCCTGCTCAAATACGGCATCCCCACCGCGCCCGCGGGCATCTTCACCGCCGTCGAGCCCGCGCTCGACTACGTGCGCCGCCGCGGCGCGCCGATCGTGATCAAAGCCGACGGGCTCGCGGCCGGCAAAGGCGTCGTCGTCGCCCAGACGCTCGCCGAAGCCGAAGCCGCCGTGCACGACATGCTCGCGGGCAACAAATTCGGCTCCGCCGGCAGCCAGATTCTGGTCGAGGACTGCATGTTCGGCGACGAGACCTCGATCCTCGTCGTCGTCTCCGGCCGCGACTACGTCATCCTGCCCGTCTCGCAGGACCACAAGCGCGTGGGCGACGGCGACACCGGCCCGAACACCGGCGGCATGGGCACCTACTCGCCCGCCGAGGTCGTCACGCCCGCGCTGCTCGCGCGCATCGAGCGCGAGATCGTGCAACCCTCCGTCGACGCGATCGCGCGCGAAGGCATCGATTTCCGCGGCACGCTCTTCATCGGCATCATGCTCACCGCCGCCGGCCCGAGCGTGCTGGAATACAACACGCGCTTCGGCGACCCCGAGACGCAGGTCGTGCTCCCCGCCTGAAAACCGACCTGCTCGCGCTGCTCTGGCGCGCCGCCACTGGCCGGCTCGCCGGCACCTCGCTCGAGGTTCGCCCCGAGGCCGCGCTCTGCGTCGTCGTCGCCGCGCGGGGTTATCCGGAGAAATTCCCCAAGGGCGACGTCATCACCTTCCCCGCCGCGCTGCCGCCCGGCACGACGATCTTCCACGCCGGCACGGCGAAAACGCCGCCGGCGACATCGTGACCGCCGGCGGCCGCGTCCTCGGCGTCACCGCGCTCGCGCCGACGCTGCGCGAGGCCGCCGACCGCGCCTACGCCGCCTGCGACGCGCTCCAGTGCGCGTCGAAGTATTTCCGCCGCGACATCGGCGCCCGCCAGCTCAACCGCCGATGAAATCTCTCCGCGCCTGCTTGGCTGTCCTCTCGCTCGCCGCCCTCCCGGCGCTCGCCGACCCGGCGCCCCCGGCGGCATCCGCCGTGCCCGCCCCGGCGGCGAAGCCCGCCGCGTCCGACGCCGGCGACCTTGGCGAGGGCCTCGGCTACGTCCGCGTGCATCGCCTGGCCGACGCGCTGCCCGAGCTCGAGCGCCGCCTGTCCTCGGACCCGGCGCTCGTGGTCGACCTGCGCTACGCCAAAGCGACGGAGCAGGACGTCCCGGCGCTGGCGCTCGCCCTCGCCCGCCGCGCGGCTGCCGCGCCGCTGTTCGTGCTCGTTTCTCCCCAGACGCCCGCGGTGCTCGTGCCCGCCTTGATCAAGATCGTGCCGCCGGCGCTCACGCTTGGCATCGACGGCTCGCTGCCCGCGCCCGCCGTCGTCGTCGCCCAGCCGGCCGAGGTCGACCGCCGCGCCTACGACGCGTTCGACGGCGGCATGACGCTCGCGGCGCTCGTGACGGGCAAGATCGAGAAGGAGCGCTTCGACGAGGCCGAGCTGGTGAAGGAGTTCCAGAACGGCAACGCCAACGCCGCCCCGCCGCCCGAGCCCGATCCCAGCAAGCCCGCCACCGACCAGGCCCCCGTCCTCACCGATCGCGTGCTGCAGCGCGCCCTGCACCTCCACCGCGCGTTGGCGGCCCTGCGGCGCAGCTAAGTCGTTCGCGCCCGCGGCGCGGGCCGGTGACGCGGCGCGTCCGCCCTTTGGCTTGCAGCGCGCGGGTTACTGCTTACCGCTTGGCGGACCCAGCATGCCAGATCCCGGCCACATCATCGTCGTCTGCACAGCCAACATCTGTCGCAGCCCCATGGCCGAAGGTCTGCTGGCCCACGCGCTCGCAGCCGAGGACGGACCGCTCAAGCACCTCCGGGTCGTCTCCGCCGGCGTCGCCGCCCGCGCCGGCGAGCGCGTGTCGGAGAACTCCGTCGCCGCGCTGAAGAAGGTCGGCATCGACATCGCCGGCCACCGCGCCCGCCCGCTCACGCAGGAGATGCTCGACCACGCCCTCCTGGTCCTGTGCATGACGGAGTCGCACCGCAGCCTGATCGAGCTGCAGGCCTCGCCGCCGCCGCCGCGCCTGCACCTCTTCCGCGAATTCCTGCCCGCCGGCGCCAGCCGCGAGATCGCCGATCCGTTCGGCGGCCCGCTCAAGCTCTACGAGCTCAGCCGCGACGAGATGGTCGAGGCCATCCCGAGCATCCTCGCGCAGCTGAAGACGCTCCCGCTGCCGCCCGCCGCCTCCTAGCCCGCCTTTCCGCCGCCCGCGCGAAATCCAAAATCCAACTCCCAACTCGTTCGATGTCGCTCAACTCCGCTCCCCTCGCCCAGCTCGATCCCGCCCTGCACGCCGCCATCGCCGGCGAGCTCTCGCGCCAGCAGCACCACATCGAGCTGATCGCCTCGGAAAACTTCACCTACCCGGCCGCCATGGAGGCGCAGGGCAGCGTGCTGACCAACAAATACGCCGAGGGTTACCCGGCCAAGCGCTGGTATGGCGGCTGCGAGCAGGTCGACGTCGTCGAGACCCTCGCCATCGAGCGCGCCAAGCAGCTCTTCGGCGCCGAGCACGCCAACGTCCAGCCCCACTCCGGCGCCCAGGCCAACACCGCCGTCTACGCCGCCGTGCTCTCGCCCGGCGACAAGGTCCTCGGCATGAACCTCAGCCACGGCGGCCACCTCACCCACGGCAACCCGGCCAACTTTTCCGGCAAACTCTACGCCTTCTGCCAATACGGTGTCCGCGAGGACAACGGCCTGATCGATTACGACGAGCTCGCCGCCGTCGCCCAGCGCGAGCAGCCCAAAATGATCACCGTCGGCGCCTCCGCTTACTCGCGCACCATCGACTTCGCGCGCATGGGCGAGATCGCCCGCTCGGTCGGCGCCTACCTCTTCGCCGACATCGCCCACATCGCCGGCCTCGTCGCCTCCGGCCACCACCCGTCGCCGGTGCCGCACGCCGACTTCGTCACCACCACGACGCACAAGACCCTCCGCGGCCCGCGCGGCGGCCTCATCCTCTGCAAGGCGGCCCACGCCAAGGCGGTCGACTCCGCCGTGTTCCCCGGCACCCAGGGCGGCCCGCTCATGCACGTCATCGCCGCCAAGGCCGTCTGCTTCGGCGAGGCGCTCAAGCCCGAGTTCAAGGCCTACTCCGGCCAGGTGGTGAAGAACGCGAAGGCCCTCGCCGACGCCATGGTCGCCCGCGGCTACAAGATCGTCTCCGGCACGACCGACAACCACCTCATGCTCGTCGACCTCCGCGCCAAGCTGCCCAACCTCACCGGCAAGGTCGCCCAGGAGACCCTCGATAAGGCCAACATCACCTGCAACAAGAACACCGTGCCGTTCGAGACGCGCTCGCCGTTCCAAGCCTCGGGCATCCGCCTCGGCTCGCCGGCGATGACGACCCGCGGCTTCGGCCCCGCCGAGTTCGAGCAGGTCGCCGAGCTGATCGACCGCGTCCTCGTCGCCATCGGCACCGAACAGGAAGCCGCCACCCTGGCGGACGTGAAGGCCCGCGTCGTCGCGCTCACCGGCCGCTTCCCGCTCCCCTACCGCGCCTGATGGAAAAACCCGCCGCGCTGTCGGCACTCGTCGCCCACCGCCGCGCGCTCGTCGCCGCGGTCGTGGCCCTCGGCGTGGCGTTTTCCGCGGTCGGCTGGTGGTTCGTGCGCAACACCGAGGAGCGCCGCATCGACGCGGCGTTCCAGCGCCGCTCCTCCGTGCAGGTGCGACTGGCCCGCGAGCGCCTCGAGCTGCACGAGGAGATCGTCCGCGGCCTGCGCGCCTACATGGAGAACTCCGACGACGTCACCGCCGCCGAGTTCGCCACCTACACCCGCCCGCTGCTCGAGCGCCTGCCCGCCGCACGGGCCTTCGAGTGGGCGCCGCGCGTGCCCCGCGCGCAGCGCGCGGATTTCGAGGCCGCGCACGCCCGGGCCCGGCCGGGCTTCCGCCTCTGGGAACGCGACGTCTCCGGGCAGATCGGCACCGCCGCCGTCCCCGCGCGCGACCGCCCGGAGCACTGGCCCATCACCTTCGTCGAGCCGGTCGCGGGCAACGAGTCCTCGTTCGGCTTCGACCTCTTCGGCAGCGTCGTCACCCGACCCATGCTCGACGCCGCCCGCGCCACCCGCACCATGCACGCCAGCCCGCAGGTGCGGCTCATCCGCACCAAGGAGCAGGACCGCGGCGCCGGCGTCATCTTCATCGAGCCGGTCTTCCGGCCCGACGCCCCCGGCTCCGGCCCCGACGGCTTCGCCGGCTTCATCCAGGCGATCTTCTCCGTCGATTCCCTCCTCAAGCAGGTCCACACGGAGGCGGCCGACGACGCGGTCGACCTGGCCTACTTCGACGACAGCGCGCAATTCGCGCACCTGCAGCTCCTCTACGCCCGCATCGACGGCCACGAATACAGCGGCAGCCGCGACGCCGCGCCCTCCGCCATCGTCGCCCCGCCCTTCCCCGCTCCGGGCAGCGACGCCGTCAGCGAGACCTTCAGCGTCGGCGGCCGGACCTGGCGGCTCGTCGTCGCCCCCAACGCCGCCTGGGTCGCGCAGCAGCGCACGAGCATCCCCGGACTCGTGCTCGCGGTGCTGCTCGCCTTCACCGCCCTCGCCGCGCTCTTCACCCACGCGCTCCTCTCCCGCACCGCCGGCATCGAGAGCGAGGTCGCGCTGCGCACCGCCGAGCTCGCCGAGAGCGAACGCCGCCTCGCCTCGCTGCTCTCCGACATGCCCGGCGCCGCCTACCGGTCCGAGCCGCACGAGCCGTTCCGCACCACGTTCGCCAGCGAGGGCATCCAGGAGCTCTGCGGCTACGGCCCGGAGGAGTTCGTCTCCGGCCGCGTGAACTGGGAGAGCCTGATGCGCGCCGAGGACGTGCCCGACGCCAACCGGCGCGTGGCCGCCGCGCTGGCGCAGCACCAGACCTTCGAGCTCGAATACCGCATCCGCCACCTCGACGGCCGCGAGCGCCACATCTGGGAACGCGGCCACGGCGTCTACGACGACGCCGGCCGGGTCGTCGCCCTCGAGGGCCTGATGGTCGACGCCACCGCCCGCGAGGAGGCCGAGGCCCGCGCCCGCGAGTTCGACCGGCAGATCGTCGAGACGCAGAAGCTCGAAAGCCTCGGCGTGCTCGCCGGCGGCATCGCCCATGACTTCAACAACATCCTGACCGCCGTCCTCGGCAACGCCTCGATCGCCCGCCAGACCCTGCCGGCCGCCGATCCCCTGCACGTCCAGCTCCAGCAGATCGAGAAGGCCGCGCGCCGCGCCGCCGAGCTCTGCGCCCAGATGCTCGCCTACGCCGGCAAGAGCCAGCTCAGCACCGCGCGCGTCGACCTCTCCGAACTCGTCCGCGACACCACCCAGCTGCTCGAGGTCACGCTCGGCAAGAGCACGCGCCTGCACCTCCGGCTCACCACCGACCTCCCGCACGTCCAGGCCGACGCGACCCAGATCCGCCAGATCGTCATGAACCTCGTGATCAACGCCGCCGACGCCATCGGCGACCGCGCCGGCGAGGTCGTGCTGCGGACGTTCACCGCCGACCTGACGCGCGAGGAGCTGCAGGCGGCGGTCCAGCATCCGGACCTGCCCTCCGGCCGCTACGTCGGGCTCGAGGTGCGCGACAACGGCAGCGGCATGCCCGCGGAGATGCTGGCGCGCATCTTCGAGCCGTTCTTCACCACGAAATTCTCCGGCCGCGGCCTCGGCCTCTCCGCCGTGCTCGGCATCATCCGCAGCCACCGCGGCGCGCTCTTCGTCGAGTCGCAGGTCGGCGTCGGGTCGACCTTCCGCCTGCTGCTGCCCGCCGCGACCGCCCCGGTCGCCGCCGTGCAGCCCAGTCCGGTCCCGGCGGCCCGCACCGCGGATTCGCCCGGGCTCCCCGCGCTGCGCGGCACCGTGCTCGTGGTCGACGACGAGGCGCACGTGCGCGAGATGACCACGCTCGCGCTCGAGATGGCCGGGCTGGAGGTGATGCAGGCGTCCGACGGCGAACGGGCGCTGCAGCTCTGCCGCGAGCATCCCGAGATGATCGACCTGATCCTGCTCGACCTCACCATGCCTGGCCTTTCCGGCGAGGAAACCCTCCGCCGCCTCCGCCTCCAGGGGCGTCGCAAAAGGTGATCCTGATCAGCGGCTACAGCGCCGCCGACACCGCCCGCCGCTGCGCCCAGCTCGGCGCCGTGGCCTTCCTGCAGAAGCCGTTCGAGATTTCCGCCCTGCACGCCGAGCTGCGCAAGCACCTCGGGGAGCGCAGCCGCGCCCGTGACGGACGGCCGCGAACCCGCCCGCCGGCCGGAATAAGCCCGCCCGCCGGCGCGTCACAGGCCGATTAATCCCGTGTTGACCCGCGAAACGGGCTTTGCGCGGGGGCGTCTTTCCGCCAACGTGCCCCCTCCTGTGTCCACGCCGTCCTCTCCGCCCAAACCGCTCTCGCTCGGCGTCATCTTCCTGACGCTCTACATCGACCTGATCGGTTTCTCGATTTTCTTCCCGCTCGGACCGGAGCTCCTGCGCTACTACATCGCCCACGAGCCGGCGGGGGGCCTCTTCACCGGCGTCTTCGGCTGGTTCCAGAACTTCGCCCACTCGTCCCACGTGCCGGAGATGGCCACCGGCGCGCTCTTCGCCGGCATCATCGCGTCGCTCTACGCGTTCATGCAGTTCCTGTTCTCGCCGTTTTGGGGCGCACGCTCGGACCGCATCGGCCGGCGGCCGGTGCTGCTGCTGACCGTGGCGGGCAACGCCCTCAGCTACCTGCTGCTCGTGTTCAGCGGTTCGTTCGTGGTGTTTCTCCTCAGCCGCATCCTCGGCGGCATCATGGGCGGCAACCTCGCCGTGGCGGTCGCCTCCGTGGCCGACGTCACCTCGCGCGAGAACCGCGCCAAGGGCATGGGCATCGTCGGCGCGGCGTTCGGCCTCGGCTTCCTCACCGGCCCCACCATCGGCGGCCTCACCTCGGGCTTCAACCTGCTCACCGCCCATCCCGGCCTCGCCGCCTGGGGCTTGCATCCGTTCAGCGTGCCGGCGCTCATCGCGCTCGGCCTGTGCGCGATCAACCTGGTCTGGATCGGCGCGCGCTTTTCCGAGACGCTGCCGCCGGAACGCCGCGGCACCGGCCTCACCCTGCGCGAGCGCAACCCGCTCCGCGCGCTCCTCACGCTGCCCGACCGCGCCATCCGCCGCGCCAACGTCGTCGGCTTCGTCCTGACCTTCGGCTTCAGCTTCTTCGAGACGCTGATCACCTTCTTCATGGCCGACCGGTTCAACTACACCCCGCGCGACCTGGTGAGCATCTTCGTCTACAACGGCACCGTCTCGATCCTGACGCAGGGCGTGCTCGTGCGGCGCATCGTCCCGCGCATCGGCGAGAAGCGCGGCGCCGTTCTCGGCCTCGCCGGCGTCGCGCTGGGCATGCTCGGCATCGGCCTCTCCGTCGGACTGGCGCGCTCGGTGCCGCTGCTGTTCGTGGCGCTGACGTTCTGCTCCGTCGGCTCCGGCTTCGCCAACGTCGGCCTCTCGTCGCTCATCTCGCTCTACGCCTCCGCCGAGGAGCAGGGCAAGGTCACCGGCATCTTCCGCTCGCTCGGCTTCCTCGCGCGGGCGTGCAGCCCGATCGCCGCCGGCATCCTCTTCTTCCAGGTCGGCGGCACCGCCGCCTTCACCATCGCCGCGGCGCTGCTCGGCGTGTCGTTCGCGATGAGCACGGCGCTGCCCCAGCCGCACAAATGAACCGCGCCGCGCCGAGGACCGCCGGGGGATGGACGCGCCTTCGCCGGCCGTTCCCGCTCCTCTGCCTGCTGGCCTCCGCCCTCTGGCTCGCCCTCGCCACCGGCTGCGCGAACTTCCCCTTCGGCCGCGGCCCGGGCCAGACCTTCGTCCAGACCAAGCCCGCCGCCCTGCCCGCCCGCGTCCTCGGCAACTATTTCATCGTCGAGGCCGAGCAGATCGACGGCACGGTGCGCCGCTTCCTCGTCGACACCGGCTCGACCGCCACCTTCGTCTCGCAAAATCTCGCCAAGGCCATCGGCCAGCGGGAGCGCGACGCCGCCAAGCGCACCGTCCCCGTCCGCTCCGCCAACAACGGCGAGATCACGCTCGAGACCGTGACGCTGAAGCGCCTCCAGCTCGGCGAGGCCAAGTTCGACCGCGTGGCGGCGCTCGTCTACGACTTCGAGGAGCTCTCCGCGCACCTCGGCCTCACCATCGACGGCCTGATCGGCTTCCCCGTCTTCCGCAACACGCTGCTCACGCTCGACTACCCGCACGCCCAGCTCGTCATCGCGCCGCACCAGCCCGGCGCCGCCCTGCCGCGCTCCGCCGGCCGCGTGGCCGTGATCGCCTTCAACAACGAGCAGGGCACGCCCTTCATTCCGGTGCAGCTCGGCAACGAATCGTTCGTCGTGCTGGTCGACTCCGGCAGCGACGGCGGCCTGCAGCTCAATCCCGTCGGCCTGCACCCGCGCTTCGCCTTCGGCCCGCGCGCCGGCACGCTGGTGTCGTCGATCTCGGGCGACCGCGCGCAACAGGTCGGCCGCCTCGGGCAGAACCTCCTCCTCGGCACGCACGTGGTCGAGCAGCCCGTGGTCGACGTCACCGACCAGCTCTCGTCGATCGGCGGCGAGCTGCTGCGGCATTTCGCGGTGACCTTCGACCAGCGACGCAACTACGCGACCTTCACTCGCGACACCGACGGCCCCGTGCGCATCGAGCCGCGGCGCAGCACCGGCCTGTCCTTCTCGCGCGCCGCCGCCTACTGGCGCGTGCTGCGCATCGTGCCCGACACGCCGACCACCCAGCTGGGCCTGCAGCCCGGCGACCTCGTCGTCCGCATCAACGGCGAGCCGGTCGCCGGCTGGAGCTACGAGCGCTACGCCGCGCTCCTCGCGAGCGCCGCGAAAGTCACCTACACCTTCCTCACCGGCACGCGCGAATACGACGTCGAGATCCCGGTGTTCGAGCTGGTGCCGTAGGCGGCGGACCGCCGCGGGCTAGCCCCGCCGCAGCAGGAACGCCCCCGCGCCGTCGTGGCCGTCGGCCCAGGGATAGGCGAGGATGTGCCGCTCGAGCGTCCACGGCGTGCGCGCGTCCTTCAGGAAGCGCTGCACGACCTCCTCGTTCTCCGCCGGGTCGATGCTGCAGGTGGAGTAGACGAGGCGGCCGCCCTCGCGCACGAGGCGCGCGGCGGCGCGGAGCAGCGCGAGCTGTTGCGCGGCGTGCTTGGCGAAGTCGCCCTCCTGCAGGCGCCACTTCACGTCGATGCGGTGGCGCATCACGCCGGTGTTGCTGCATGGCGCGTCGAGGAGCACGGCGTCGTAGCTCTCGGGCAGGTTGAATTCCTTGAAGAAGCGCGGGCCGGCCTGGCGCAGGTCGCCGGGCATCAGCGCGACTTCCACGCCGGACGGCACGCGGGTCAGGTTCTCCTTCAGGCGCTCGAAACGCACATCGCGCTCGCCCTCGGCGGCGGGCAGGTCGAGGGCGACGATGCGGCCGGTCCGCATGACGTCGGCCATGAACAGGCTCTTGCCGCCGGGCGCGGCGCAAGCGTCGAGGATCGTCTCGTTCGCGGCGGGCGCGAGCAGCTCGATGCACAGGCGCGTCGACGGGTCCTGGAGATAAAGCGCCCCTTTTCGGGCCAAATCGCGGATCTCGTCCCAGTGGCCGGCCTTCACCTCGAAATAAGCCGGCCACTTCGTCGGGGTGAGGAACTCCGGGGGCGCCTCCGCGCTCCGCCAGCGGGCGTAGACCGGCGCGGGCTGCTGGTTCCACTCCAAGAGCTGGCGCGTGGCGTCGGTCCCGAATTGCTTTTCCCATCGCGCCACCAGCCAGGCCGGGTGGGCGTAGGCCTCGGCCACCGTCGCCGGCGCCTGGGCGAGCCGAGCGGCCAGCTTGCGGGCCACGGCGTTGATCAGACCGGCCTCCTTCGCGCTGGCGACGCGCTTGGCCTTCTCGACCGCGTGGTGGACGATCTTGGCCGGCTCGGCGCCCGGCTCGAGCAGCTCGAAACCGGCCACGAAAAGCACGGCGCGGACCTTCGTGCGCGGCGCCCGCGCCATCAGGCCGGCGAGCGCGGCGTCCAGCCGGTCCGCCCAGCGCACGACGCCATAAAAAAGGTGCTGCGCCCGCGCGCGTTCCTGTGCCGGCAGACCCGGCGTAAGTTGTTCCAGCAGCGTGTCCACACGCGCCTGGGTCGCGAGCCAGCGCTCGGCGAGCAGCACGGCGGTTTCCCAACCGTCCGAACCGGGTTTGAGGGAGTGGGAGCGGGGCTTAGGGAAACCCTGTTTGACATCGCTGCGCATTACGGACTGAACTAACCCTTTCAACGACTCGCTACGCAAATATGAATTCCGAGGCCATCTCCGCGATCACCGCCAAAAATCCCGCCCTCAAGGCGTCGAAAGCCAAGCTGGAGGCGATGGAACCCGGCGCTTACGTGATGCATCGTTCCTGGGGTTTCGGCCAGATCAAGAGCTACGACGAGTCCGCCGGAAAGCTCGTGATCGATTTCAAGGGCAAGAAGTCCCACGCCATGGACCCGGCGTTTTGCATCAACACCATGGAGGTCCTCCCGGCCAAGCACATCCTCGCCCGCAAGGAGACCGAGGCGGCCAAGATCGCCGAGCTGATCGAGAACGATCCCGTGCAGCTCGTGATCGACACCCTTTCCGCCTACCCGAACAAGGCCTGCTCCGCCATCGAGCTCGAATCGACCCTCTCGCAGGTCATCGGCGAGGAGAAGTTCAAGCGCTGGTTCTCCAACGTTAAGAAGCAGCTCATCAAGGACCCGCGCGTCGGCGTCCCGGCCAAGAAGACCGAGGTCTACGTCGTTCGCGAGGAGCCCGTCTCCGCCGAGGACGAGATCCTCGAGGCCTTCGGCACCACCCGCTCCGCCCGCCGCCGCATCACGCTGGCCGAGGACCTCCTCGCCGCCTCGATCAAGGAGGAAGCCAAGCCCGGCCTGCAGTCCGTCCTCAACGGCCTGACCGAGGCCGTCCGCGATTCCAACCAGCTCGACGCCGCCGAGCGCCTCTACGGCGCCTTCGTCCGCGACGAACTCGCCCGCATCCTCGGCCACGACAGCGCCAAGCTGAACCCGCCCCAGGCCGAGCTGATCAAGGAGGTCCGCGGCCTCAGCGCCATCGCCGAGAAGATCCCAGTCCACTTCCAGGCGCGCTTCCTCGACCTCGTGAAGGAGACGCACCCGCTCGAGTGGCGCGAGATCGTCTTCGCCCTCCTCAAGACCTCGCAGGGCAAGTTCACCACCGAGTGCATCAACTTCCTCGTCGAGCACGGCCAGTCCGAGGAGCTCGCCCAGACCCTCGTCCGCTGGAAGACCGAGCAGAATCTCCGCGCGCCGGTGCTGCTCTGGGTGATCAAGAACCGCCACTCGAAGAAGTTCGCCAAACTGCTCAACAACCTCGTCACCCCGCGCCTGCTCTCCGCCATCTTCTTCGCCATCGACTACGAGGCGCTGCAGTCCGCCGGCACGCGCCGCATCCCGCTGGCCGAGGCCCTGAGCGACGATCCGGAGCTGATCTCCGACCTCCTCGCCACCGCCGACACCGAGACGGCCCGCGACCTCGCCAACACCTTGCTCCTGAACCAGGGCTTCGAGGAACTGACCAAGAAGTCCCTCCTCGCCCGCTTCATCAAACTCTTCCCCTCCCTCCAGGCGCTCGTCGCCGGCGACGCGGAGGCCAAGGACGAGCAGCTCATCGTCTCGCGCACCAGCTACGAGAAGAAGCGCACCGAATACGAGGAGATCGTCTCCAAGCGCATCCCGGACAACTCCAAGGCTATCGCCACCGCCCGCGAGCACGGCGACCTCCGCGAGAACTCCGAGTTCAAGATGGCGAAGCAGGACCAGTCCGTGCTCATGGCGCAGAAGGCCCAGCTCGAACGCGACCTCGCCCGCGCCCGCATCTCCGACTTCACCGACGCCACGACCGACCAGGTCTCCGTCGGCACGATCGTCGACCTCCGCGAAGTCGCCACCGGCAAGGCCGTCCGCTACACCGTGCTCGGCGCGTGGGACTCCGATCCCGACAACCACGTCATCGCCTACAAGACCCCGCTCGGCCAGGCCCTGCTCGGCCGCAAGGTCGGCGAGCACGTGAAGCTCAAGATCGCCGGCGTGAACCACGAATACCAGGTCGCCGGCATCGCCCGCTACGGCGCCTGAGCGCCCGCTCCTCTCCCACGGCCGCGACGCCAGTCGCGGCCTTTTGTTTTGCGCCCCGCCGCGGAGGACAGGCCGCGCTTGCGCCGGGCGACGGTCGCGGTGCGTCCGCGCTGCGCCGCGGGCCGCTCCGCCGGCCATCGCCGCGGCGCGGCCGCCCGGGCCTTTTGATTTGTCAACGCCCGCCGCGTCCGGAATCGTGGCCGGACCTGCCGATGTTTTTCAAAGGCCTGCTCATCGGATTCGCCATCGCCGTGCCCGTCGGCCCGATCGGCTTTCTCTGCCTCCGCCGCACGCTCGTCTACGGCCGCATCACGGGCTTCGTCTCCGGCCTCGGCGCGGCCACGGCCGACGCGCTCTACGGCCTGATCGCCGCCTTCGGCCTGACCGCGATCTCGTCGTTCCTCATGCGCATGGAGTCGTGGCTCCAGTTCTTCGGCGGCCTGTTCCTCGTCGGGCTCGGCCTCAAGACCGCGCGGGCCAAGCCGCCGCCGAAGACGGCCGACGCCCCGCCGCCCCCGACCCGCAGCTGGCAGGCCGCCTACCTCTCCACGCTCGCCCTCACGCTCACCAGCCCGGCCACCGTGCTGGCCTTCGTCGCCATCTTCGCCGGCGTCGGCCTCGGCGTCTCGGCCCACAGCCCGCTGCACGCGCTCGAGCTCGTCGCGGGCGTCTTCACCGGCTCGGCCGTGTGGTGGCTGCTGCTCAGCCTCGGCGCCGGCGCGCTGCGCGACCGCCTGCACGCGCGCACGCTGCACTGGATGCACGTGATCTCCGGCCTCTGCATCATGGCCCTCGGCCTCTGGCAGGGCGTGCTGCTGGTCTCGAAGTGGCTCCCCTGAACCGGGCGCCGCGCTTGTAAACCCGCCCGCTTGCCCTCATACGGTTGCGCGCCATGGCCGATTCCTGGGACAGCCTGAAAATCCTCTCCGACCCCACGCGCCTGCGCGTGCTTGCGTTGCTGCTGAAGGAGGAGCTGTCGGTCGCCGAACTCCAGGACATCCTCGGCATGGCCCAGTCGCGCATCTCCTCGCAGCTCGCGCTGCTCCGCCAGGGCGGCTTCGTGCAGGACCGCCGCGAGGGCAAGAAGGCCTTCTATTCGCTGCGCGCCAACCTCCCGCCCAAGCAACTCGCGCTCCTGCGCGCCGCCTGCGACTCCGTGGCGGAACTGCCCGAGTCCGCCGAGGACCGCGAGAATCTCGACCGCGTGCTCCAGCGCCGCCGCCGCGTCTCCGAGCAGTATTTCAACCTCATCGCCGGCCGCCTCGGCAAGGGCTACTGCCCCGGCCGCTCTTGGGAGGCTCTCGGGCACCTCGCCCTGCGCCTCGTGCCCGCCATCACCGTCGCCGACCTCGGCGCGGGCGAGGGCCTGGTCTCGCAGCTGCTCGCCCACCGCGCCGAGCGCGTCTGGTGCATCGACAATTCGCCGAAGATGGTCGAGGTCGGCACCGAGCTGGCGAAGAAGAACGGCCTCGCCAACCTCAGCTACAAGCTCGGCGACATCGAGCAGGTGCCGCTGGCCGACAAGTCGGTCGACCTCGCCATCCTCTCGCAGGCCCTGCACCACGCCGCACACCCGCAGCGCGCCGTCGACGAGGCGTTCCGCATCCTCAAGCCCGGCGGCCAGCTCCTCGTGCTCGACCTCAAGGATCACACCTTCGAGAAGGCCCGCGAGCTCTACGGCGACCTCTGGCTTGGCTTCAAGGAGAGCGAACTCCACGCCTTCCTGAAGAAGGCCGGCTTCCAGAAGGTCGAGGTCACCACCGTCGCCCGCGAGGAAGGCGAGCCGCACTTCGAGACCCTCCTTGCCAGCGGCGCGAAGACCGCAAGGTAACGAGCCCGCCTCCGGCCTGCGGGCGAGGTGCTCTCAACCCGCGGCCCGACGGCCTCACTCGCCGGGTGCGTGCACCCGCCCCAAATCTGGCGGACTCGACGGCGAAACAGAGTCCGCGCCACACCTCACTCGCTCGTCATGATGAACTGCGGGCGCATCTCGAAGCTGTGGTAGTGCGGGCGCAGGCGGTCGGTGTTGTAGAACTTGTCGACGTTGACGAGCTTCTTGGTCGAGGTGATGACCTCGATCGGGAGGTTGTCGTAGCGGCCGTTCTTCAGCACCACGAGGCGCCCATGGATGCCCTGCATGATCAGGTCGAGCGCGAGGTTGCCGTAGGCCATCGGCACGATCGAGTCGACCGCATCGGGATCGCCGCCGCGCACGAGGTAGCCGAGGCGCTGGTTGATGCACTCGACCTTCTTGCCCCGGTTGAACTTCGGCGAGAGATCCTTCAGCCGCGACGCGACCATGTCGCCGATGCCGCCGAGCTTGGCGTGGCCGAACATGTCCTTCTCCGCGCTCTCGAAGACCATCTCCTCGCCCTCGAAGGAGGCGCCCTCGGAGACGAGCACGATGGAGTATTTGCTCGGGTTGTTGATCCGGTCGGAGACGAGCAGCTCGGTGAGCCGCTCGATGTTGAACTTCCACTCGGGAATGACGCAGCGGTTGGCCGCGCCGGCCATCGTCGGCAGCATCGCGGTGAAGCCCGCGTAACGGCCGAAGACCTCGACGACGAGGAAGCGCTCGTGCGAGCCGGCCGAGGTGCGGAGCGTGTTCACCAGGCTGATGGTGCGCGATACGCAGGTGCTGAAACCGATGCAGTAGTCCGTGCCGGGGACGTCGTTGTCCATCGTCTTCGGGATCGCGATCACCTTCACGCCGCGCTGGAACAGGTGCACGCCGTAGCTGAGCGTGTCGTCGCCGCCGATGGGGATGACGTGGTCGATGCCGAGCCACTCGAGGTTCTTCAGCACCTCGGGCGTGAGGTCGTTCATGTCGGCGTTGTAGGTGGCCTTGAGGTGCTCGGGCACGCTGGCCTTGGGCATGTGGCTCGGGCGCGTGCGCGAGCTGTGCAGGAACGTGCCGCCGGTGCGCCCGGCGCGGTTCACGATCTCCTCGGTGAGGTGGACGAAATACTCGCTGTTGTCGTGGTCCTTGTCGCGGATCATGGAGACGAGCCCGCTCCAGCCCTTGCGGATGCCGATGACCCTGTAGCCTTCGCGCAAGGCGCGAATCGTGACCGCACGAATCGCGGGGTTGAGTCCGGGCACGTCACCGCCGCCCGTCAGGATGCCGATCGTGCCCTTCGCTTTGAGGTTCGCCATGGTGGGGGTTCTCCGCTTGCCGCAACATTCCGCCGACGGCCCACGTGGCTATCACTTCCCGGCCCGCGCATCAATGCGCGCCTCGCGGTATGAAACCGCCTAACCGCGTGCAATCCGGCGGCTACTCCGCGCCGACGTGCTGTTCGTAGAACGCCTCGACGAGGGCGGCGGTCTTCTTCGGGTCGGTCTGCGCCAGGCAGTCGGTGGCGAGCTTCTGCGCCTCGCTGAACTTCATGGCGCGGACGAGATACTTCACCGCCGGGAGCAGGGGCGGCGTCATGCTCAGCTCGTCGACGCCGAGACCGACGAGGAGCGGCGCGTAGATCGGGTCGCCGGCCATCTCGCCGCAGACGCTGACCTTCAGTCTGAACTGGTGGGCGGCGTCGATCACCTGCTTGAGCACGCGCAGCACGGCGGGGTGCGTCGGGTCGTAGAGGTGGGCGATGCGGTTGTTGCCGCGGTCGATGGCGAGCAGGTATTGGATCAGGTCGTTGGTGCCGATGCTGAAGAACTGGCAGTGCGGCGCGAGCGTGTCGGCCGCGAGCGCGGCGCTCGGGATCTCGATCATGGTGCCGACGCGCACCTGGTCGTCGCAGGCCTGGCCGCGCGCCTTCAACTCGGCCCTGGCCTCGGCGAGCAGGGCGTTGGCCCGCTCCAGCTCCTCGGCGCAGCCGATCATCGGATACATGATCTCGACCTTGCCGTGCGCGCTGGCGCGGAGGATGGCGCGGAGCTGCTCCTTGAAGAGCTCCGGGTTCTCCAGGCACATGCGGATGGCGCGGAAGCCGAGGAAGGGGTTCGCCTCCGGGCCGATGAGTTCCGGGTTGCCGGGCAGCGGCTTGTCACCGCCGATGTCGAGCGTGCGGATCGTCACCGGCGCGGGCGCGAGGCCCTCCACGATCGCGCGGTAGTTCGCGTATTGCTGCTCCTCGTTCGGCAGGTGGTGCGAACTGAGGTAGAGATACTCGGTGCGGTAGAGGCCGACGCCCTCGCCGCGGTATTGGCGCACCAGCGCGACCTCGTCGGCCTTCTCGATGTTGGCGCGGAGCGTCACGCGCACGCCGTCGAGCGTCTCGGCGGGCAGCTCGTTGGCCGCGAGCAGGCGCGACTCGAAGGAGCTCTTCTCCTTCTGGATCTTGCCGTAGCGGAAAAGCGTGGCCTGCGTCGGGTGCAGGATCGCGATGCCCTCGTAGCCGTCGACGATCATCCAGTCGCCGTCCTGCACGCGCTTCGTCAGGTCGCGGGCGGCGACGACGGCGGGGATCTTCATCGAGCGCGCGACGATGACGGCGTGGCTGGTGCGGCTGCCGCCGTCCGTCGCGATGCCGAGCGCGGCGCTGCGGTCGATGCCGGCCGCCTCGGACGGCGAGAGGTCGCGCGCGACGATGATGCGCTTCTCCACCAGCTCGGTGAGGTTGACCGCCGACTGGCCGAGCAGGACGTGGAGCACGCGGCGCGTGACGTCCTTGATGTCGGCCGCGCGCTCGCGGAGGTATTCGTCGTCGATCTCCGAGAACGCCTGGATGTAGCGCTGCCCGACGGCGTTGAAGCACGTCTCGATGTTCAGGCCCGTGGTCTCGAACTCGCGGATCGTCTCGCCGATCAGCGCCTGGTCCTCGAGCACCATCTGGTGCGCATCGAAGATCAGGGCCTCCTCCTCGCTGAGATTCTTGCGCACCTGCTGCTGGATCTTCGCGATCTGCTGGCGGGTGGTGACGAGCGCCTGGTCGAACCGCGCGATCTCCTGCACGCGCTTGGCGGGGTCGACTTGATACCGCGGGATCTCCAGCTCGCTTTGCAGGTATAGAAACACCTGCCCGTAAGCGATGCCGCGCGAGGCGGCGATGCCCCGGATCACGGTCTCGGTTTTGCCGCGGGCGTCCATGCGTGTCCGCTGATTAACGAAGCAGCGCGAAACGCGGTCAATGCGTAACTAGCGGAGACGCGTCTCGAAGACGCACGCCGCCGGCCCCCAGCATTCGCGGATCCGGCTCACGACCGGCGCCGCCTCCGCGTCGTCGCGGAGCAGCGCGAAGCACGCGCTGCCGCTGCCGCTCATCCGCGGCGCGAGGCCGAACGCGTCGCGCAATTCCTGCAACAGCACGGGCAGTGCGACGAATTTCTCGAACGCCGCCGGCTCCATGTTGTTGAACAGGACCGCCTCCGCCGGCGCGCCGCCCGCGAGCCACGCCGCGAGCCGCGCCTCGGCCTCCGCCGCCGGCAGGTAATCCGTCCCGCGCGCGACCAGGCGCCCGTAGGCCCAGGGGTCGCGATGCCGAAGCTCGGCTTGAACACCAGCACGCGGCGCCCGCGCAGGCGCGCCGCCGCGGCCGGCGGCAGGTCCTCCACCCGCTCGCCGCGCCCGCGCATCACGACCGGCGCCGCGCGCAGGAACAGCACGCAGTCCGACCCGAGCCGCGCCGCCATCGCCTCGAGCGACGCCGCGCCGGCGATGCCGCCGGCGAGCTGGTCGAGCGCACGCAGCGCCGCCACGGCATTGCTGCTGCCGCCGCCGAGCCCCGCGCCCATCGGGATGCGCTTCGTCAGGCGGAACCGCGCCCCGCCGGTCCAGCCGGTTGTGGCGGCGAAGAGCTGCGCGGCCTGGATGATCAAATTGGTCGCATCGGTCGGCACGTCGGCTGCATCGCAGGCGAGCGTGAACCGCCCGCCCTCCGCCGGCTCCGTCACCAGTTCGTCACCGAACTCCAGCGGCGCCACCACCGACACGAGGTCATGAAAGCCATCCGCCCGCCGGCCCGTGATGGCCAGGAACAGGTTGATCTTCGCCGGACTGAAAACGGTGACACTCATCGCGCGCGTCCCCAGTCAGGCACAACGCCGCCGCGCCTCCTAGCCAAAACTCGCCCCGGCCCCCTGCCGCGCTTCGGCTTCCGTCCTCCGTCCTCGGCCCTCCGTTCTCCGTCACCCGCCCCACGCGCGCCCTTCGGCCCCTCCGGTGAATTCTCTCTTTGATTCGCGCCCGTTAGTGTCCATTAGTGGTTCCCCCGCTCCGCACCCGATGCCCTGCGACCTGATCCTTGCCCTAGACGTTCCCACGCGCGAAGAAGCCGCTCCGATCCTCCGCCAGTTGCGCGGCCAGCTCCGCTGGGTGAAGATCGGCCTCCAGATGTTCACGGCCTACGGCCCGAACTACGTGCGCGAAGTCGCCGGGATGGGCTTCGACATCTTCCTCGACCTGAAGCTGCACGACATCCCCAACACCGTCGCCAAGGCCGTCGAGTCGCTCGGCCCGCTGCCGATCAAGATGCTCACGCTCCACACCGCCGGCGGCGGCGAGATGATGCGCGCCGCCGTCGCCGCGCAGCAGAAGAGCAATCCGCAACTCCTCCTCCTCGGCGTCACCGTGCTGACCTCGATGGACGCGACCGGCCTCGCCGAGATCGGCGTCGCCGGCGCGCCCGAGCAGCAGGTCGCCCGCCTCGGCCGCCTCGCCGCCGACAGCGGCCTGCGCGGACTCGTCTGCTCGCCGCTCGAAGTCTCCCTTCTCCGCTCCTCGCTCCCCGCCCACCTGCAACTCGTCACGCCCGGCATCCGCCCGGCCAGCGAGCAAGGGAGCGACGACCAGAAACGCGTCATGACGCCCGCCGACGCCGCGCGCGCCGGCTCGAGCTACATCGTCGTCGGCCGCCCCATCCTCAAGGCCGCCGATCCCGCCGCCGCCGCCCGCGGCATCCTCGCCGAACTTCACGGCGCCTGACCGGTCTCACTTCCCGGTCAGTGAACTCTCAACTCTAGACTCTCAGCTCTCAGCTTTTACCCCATGAGCCGCACCGCCGCCATCCTTCTCGCCGCCGGGAGCAGCCGCCGCATGGCCGGCACCGTCGCCGACAAGATCCTCGCCCCGCTGGCGGGCAAGGCCGTCTTCGCCCACTCCGCCGCGACGTTCTACCGCAGCGGCGTGGTCGACTTCTTCGTCGTCACCTACCGCGACCAGCGCCAGATGGTCGAACTCTCGTCCTACGCGCCCACGCCCACGCTCTTCGTCCCGGGCGGCGCCGAACGCCAGGACTCCGTCGCCGCGGCCCTCGCCGAGCTGCCCGACGACGTGAAATACGTCTTCATCCACGATTGCGCCCGGCCGCTCGTCCGCGCCGAGCAGCTCGTCGCCCTGCACAAGATCGTCCGCCGCGAGGACGCCGTCGTGCTCGCGCACCGCGTCACCGACACGATCAAGGAACACCACGGCGAGGGCATGCTGCGCACGCTCAACCGCGATCAGCTCTGGGCGATGGAGACGCCGCAGGTTTTCTCCCGCGACCTCATCTGCCGCGCCTACGCCAAGGCGGCCGAGAAGAAGAAGCGCCTCACCGACGACGCCGCCGCCGTCGAGCTGCTCAAGCACCCGGTCGCGCTCCTCGAGAATCCGCACCCGAACCCGAAGCTGACCACGCCGCAGGACCTGGCCTACGCGGAATTCCTCCTCCGCGAATTGCCCGCGGAAAGCTGAGCGCGGCATGTCCTCCTTCCGCATCGGCCACGGCTACGACATCCATCGCACGGTGAAGGGCCGCGCGCTCGTCCTCGGCGGCGTGACCTTCGACTGCGACTTCGGCCTCGAGGGCCATTCCGACGCCGACGCGCTGACGCACGCGATCTGCGACGCCCTCCTCGGCGCCGCCGCGCTGCCCGACATCGGCCACTTCTTTCCCAACACCGATCCGCGCTGGAAGGGCGCCGATTCGCAGCTGCTCCTCCAGCGCGTCGTCGCCGCCCTGCACGAGCGCGGCTGGAAGCCGGCCAACCTCGACGCCTCGCTCATCGCCGAGCGCCCGAAGATCGCCCCGCGCCTCGCCGAAATGAAGGCCGCCCTCGCCCGCTCCACCGGCCTGCCCGTGGATTGCATCGGCCTCAAGGCCACCACCAACGAGGGCAGCGACGACATCGGCCGCGGCCTCGCCATCGCCGCCCACGCCGTCGCGCTGATCGAGCGCCTCTGATTTTCCCCTCCTCCACGCTCATGCCCCGCCGCCTCGTCCTCGGTCTTCTGTCCTGCGTTCTCTGTTTCCTCGCCGCCGCCTGCGCGAAGCGCGAGACGCCGGTCCAGATCGGCAACCGCACCGGCACGCTGCACATGAGCATCGGCTCCGAGCCGAGCGATCTCGACCCGCACATCGTCACCGGCATCGGCGAAGCCAAGGTCCTGCACGCGCTCTTCGAGCCGCTGGTCAGCTTCGACCCGCACACGCTCAAGCCCGTCCCCGCCATCGCCGAGAGCTGGGACGTCTCGCCCGACGGCCTGACCTACACCTTCCACCTGCGCCCCACCGCCCGGTGGTCCAATGGCGAGCCGATCACCGCGTCGGATTGCGTCGAGTCGTGGAAGCGCATCCTCACGCCGACGCTGGCCGCCGACTACGCCTACATGCTCTACATGGTCCGCGGCGCCGAGGACTTCAACAAGGGCAAGGCCCCGTTCTCCGCCGTCGGCCTGGCCGCACCCGACGCCCGCACGCTCGTCGTCCACCTCACCGCCCCCGCGCCGTATTTCCTCCAGGTCCTGCTCAACTCGCCCTGGCGCCCGGTCAACGTCCGCGCCATCGCCGCCGTCGGCGACGCCTACCGCCGCGGCACCGCCTGGACCACGCCGGAGCGCATCGTCACCAGCGGACCGTTCCACCTCAAGGAGTGGACCTCGCACCAGCGCCTCGTCGTCGAGAAATCCGCGACCTACTGGGACCGCGAGCACGTGAAGCTGAACGCCATCGTCTTCTACCCGACCGACAGCGTCGACGCCGAGGAGCGCGCCTTCCGCGCCGGCCAGCTGCACCTCACCTACAGCCTCTCGCTCTCGAAACTCGGCAGCTACCGCCAGTCGATGCCCGAATCGCTGCGCATCGATCCGTATCTCAGCACGTATTTCTTCCGCGCCAACACCCGCAAGCCGCCGCTCGACAACCCGCTCGTCCGCCGCGCGCTCTCCCTCGCCATCGACCGCACGCTCATCGTCGAAAAAGTCCTCCGCGGCGGCCAGCGGCCCGCGCCCTCGCTCGTCCCGCCCGAGACGCCCGACTACCCCGTGCCCGCGCTCCCGCCGCGCGACCTCGAGACCGCGAAGAAACTTCTCGCCGAGGCCGGCTACCCGGGCGGCAAGGGCTTCCCGCCCGTCGAGATCACTTACAACAACTCCGAGATCCTCCGCCTCGTCGTCGAGGCCATCCAGGAAATGTGGCGCCGCGACCTCGGCATCGAGGTGCAGATCGTGAACCAGGAATACAAGGTCGCCTTCGCCAACCGCCGCACCGGCAACTACCAGCTGCTCTTCGGCGACTGGGTCGGCGACTACCTCGACGCCACCACCTTCCTCGACCTCTGGCGCAGCGACGCCGGCAACAACCACACCGGCTGGGCCAGCCACGACTACGACGCGCTGATGGACCGCGCGATGACCACGAGCGACGTCGCCGCCCGCGCCCGGCTCCTCCAGCAGGCCGAACTCGTCATGCTCCAGGGCTCGCCCTGCATCCCGGTCTATTTCAACACCCACGTCTACCTGTGCTCGCCGTCGGTGAAGGGGTGGTTGCCAAATCCGATGGATCACATGGACTATCGGCATGTGTCCCTCGCGCCGTAACGTCGCGCTCCTGCTCCTCGCGCTCTGCGCCTTGTGGGGAGGATGCCGCCGCGACGCGCCCGCCCCGGCCGAACAACTCCTCCGCCTCAGCCAGCGCAACGAGCCCGCGACGCTCGATCCGCACCTCGCCACGCTGCCGGACGAATTCTTCCTCGTCCGCTCGCTGGCCGAGGGCCTCGTCGTCCCGAGCCCGAACGAGGAGCCGCCGCTCCCCGGCGTCGCCGCCCGCTGGGAAACCTCGCCCGACGGCCTGACGTGGACCTTCCACCTGCGCGCCGACGCCCGCTGGTCCAACGGCGACCCGGTCACCGCCACGGACTTCGTCTATTCCTTCCGCCGCGCCCTCACGCCGGCGCTGGGCGCGCCGAAGGCCCAGCTGTTCTTCGTCCTGAAAAACGCCCGTGCCTTCTACCGCGGCGAGCTCGCCGATCCCGCCGCGATCGGCGTCGCCGCGCCCGACGCCCGCACGCTCGTCCTCACGCTCGAGCAGCCCGCACCGCACCTCCTCGCGCTCGCCGCCAGCGGCCCGTGGCTGCCGGTCCACCCGGCGACCGTGGAAAAATTCGGCGGCGCCGCCGCGCGCGACGGCGCGTGGACGGCCCCGGGGCGCTACGTCGGCAACGGCCCGTTCGTCCTCGCCGAGTGGCGCAAGGGCCAGCACCTCCTCGTCACGCGCAACCCGCATTACCGCGCCGCCGACCGCATCCGCCTCACCGGCGTGCGCTACCAGATCTACGACAGCGGCGACACCGAGGAGCGCGCCTTCCGCGCCGGCCAGGTCGACATCACCATGGCCGTCCCGTTCACCAAGCTCCCCAGCTACGAGGCCCCCGTCCTGCGCCGCCAGCCGCTGCACGAGACGCGCTACTTCGTCCTCAACACCACCCGCCCGCCGCTGAACGACGCCCGCGTCCGCCGCGCCCTGGCGCTCGCCCTCGATCGCGACGCGCTCGTGCGCAGCGTCCTCCGCGGCGCCCAACGTCCCGCGCTCAGTTTCATCCCGCCCGGCCTCGGCGGCTACACGGGCGCCGCGCAGCTCCGCCCGGACGCCGCCGCCGCGCGCGCCCTGCTCGCCGACGCCGGCTTTCCCGGCGGCCGGGGCTTCCCCAGGCTCGAGCTCGCGGCGTGGAACGTGAATCCCGCCATCCTCGAGGCCGTGCAGCAGATGTGGCGCCACGAGCTCGGCCTCGAGACCGCCATCGTCCAGCGCGAGGGCAAGGTCCACATGGCCGCCGTCATCGCCGGCGACTTCGCCATCGCGCTCATGCCCGCCATCCCCGACTACGACGATGCCGCCGCGCTCTTCGGCGAACTCGCGACCGGCGCCGGCGGCAACTTCCCGCGCTGGAGCGACGCCCGCTACGACGACCTCGTCCGCCGCGCGGAACGCGAAACCGACCCGGTTCGTCGCCTCGCGCTTTACCGCGCGGCGGAGGAGATCCTGCTGGCGGAGCTCCCGGTGGTGCCGCTCTACTTCAACGCCCAGGACTACCTCGTCGCGCCGCGCGTCTCCGGCTGGCGCCAGGACCCGCTCTGGAACCGCTTCTTTCTCGACGTCACCCTTTCGCATGAAAGCTCCCCTCCGCCTGTTCGCACTGCTGGCCTGCACGAGCGCCCTCGCCGCTGAGACCCCCGCGCCTTCCGCCGCGCGCATCCTCGCACGCACGAAGATCCTCGCGTCCGACGAATTCGAGGGCCGCGCCCCGGCACGCCAGGCGAGGACAAGACCGTCGCCTACCTCGTCGCCGAGTTCCAGAAGCTCGGCCTCTCGCCCGGCAACCCCGACGGCACCTACGTGCAGGAGGTCCGGAGCACCGGCCTCACCTCGCAATCCGCGCTCACCTTCACCGCCGGCGGGCAGACGCTCGCGCCGCAGGTCGGCCTCGACTTCATCGCGCTCTCGCGCCGCCGCCAGCCGCAGGTCGAGCTGAAGGACAGCGAGGTGGTCTTCGTCGGCTACGGCATCACCGCGCCGGAGTTCGGCTGGGACGACTTCAAGGGCGTCGACGTCCGCGGCAAGACCGTCGTCATGCTCATCAACGACCCGCCGATCACCGACCCGCAGACCGGTCGGCTCGACGACGCGATCTTCGGCGGCAAGGCCATGACCTACTACGGCCGCTGGACCTACAAGTTCGAGAGCGCCTCCGACCGCGGCGCCGCCGCCGTCTTCATCGTCCACGAGACCGGCCCGGCCGGTTATCCCTTCGCCGTCATCGCCGCCGGCTCCGGCCGCGAGACCTTCGACGTCGGCTCCGAGGCCGCCAGCCAGCAGCGCGTCGCCGTCGAAGGCTGGATCACGCTCGACACCGCGCGCCGCCTTTTCGCCGCCGCCGGGCAGGACTACGCCACGCTCAAGGCCGCCGCCGCGCGCCGCGACTTCCGCCCCGTGCCGCTGCACGCCCGCGCCCACGTCACCGTCGCCAACACCGTGCGCAGCGTCGCCTCCCGCAACGTCGTCGCGCTGCTGCCCGGCTCCGATCCACAGCTCCGCGACCAGTTCGTCGTCTACTCCGCCCACTGGGACGCCTACGGCCGCAATCCCGCGCTCGCCGGCGACCAGATCCTCAACGGGGCCGCCGACAACGCCATCTCGGTCGCGATGATGCTCGAGATCGCGCAGGTCACCGCCGCATTGCCCGCCGCCGAGCGCCCGCGCCGCTCGCTGCTGTTCTTCGCCCCGACCTACGAGGAGAAGGGCATCCTCGGCTCGCAGTTCTACGCCCGCAACCCGCTGCACCCGCTCGCGCGCACCGTCGCCAACCTCAACATCGAGCCGCTCGACGCCAACCTCGCCTACGGGCCGACGCGCGACCTGGAGGTCGTCGGCCGCAACCCGTCGACACTCGACGACTACGCCGCCGAGATCGCCCGCGCCCAGGGCCGCGTGCTGCGTCCCGACTCCGAGCCCGAGAAGGGCTACTATTACCGCAGCGACCACTTCGAGTTCGCCAAGGTCGGCGTGCCCGCGTTCTTCGTCCGCTCCGGCGTCGACTTCCTCGACGCTCCCGCCGGCACCGGCGAGAAGCTCCGCCTCCAGTATCTCGTGAACGACTACCACAAGGTCTCCGACGAGGTCCGCTCCGACTGGACCTGTGGCGGCGCCGCGGCCGACGCGAAATTCCTCCTCGCGCTCGGCCTGCGCGTCGCCAACGCCGACACGATCCCTGAATGGAAACCCGGCACGGAGTTCAAGGCCGTGCGCGACGCCTCGCTCCGGGCCGCCGCCCCGGCGAAGTGACGGCGCGCGCGCTCGCGCTCCGCCCGCCGGGCTGACCCGCCCCCGCCTCTCTTCCCACCACACCACCATGCCCCTGCCCCGTCCCGTCCTCCTCGGCCTGCTCCTCGCCGCCGCGAGCGCCTCCGCCGCCGAGCCCCTCCTCCACCCGGCCTCCGCTGCGCGCATCCTCGAACGCACGAAGGTCCTCGCGTCCGACGAATTCGAGGGCCGCGCCCCCGGCACGCCGGGCGAGGACAAGACCGTCGCCTACCTCGTGGGCGAATTCCAGAAGCTCGGCCTCTCGCCCGGCAACCCCGAGGGCGGCTTCCTCCAGAACGCCCCGCTCGTCGGCATCACGTCCGCCCCCACGCTCGCGTTCGTCCGCGACGGCGTCACCACGCCGATGGAAAACATCAACGACTTCGTCGGCGTCACCGCGCGCATCGCCCCGCGCGTCGAGGCCAAGGACAGCGACGTGGTCTTCGTCGGCTACGGCGTCGTCGCACCCGAGTTCGGCTGGGACGACTACAAGGGCGTCGACGTCCGCGGCAAAACCGTCGTCATGCTCATCAACGACCCGCCCGTCACCGACCCGCAGACCGGCGAGCTCGACCCGAAGGTTTTCGGCGGCAAGGCCATGACCTACTACGGCCGCTGGACCTACAAATACGAGATCGCCGCCGCCAAGGGCGCCGCCGCGTGCCTCATCGTGCACGAGACCGGCCCGGCCGCGTATCCGTTCGCCGTCGTGACCGGCTCGTGGGCGCGCGAGAACTTCGAGATCAGCGCGCTGGACCAGAACGCCGGCAAGGTCGGGATGCAGGGCTGGCTCACCCACGACGCCGGCCGCCGCCTCTTCGCCTCGTGCGGCCTCGACTACGAGGCGGCCAAGCAGGCCGCCGCGCGCCGCGACTTCCGCCCGATCCCGCTCGGCACGAAGGCCTCGTTCGTGGTCGAGAACCGGCTCCGCAACGTCGCCTCGCGCAACGTCGTCGCGCTCCTCCCCGGCTCCGACCCGAAGCTGCGGGACGAGTTCGTCATCTACTCCGCGCACTGGGACCACCTCGGCCGCGACCCGAAGTTGCCCGGCGACCAGATCTACAACGGCGCCGCCGACAACGCCGCCGGCTGCGCCGTGCTGCTCGAGATCGCGGAGCTCATGGCGAAGCTCCCGCCGGAAAAGCGGCCGAAGCGCAGCGTCCTGTTCCTCTCCGTCACGGCCGAGGAAAAGGGCCTGCTCGGCTCGCGCTACTACGCGGAGAACCCGCTTTACCCGCTCACCCAGACGCTCGCGAACATTAACATCGACGGCGCGAACCAGTTCGGCCCGACGAGCGACATGACGACGATCGGCTTCGGCGCCTCGACGATCGACGACATCGGCGTCGCCGTCGCGAAGGCCATGGGCCGCACCATGGGCCCCGAGGCGCATCCGGAATTCGGCTCCTACTACCGCAGCGACCACTTCGAATTCGCGAAGGTCGGCGTGCCCTCCTACTACCCGAAGAACGGCCGCCGCTACATCGGCCAGCCCGACGACTTCGCCGAAAAGCAGGTGAAGGACTACATCGCCAACCGCTACCACAAGCCGAGCGACGAGGTGCAGCCCGACTGGACCTTCGAGGGCGCCGCGCAGGACACCGCCTTCCTCGTCGAGGTCGGCCTGCGCATCGCCAACGGCGACACCTGGCCGCAATGGCGCGCCGGCAACGAGTTCAAGGCCAAGCGCGATGCGATGATGAAGCCGCAGCAGTAGGGCCGGCTCCAGCCGGCTCAATTACCCACCGAACATACGGACCACACAGAAGCTCCGAGCAGCAAGATTCCTTCCGTGTGTTCGGTGTATTCCGTGGGCCCTGCTTTTCTTGTTTCAGAGGTCTCCAGCAAATTTTTCCGTCTGGCCACCGTCTGCCATCCCCTGTCCTCTTTCTACCGTCCTTCGCCCATGCTCCGCTTCGTCCTCCGCCGCCTGCTGCAGACGGTTCCCGTGATCCTCTTCATCATCACGGCGACGTTCTTCATGGTGCGCTTCGTCCCGGGCGGGCCGTTCACCGCGGAGAAGGCGATCCCGCCCGAGATCCTGAAGAACCTCGAGGCCCATTACGGCCTCGATCAGCCGCTCTGGCGCCAATACCTCACCTACCTCGGCAAGCTCGCGCAGGGCGACCTCGGCCCGTCGTTCAAATACACCAACCGCACGGTCAACGAGATCATCGCCGAGAAGCTGCCCGTCTCGATCGAGCTCGGCGCCTGGGCGCTGCTCGTCGCGCTCGCGCTCGGACTCCCGCTCGGCGTGCTCGCCGCCGTGCGCCGCAACACCTGGCTCGACTACGTCTGCAGCGGCATCGGCATGGCCGGCGTGTGCGTCCCGACCTTCGTCATGGGCCCCCTGCTCGCGCTGGCCTTCGGCATCTACCTGCGCTGGCTCAACGTCTCCGGCTGGTATGGGCCGGCCGACCGCGTCCTGCCGGCGCTGACGCTCAGTTTCGTCTACGCCGCCTACATCATGCGCCTGACGCGCGGCGGTATGCTGGAAGTGCTGCACCAGGACTACATCCGCACCGCCCGCGCCAAGGGCGCCTCGGAGGCGCGCATCGTCTTCCGGCACGCCCTGCGCGGCGGCCTGCTGCCGGTCGTGTCCTTCCTCGGACCCGCCGTCGCCGGCATCCTCACCGGCTCGTTCGTCATCGAGACCATCTTCCAGATCCCCGGCCTCGGCCGCGAGTTCGTGAACAGCGCCTTCAACCGCGACTACACCCTGGTGCTCGGCACCGTCATCCTCTACGGCGGCCTGCTCGTGGTGATGAACCTGCTCGTCGACATCGCGCAGGTCTGGCTCAACCCGAAGCTGAAGTTCGAATGAGCGCCGTCACGCCCGCTGCCTCCGCTCCCGCCGCCGCGCCCGAAGAAACGGGCCACTCGCTCGGCGCGGACGCCTGGCATCGCCTGAAGAAGAACCGGCTCGCGGTCTGCGGCGGCGTGACGCTGCTCGTGCTCACGGTGCTCTGCCTCGCCGGGCCGCTGTTCTTCAACCTCTCCTACCAGGACCAGAACCTCGACCTCGGCGCCACGCCGCCCTCGGCGCAGCACTGGCTCGGCACCGACACGCTCGGGCGCGACCTGCTCGTGCGCATGCTCTACGGCGGCCGCATCTCGCTCGGCGTCGGACTCAGCGCCACCTTCGTCGCGCTCACCATCGGCGTCCTCTACGGCGCCGCCGCGGGCTACCACGGCGGCAAGGTCGACGCGGTCATGATGCGCATCGTCGACATCCTCTACGCCCTGCCGTTCACGATCTTCGTCATCCTGCTGATGGTGATCTTCGGCCGGAACATCATCCTGCTCTTCGTCGCCATCGGTGCGGTCGAGTGGCTCACCATGGCACGCATCGTCCGCGGACAGGTCATGGCCCTGAAGAAAATGGAATTCATCGAGGCCGCCCGCTCGCTCGGCTACGGCAACGCCCGCATCGTCCTCCGCCACATGATTCCGAACATCCTCGGGCCGATCATCGTCTACACCACGCTCACCATCCCCGCCGTGATGCTGCTCGAGGCGTTCCTCAGCTTCCTCGGCCTCGGCGTGCAGCCGCCGATGAGCTCGTGGGGCACGCTGATCAAGGATGGCGCGGAGAAGATGGAGGAATTCTGGTGGCTGCTCGTCTTCCCCGGCGGCGTGTTCTCGCTCACGCTCTTCTCGCTCAATTTCCTCGGCGACGGCCTGCGCGACGCACTCGACGTGCGCGCCGCGAAGGACTAACCCTCTCCGCCGCGCCCATGAACGTCCGCCGCTTCCGCCCGTATTTCGGTTACCTCAAGCAGGTCCGCGGCCCCATCGCGAAGGCCATCAGCTATGGCGTGCTCTACGGCCTGGCCAGCGGCGCCGGCATCCCGCTGCTGGTGAAATACGTCTTCCCGCCCATCTTCGATCGCCAGGGCGGCGCCCTGCCGATGTCGACGGTGGTGCTGATCGCCGCGTGCATCCCGATGGTCTTCCTCCTGCGCGCGGTCACCGGCTACCTCAACAGCTACTACACCCAATACGCCGGCGTGCGCATCCTGGAGGCGATCCGCCTCGACTACTTCCGGAAACTCCAGCTGCTCCCGCTCTCCTTCGTCCAGCGCAAGCAGACCGGCGACCTCATCTCGCGCGGCCTCGCCGACACCGCCCAGCTCCAGTTCACGCTCACGCAGCTCGCAAACGACGGCATCAAGCAGCCGGCCACGCTCATCGGCTCGATCTTCGCCGTCGGCTACCTCGCCTACACCTCCCAGGGCGTCGTGCTCATGCTCGTCTGCCTCGCCGCCGTGCCGCTCGTCGTCCTGCCGATCCGGTTCATCGGCAAGAAGGTCATCAAGCGCGCCGCCGACATGCAGTCGCGCCTCGGCCACCTCACGTCGCACTTCTCCGAGAACCTGGCCGCCGCCCGCGAGGTGCGCGCCTTCGGCCTGGAAAAACGCGAGACCGAACGCTTTGGCGCCGGCACCGCCGCGCTCGTGACGGCGCAGATGAAGATCACGAAATACGCCCAGGCCCTCACGCCGGCCATCGAGGTGATCTCCGCGGGCGGCATCGCCTTCACCCTCGTCTACGCCTACGGCAGCGGCGTCGACCTCGCGACCTTCATTTCGATCATCAGCGCCCTCTACACCTCCTACGAGCCGGTGAAGAAGATCGGCGCGCTCAACAGCGAGATGAAGCGCGGCGAAGCCTCCCTCGATCGCCTCGAGGTCGTCCTCCACGAACCCATCACCATCGCCGACCCCGCCGCGCCCGTCGCCGTGTCGCGCCTGCGCGGCGACCTCGCGTTCGAAGACGTGTCGTTCTCCTACGGCGACAACGCCGCGCTCTCGCACGTCACCGCCCGCATCCCCGCCGGCACCGTCTGCGCGCTCGTCGGCCCCAGCGGCGCGGGCAAGACCACCTTCGCCAACCTCGTGCCGCGCTTCTACGAAGTCGCCGCCGGCCGCGTCACCATCGACGGCACCGACGTCCGCGCCCTGCGCCTCGCCGACCTGCGCCGCAACATCGCCCTCGTCTCGCAGGAGCCCGTCCTCTTCAACGACACCATCTTCAACAACCTGCTCCTCGGCCGCGAGGGCGCCACGCGCGACGAGGTCATCGCCGCCGCGCGCGCCGCGCACGCCCACGAATTCATCGAGAAGCAGCCGCAGGGTTACGACACCGTCGTCGGCGAACGCGGCACCCTGCTCTCCGGCGGCCAGAAGCAGCGCCTCGCCATCGCCCGCGCCTTCCTGCGCAACGCGCCCATCCTCATCCTCGACGAGGCCACCAGCGCGCTCGACTCCGACAGCGAGGCCGCCGTGCAGGACGCCCTCCGCCACCTCGTCGTCGGCAAGACCGTGCTGATCATCGCGCATCGCTTCAGCACCATCCGCGACGCCTCGATGATCCTCGTCTTCGACCAGGGCCGCGTCGTCGCCCAGGGCGACCACGCCGCGCTCTACGCCGGCAACGCGCTCTACAAGTCGCTCTACGACCGCCAGGCGGGCACCGAGTCCGCGCGCTGACGCGCGCCGTCCCGAAATTCGCCGCGCCATCCCGTTACTCGGGAAAGCCGCGACAGGCCGCGCCGGGTTCATCCCGGAGCCGCCGCCGCCGCCCGAACCGCGACGACGACGCCGGGTCCGGAGGAGATCGTGAATCCTCCCGCCTTCCGTCCACCGGCCGCGCCGCCACCACACGCCCCGCTCGTCAGCCTCCTCATCCCGACCTACCGCTACGCGCGTTTCCTGCCGGAGGCGCTCGCGTCCGCCCTCCGCCAGGATTACCCGAACCTCGAGATCCTCGTCAGCGACGACGCCTCGCCCGACGAGTCGGCCCACGTGATCCGCCGCATCGCCGGCCGCGACCCGCGCGTCCGCGTCGTCCTGCAGCCGCGCAACCTCGGGATGGTGGCACACTGGAACTGGTGCCTGCGCGAGGCGCGCGGCGTCTACGTCAAATTCCTGTTCGGCGACGACGCCTTCAACTCCGCGCACGCCATTTCGCAGCTCGTCGCCCTGCTCGAGGCGCACCCGGACGCCGCGCTCGCCACGTGCGCGCGGCGCGTCATGGACGAGACTTCGCGCCCGCTCGACCTCTGGAACCCGCTCCGCCGTCCCGGCCGGCACGACGGCCGCGCGGTCATCGGCCGCTGCTTCCTCGCCAACCAGAACCTGGTCGGCGAGCCGAGCGCCGTGCTCCTGCGCCGCGCCGCCCTCACCCGCGGCTTCTCGCCGAGTTTCCGCCAGCTCGTCGACCTCGAGCTGTGGCTGCACTTGCTCGAGCACGGCGACCTCGCCTACACGCCTGAGCCGCTGGTCGCCTTCCGCCGCCACGCCGCGCAGCAGTCGCACGTGAACCACAGCCAGGCCGCGGCCCAGCTCGAGACGCTCCAGCTCGTGGCGCAGTTCCTCGACTCGCCCGAGAAACGCGCCGCTGCCGGCCTGGGCGAATTCGACTACCGGCTGGTCCAGTTCCGCGCGACGCACTACCTGCGCAAGGCGGCGCAGCGCCTGCCCGAGCTCACGCTCCCCGCCGGCGCGCCGGCGCTGCCTTCCCCTGGCACCTCGCCTGCCGGGTGCGCCACGCCGTCCAGCGGCCGCTGGAGAACCTCGGCCGCTCGCTGGAGAAGCGCCGCACCGCGCTCGCGCTCTGGCCCGAGGCGGGCGGGGTGCGCACGAACCTGTTCTAGCCCGGCAAAGTTGGATTGCCGCCCGGCGCCGCCGCCGCGCAACATCCCCGGCGTGCCCGCCGCCCCGCACGTCCTCGTCATCCGCCGCCGTTACCTCGGCGATATCGTGCTGCTCGGCTCGCTGCTGCGGAATCTGCGGCTGCACTGGCCCACCGCGCGCCTCGGCGTGCTCTGCGAACCGGCCTACGCCCCGATCCTCGAGCTGAACCCCGACGTCGACGAACGCTGGCTCTTCCCCCAGTCGGCCGCAGCCTGGCCGGCCTTCCTCTGGCGGATGCGGCGCGCGGGCTTCACGCACGTGCTCGACCTGGACAACCGCGACAAGACCGCCGTCATCGCCCGCGCCACCGGCGCCGGCGTGCGCGCGACCGTGCGCCACGGCGAGCGGCTGCACCTCGCCGGCTTCTACACCTCGGCCGTGCGGCTGCCGCGGGAGTTCCTCGACACCCGACACATCACCGATCTCTACCTGCACGTGCTCGGCCAGGTCGGCGTGCCCATCGCCACGCACGAAACCCGCCTCGTGCCGCGCGCCGCCGAGGTCGCCGCCGCGCGCGCGCTGCTGCGCGGCGCGCGCCTGCTGGTGCACCCCGGTTCGCGCAGCCCCTGGCGCATCTGGCCGCCGCCAAACTACGCGCGCGTCATCGACACGCTGCACGCCGAACTCGGTCTCACCACCGCCCTCATCGCCGGCCCGGGCGAACAGGACACCGTCGACGAGATCTTCCGCCACCTGCAATCCCCCGCCGTGCGCATCGCGGAGCGCCTGAGCGTCACGCAACTCGCCGCGCTCTTCGCCGCCGCACCGGCCCTCGTCTGCCACGACAGCGGCCCGATGCACGTCGCCGCCGCCGTCGGCACGCGCGTCATCGCTCTCTTCGGCTCGCAGCCGATGCACCTCTGGCAACCGGTCGGCTCCGGCCACGTCACCCTCCAGCCGCCGCTGCCGTGCGTGAATTGCGTCTCACCCGGCCAGTGCACGCCCGAGGACTCGTATCACAACCACTGCGTGCGCAACCTCCCGGTCGAACGGGTGCTCGCCGCCGTGCGCGCAGCTGTGAAGTAGGAGCTGTGAAGTAGGGCCGGCTTCAGCCGACCCAGTGAATACTCCCGTCGCCCGGCGACGGTTGTCCTTCGCTCGGTGCGAACGCTGCGGGAATTTAGGACCGGCTGAAGCCGGTCCCACTCAATAAAACCGCAGCCGCTCGCCGTCCCACTTCTCGTGCAGCGAGTGCCCGAAGCGCGCGCGCTCGGTCGTGCGCCACCACCACGCGCGCAGCCCGTCGGCCGCCTTTTCCCAGCGGCGCCGCGCCCAGCCGAGCTTCCATTTCTTCCGGAAATAGGCGCGGTTCTCCGCCTCGTAGGGCCGCTGCTTCTTGGTGTCGCTGAGCGCGTCCTGCGTCACGGAGCCGAAATGGTGGATGAAGCACGCACCGACCACACCAGTGCGGAAGCCCGCTTGCCGGGCGCGCCGGAAGAAGTCCGCATCCTCGAACTGCCCGATGCGGAACGCCTCGTCGAAGCCGCCGATCCGCGCGAACACCGCCCGCCGCACCGCAAAACAGACGCCGTGCGCCCCGCCACGGCGGACGACGCCGCCGAGCTTCGCGCTGAAATCGCGCGCGTAGCTCTCGAAATCGTAGTTCGCGTCGCGCTCGCGCATCGCCGGGCAGGCGATGTCGAGCCCGTGCCGCTCCGCCGCGCCGAGCAGCGCCGCCAGCCAGCCGGCGGGGAGGCGCACGTCGTTATTGAGCACGACCACCCACTCCGGAGCATCCGTCCCGGCCGGCCAATTTTGCGTATTACGCAAAATTGACTCCTGGCCCGGGGCGGGGGAATCCGGCGCATTACGCAAGATTCCCGCGGCCGCGATGCCCTGGTTCCAGGCCGGCGCGCAGCCGCGATTCTGCTCGTTGCGGATGACGGTCAGCGCCGGTTGCGCGGCCAGCCACTCGCGCGTGCCGTCGGTGGAGCCGTTGTCGACCACGATCACCTGCACGCCCGCCGCAAGGTCCGGCTGCAGGCAGCGCACGCAGCCCTGCGTGTAGGCGAGCTGGTTGAGCACCGGGATGACGATGGCGACGGACATCCGGCGCAGCTTCGCCGGGAGTCCGGTGAAGTAAACCCTTTCTTGGCCGGGGCGGAGCGCGCATCGTCCGCGTTGCCTTGGCCCGGCGGATGTGTCCTGCTCGCGACCGACCGTGTCCCAACCACTCCCCCTTTCCGTCTCCATCATCGCCCGCAACGAGGCGCACAACCTGCCGCGCTGCTTCGAAAGCGTGCGGGGCTGGACCGCGGAGATCGTCGTGGTGCTGAACAACACGTCCGACCCCAGCGCCGAGGTGGCGATGCGGCACGGCGCGCTGGTCTTCGAGACCGAGTGGCGGGGCTACCGCGACACCAAGAACTGGGCGCTCGACCGCTGCACGCAGCCCTGGGCGCTGTGCCTCGACGCGGACGAGGAGGTCTCGCCGGCGTTGCGGGCGGAGATCGAGGCCTTCTTCGCGCGGGGCGACGACCGGAAGTTCCGCGCCGCGCGCTTTCCGCGGAAGGTCTGGTTCATCGACCGCTGGATCACGCACGGCGACTGGTATCCCGATCACAACACCCGCCTCGTGAACCGCGCGCATTGCCGGTGGGGCGGCGACCAGTTCGTGCACGAGCACATGAAGGTCGACGGGGCCGTCGCGACGCTCCGCGGCGACCTGCACCATTACTCGTTCCCGACCCTCAGCAGCCACGTGGCCAAGATCAACCCGTTCGCCGACCTCTTCCTCCAGCAGCAGCTGGCGAAGGGCGGGCGCTTCTCGATCGGCGCCGCGGTGTTCCGGCCGGCGTGGCGGTTTTTCCGTGCCTACGTGCTGCGGCTGGGCTTTCTCGACGGTTTCCCGGGTTTCTACATCGCTTGGGCGACGGCCTTCGGGGCCTTTGTCCGCTACAGCCGGCTCTTCGAGCACGAGCACCGCTCCCAGCCGAAATAGGCGATGGCGAAGGAGCCCAAAGAGTTCAGCCACGAGGTCGAGAACCTCATCGCCTCGTTTCGCGGCCTGCCCGAGGACGAGAGCAAGGCGCGTCCGCGCAAGACCCAGGACCTCGGCGCGCTGATCGACGAGCTGCTGGTCAAATACCGGATCAGCCACGACTCGCTCGAACACTCGATCCGCGAGAAATGGGTCGAACTGGTCGGCGCCCCCAACGCCGCCTACTCGCACCCGGTGGTCGTCGAGCGCGGTCAACTGCTGGTCCTGGTTTCGCACGCCGTGGTCCGCAACGAGCTCTTTCACCATCGCCTCCAGATTCTCGAAAAACTCCGGAAGCTGCCGGGATGCGATGGCATCAAGGGACTTACGCTGCGCGCAGGATAGGCGAAACGGCCGGCGCGGGCCGCGAAAATTAACGCTTGCACGCGCCGTGGCCGATTTAGTTAATGCCGCCTTGCGTTAGTGAGAGCCCGCTGGTCGCGGGCTCCCACCACGGTCAGTCCGGGCAACCGGACGGATAACGGTGCCGCCGGCCCTCCAAAAGCGGGCGGCACGAGGCGAAAGCCTCCAAAAATGACCGCGCCATCAACAACCTAAACCATGTCACAACCCGTTAAGTCAGAAGTTATCGCCCAGTTCAAAACCCACGAGAAGGACACCGGCTCCAGCGACGTCCAGATCGCGCTGCTCACCGCTCGCATCAATCACTTGACCGAGCACCTGCGCACGCATCGCAAGGACTTCCACAGCCGCCGCGGCCTTCTCCAGATGGCCAGCCGCCGTCGCAAGCTGCTTGATTACCTCAAGCGCGAGGACTTGGCCAAATACAACGAGCTTCTCCAGAAGCTCAACCTCCGCAAGTAACCCGCTTTCACGAAGGGCGGCCCACCGTCGGGCCGCCCTTTGTTCACCTCGAGTCCAGTTTACCGGGACATTTCCGCTTGCCGCCCCAGCCGCCGCTGGGACCGCAATCCGAAATATCTCGGGAGCTGATTCAGGGGGAACGGAAACGGAAAATCGTTCGAACCCTCGCTCCGGCCGCCGCGCATCCGCGGCTTCGGCGGAGCCCATCCGAAGTCAGAAAAATGAATCAGAAATACAACGTTACGGTCCCGGGTCTCGGGATCCAGTTCTCCACCGGCTCGATCGGCAATCTCGCCAACGGCGCCGTCATCGTCACCGTCGGCGAGACCAACCTCATGGTCACGGCCTGCGTCGCGCAGAACATGCGCCCCGGCCAGGACTTCTTCCCCCTCACGGTCGACTACCGCGAAAAATACGCCGCCGCCGGCCGTTTCCCGGGCGGCTACTTCAAGCGCGAAGGCCGCCCCTCCGAGAAGGAAATCCTCACCTCGCGCCTCTGCGACCGCCCCTGCCGCCCGCTCTTCCCGGAAGGCTTCCTCAATGAAGTCCAGATCATCGGCCAGCTCCTGAGCGCCGACCAGATCAACGACGCCGACATCCCGATGATCAACGGCGCCTCCGCCGCCCTCGCGATCTCGGACATTCCGTGGAATGGGCCGATCGCCGGCGTCCGCGTCGGCCTCATCGACGGCCAGTTCGTCGCCAACCCGAACCTCGAGCAGATGCTCTCCTCGTCGCTCGACCTCATCTACGTCGGCACCGAGAAAGACATGCTGATGATCGAAGGCTCGGCCGACCAGCTGCCGGAAGAGGAGTTCATCAAGGCCCTCGAGTTCGGTCACCAGGCCATCCAGCCGATCATCGCCGCGATCAAGGATCTCGTGGCCCAGTGCGGCAAACCGAAGGCCACCTTCGCCCTCGTCGGCGCCACGCCCGAGGCCCGCGCCATCATCGAGCGCGTCGTTCCCGCCCAGCGCATCGCTGACGCCATCTTCGGCAAGGAAAAGGCCGCCCGCGGCGCCGCCGTGAAGCTCCTCAAGGAGGAAGCCAAGGCCGCCCTCACCGCCGAGCTCGGCGCCGACAAGTTCACCGACGTCGACCTGAACGTCGTGTTCGAAGACCTGCAATACAAGGCCTACCGCCAGACCGTCCTCGCCAAGGGCGTCCGCGCCGACGGCCGCGGCCAGAAGGACATCCGCCCGCTGACCGCCCAGGTCGGCGTCCTCCCGCGCGTGCACGGCTCCGCCATGTTCCAGCGCGGCGACACCCAGAACATCGCCATCACCACCCTCGGGCCCACCAAGGAAGCCCAGGACATGGACGGCCTGACCGGCGGCGCGACCTCCAAGTCGTTCCTCCTGCACTACAACTTCCCGCCGTTCTCCGTCGGCGAAACCGGCCGCTTCACCGGCCCGGGCCGCCGCGAAATCGGCCACGGCGCCCTCGCCGAGCGCTCGCTCGTCCCGGTGCTCCCGCCCGAAGACGTGTTCCCCTACTCCATCCGCGTCGTCTCCGAGATCATGGCCTCCAACGGCTCGACCTCGATGGCGTCGATCTGCGGCGGCTGCTTGTCCCTCATGGACGCGGGCGTGCCGATCATCGCTCCGGTCGCCGGCATCTCCTGCGGCCTCATGACCGAAATGGCCGCCGACGGCTCGATCACCAAGTGGACCACGATCACCGACATCCTCGGTGAGGAAGACCACTTCGGCGACATGGACTTCAAGCTCGCCGGCACCACCAAGGGCATCACGGGCTTCCAGCTCGACCTCAAGATCAACGGCCTGCCCTTCGAGATCGCCAAGACCGCGATCTTCCAGGCCCGCGACGCGCGCATCGAGATCCTCAAGACCATGCTCGCCGCCCTCCCGGCGCCGCGCCAGGATCTCAGCAAATACGCTCCGCGCATCCAGACGATCCAGATCGATCCCGAGAAGATCGGCCTGCTCATCGGACCCGGCGGCAAGACGATCCGCCGCATCACCGAGACGACCGGCGCGCAGATCGACATCGCCGAGGACGACTCCGGCAAGGTGTTCATCTACTCCAACAACGCCGACGCGATGAACCGCGCCGTGCAGGAGATCGACGCCCTTTGCGGTGGCGGCGCCCAGATCGAGATGGGCAAGATCTACACCGGCCGCGTCACCGGCACGAAGGAGTTCGGCGCGTTCGTCGAGTGCCTCCCGGGCAAGGAAGGCCTCGTGCACATCTCCGAGCTCGCGGACTTCCGCGTCCGCCGCACCGAGGACGTCGTCAAGGTCGGCGACTCGATCACGGTGAAGTGCATCGGCATCGACGAGCGCTCCGGCAAGGTCCGCCTCAGCCGCAAGGCCGCGATGAAGGACCTCGAGGCCCAGAAGCAGGGTGGCGAAGCCGCCCCCGCCGCTCCGGCCGCCGACGCCCCCGCGCAGTCCTGATCGCACGGTCATCAGAATTCAAAGCCGCGACGCGAGTCGCGGCTTTCTTTGCCCGGGCGACGCACTCGCCTGTTGCCGCCGGCGCGTCGCGCGCTACCCTCCCACCTCCTTGTCCGCCCCTTCGCACCACAAAGGCCTCCGCATCGTCGCCTCCTTCGAGGCGTTCAAGGGCGCCATCGTCCTCATCGTCGGCTTCGGACTGCTCACCCTGCTCGGCCGCGACGAGGCGCACTTCGCCGAGCACCTGGTGGCGCGGCTGCACCTGAACCCCGCGCACCACTACCCGCACATCTTCATCGAGGCGATGAGCAACGTGAACAACACGCACCTCGTCCTCCTCGCCAGCCTCGCCGCGCTCTACTCCGCCATCCGCTTCGTCGAGGCCTACGGCCTGTGGCGGCAACGCCGGTGGGCGGAATGGGTCGCCGCCTTGAGCGGCGCCGTCTACGTGCCCATCGAGATCTACGAGATCGTCCACCACGTCGGCTGGTTCAAGGTCACCGCGCTGGTCATCAACCTCGCCATCGTCGGCTACATGGTCTGGCTGCTGAGCGAGTCGCGCCGGCTCGCCGCCCGCGCCGCGAAGGCGCCGCCGCCGCAAGCCTCCACCCTGTAGGACGGTCGCGCGGGGTGCGTGCTCAGCCGACGACCACCGCGTCTCCGACCTGCAGGGCGCCGCGCTTCGACTCGTTGATGAAGTTCGCCCCGAAATAGACGGACGAAGGCTCCACCGGGTCGCGCCGGAAGGTGGCCAGCGTCCGCAGCGGCTCCTTGCCACGCTCGCCGGTCCGCTGGTCGGTGGTCGTGACGATGCAGCGGTCGCTCTTCCCCGCCGCGCGCAGCACCACGTCGCCGATCCGCAGGACGGGCCAATCGTCCTCCGCGAACGGCGTCCCGCCGCTCACGACCAGGTTCGGCCGGAAGCGCTCCATCGGCACCGGCTCGCCGCCGTTCGCCCGGATGCGATCGTTCAGGTCCGCGAGCGAGGCCTCGCCCGTCACCAGCAGCGGCGCGCCGTCGGCGAAGCTGAACAGGTCGCCGGGGCGGCCGGCCTTCTTCAGGACGTGGCGCTCGAACGCCGGCCCGATCCGCACGAGCGCGCAACGCAGCCCCAGAAACTCGCTCAGCCACGCCGCCGCCGCCGGCCCGCAATCCTCCGCCTGGAGCGCGCTGTGCTTCCAGACCGTGACGGGGCGAAGCGGCGCCGCCGGGTCGGACGCCCGCGGCACGCTCACCGTCCCCGCGCCCTGCGCCGACAAAGTGAGGCGCGCGGGATCGAGCGCCGTCGCGATGCAGGCCATGCGCGCGTGCGTGCGCTGCGTGAGGAACTTGCCCGTTTCGTCGACGACGAGGAAGCGCCGGTCGCCGACGAGGCCGAGCGCGTCGATCTCCGCCGCCGCCACGGCAATGCCGCGGCAGGACTTCACGGGATGGATGAACAGGCCGGAAACGCGCAGCATGGCGGATGGCCGCAGAATCGCCGCGCGGCGGCAAAAGCAAAAATCCCCCCCGGCCGGCACTGCGCAAACATTGCCGTGGGTGCACACCGGCCGGAAGTGCTAGAATCCGGGACAATCCCCTCCCGTCATGACAACGCAGGAAAAATGGACCCAGGCTCTCGCCGTCCCCGGCGGCCTGGCCGTGCTGGTGGGCGGCCTCGATCCGCTGGAGGGCGCCATCGTGATTCTCTTCGGCACGGCCTTGCTCGCCGGCGCGGCGTTCGTGGCGCCCGCGGAGCGCGCCGTGCTCGCCGCCCGCGGCCTGCACTTCCTCCTCGCCGCGTTCGGTTTCGCGGCGGTGTGGACCCTCACCCTCATCGGCGGCGTGGGCGGCTCCACCGGCCGCTCGGTCGCGTGGATCGTGCTCGGCTTGCCGCTGCTGGCCGGCTGGTCGCTGAGCTTCTGGGGCCGGGGCGCGCCGCGCTGGATGCACTGGCTCGGCCTGCTGGCGGGCGGCTGGTATCTCGCCCTGCCGCTGCTGGTCATCCGCCAAAGCCGCACCCATCCCCACATCCAGTGGTCCGCCCTGGCGGTGCTGGCCGCGTGCGGCCTCGCGACGTTCGCGGGCTGCGTCTGGCGGCTGCGGCAGCGGCGGCCTATCGCCGCGAATACGTGACGAGGTAGAGCTGCGCGCCGGGAGCGGTGCGGAAATTCCGCGGGCGGGTGCCGCCGAGCCCGAAGCAGATCATGAGCGTATCGTCGATGAACTTGAACAGGCACGGGATCGTGCGGCCGGCATTGGTGCCCGCGGCGCCGTGCAGCGTCAGGTGGTGCGCCGCGTCCGCCTCGACGGTGAACGAGCCGGTGTCGGCCGCGACGCCGCCGAAGCGCACCGTGTAGATGCCGGCGGCGAGCTCGAACTCGGTTTGCTGCAGCACTTCCTGCGGCGCCTGCTCGCCGTCGAACTCGGCGTAGAGCGGCCGCCAGCGGCCTTCGAGCGGGGGCGTCATGACTTCAGCTCCGGGGCGGTGAGGGCCTTCGGCGTCTCGTCGATCAGGCGGGGCTCCCCGATCTTCTTTTCCGAGCCGGCGCCGAGCTTCTCCAGCTTGCGGCCGGTGACCAGCACGCGGCCTTCGACGGAACTGACGGTGCTGTTGTAGGCGGTGACGGCCTGGGTCAGGCGCTGGCCGAGGGCGTCGAGGTTGTCGGCGACGGCGGCGACGCGCTCGTGCAGCTCGACACCGAGGCGGCGGATCTCGTCCGCGTTCTTGGAGAGCGCCTCCTGCTTCCACCCGTAGGCGGCGGCCTTGAGCAGGGCGATGAGCGTGGCGGGCGAGGCGAGGATGACGTTCTGGGCGGTGCCGCGCTCGAAGAGGTCGGGCTCGTAGCGCAGCGCGGCGCTGTAGAACGCCTCGCCGGGGATGAAGAGCACGACGAATTCCGGCGCGGGCTGGATGGCTTTCCAGTAGGCCTTGTTGCCGAGCGCGTCGATGTGCAGGCGGACGGCGCGGGCGTGCTCGGTGAACTTCGCCTTGCGCACGCCCTCGTCGGCGGCCTCGAGCGCCTCGAGGTAGGCCTGCATCGGCGCCTTGGCGTCGACGGCGATCGATTTGCCGCCGGGCAGGCGGACGATCATGTCGGGGCGGATGTCGCCCACCGCCGTCTGCTGGATGAAATCGACGTTCTCGAGCATGCCGGCGAGCTCGACCACGCGCTGGAGCTGGACTTCGCCCCAGCGGCCGGCGGTCGAGGTCGAGCGGAGCGAGCGGGAAAGCTTCGTCGTCTCGGATTGCAGCGTGGCGCTGGTGTGGGCGAGGCCCTTGAGCTGCTCGGAAAGCGAGCCGTAGGCCTCGGTGCGGGCCTTCTCGAGGGCGCCGATCTTGGTGTCGACCTTGTCGAGCGACTCGCGGATCGGCTTCACCAGCGTGTCGCCGGCGCGCTTGAGGAACTCGTCGTTGTTGCGGCTGAGCGCGTCGGCGGCGAGGGCCTTGAAGGTGTCGGTCAGCTGCGTCTGGGCGCGGGCGAGGGCGTCGCGTTCGGCGGTGAGGAGGGTGTCGAGGCGGGACTTCTCCGCCTCGAGGGCGGAGAGCTGCTGGCGGAGGGCCGCCAGCTCGGCCTGGGCGGCGGCGAGCTGCTCGCCGGCGAGGCGGGCGCGCTCGGCGACGGCGGCCGCGCGCGTTTGCGCGTAGAACCAGCCGAAACCGCCGGCGAGGCCGGCCGCGAGGAGCGCGATGAGGAAGTCGATCACGCGCGCAGTGAAGCCATCGCGGGGCGCGCGGGCAAGTGCCGTCCGTCAGCGCGCGAGCTGGAAGGCGATCAGCGCCAGCGGCGCCGCGCCCAGCAGGACGATCGGAATGGCGAGAAAGGCCATCGCAAGATTCCGAACCAGATGATCCGGATGAAGGCGGCCATCTTCCCGTCGGATCGGAAAGCCGCGGGCCGCGCCCCACGCGAAAACGGCCTTCAGCAAGGCCAGCGCCGCGAGGCCGTAGAACAACCGGAGAAGGTCCGGACTGCCGAGCCGCGTGCTCAGATACACCCCGAGCGCGACCGCGAGCACCGCGAGCGCAAACCCGGCCCGCGCCTCCCTTGGCAGCGACATCGTCATGGCGCGTTGTCCCCCATGCGACCGCCTACTCGCCGAACGGATTGGCCGAGTTGCCCGGCTCCTTGGCCGGCAGGTAGATCGTGAAGCGCGTGCCTTCGCCGAGCTTGGTCTTCACGTGGATCAGTCCGTTGTGGTGGCGGACGAGACGGGTGACGATTGCCAGGCCAAGGCCGGTGCCGGTCTGGGCCTTGGTCGTGAAATACGGCTCGAAGATGCGCGAGAGCACGTCCTGCGGGATGCCCGGGCCCTGGTCGAGGACGGACAGGGCGACGAGCGGTGTCTGGTTGGCGAAGGACTCGAGGTTGATGAAGCGCTCCTCCGGCGTGTCGCGGAAATGCTCGATCGGCAGCGACTCGTCGTAGCGTTCGGCCGCGATCCAGACCGTCTGCGGCCGCTCGCTGCTCTGGAACGCGTTCACCGCGAGGTTGAGGAGGATCTGGATGAGCTCGGTGCCGCCGATCTGCGCGGCGGTGTCGCGATCGAGGTGCTTGGCCGCGAGCTTGCCGCCGCGCAGGCTCGGGTGGTTGCGCATCAGCGTGTGGACGTCGTCGATCACCTGGTTGACCGAAACCTCGGGCGACTGCGCGCTGCGCTTGTTCACGAAGCGCAGGTAGCGGCGCGTGATGGCGGCGCAGGTGTTGACCTGCTTGGCGAGGAGGTTGACGTCATCGCGCACCGCCTGGAGGTCGGCGCCGTAGAGCGAGCCGACGCTGTCGAGCTTGTGGCGGAGGAGCTCGACGTAGCCGGTGATGACGGTGAGGGGGTTGTTGATGTCGTGCAGCGCGCCGGCGTAAATCTCGGTCGTGGTGCGCGCCATCTCCTCCTTCACCGAGGCGTCGTTGAGCTGCTCGCTCAGGGCCTTGAGGCGTTCGGAGGTGGAGGAGACTGTTTCGGAGATGCGGCGCAGGTGCAGGGCGCGCGTGACGGCCTCGCGGATCGTCGAAAGGTCGAACGGCTTGCTCAGGTAGTCGCAGGCGCCGAGCCGCAGCGCCTGGCGCGCGGTCTCGATCGTCTCGTAAGCGGTGAGCATGATCACCTCGATGTGCGGGTCGATGGCCTTGAGTCCGCGCAGCACGTCGATGCCGGACTTGCCCGCCATGCGGATGTCGAGGATGGCGAGCTGCACCGGGTGGTTCTTGGCGAAGTCGAGGGCCTTGTCGCCATTGTCGACGGCCTGGACGTTGAAGTCCTGCTTGAACACCATGCGCAGCGAATGGCGCGGGCCTTCTTCGTCGTCGACGATCAGCAGCGTCGGCAGCGTGACGGTCGCAGTGGGCGCGGGGGCGAGGGCGGTGGTCATGTTACGCGATTCTTCGGAGGCGAAACAGGACGCGGGCGGTGGACGGGGGCCGCGGCATGATGTGGGGCTGAGGATTTCCGGCGCGCCCCGCGTGGCAAGTGTGAACTCGGCGCGGCACGGCAGGGAACTCACCCCAGCTGCCCGCGCAGCCACTCGCGGACCGCCGCGTGATCCGGCATCGCCCAGCCGCGGCTCCGCGCCAGCGCGTTCGCCACCTCCGCAAATGCCGCCGCACTGGCCGCGAGCGCCCGGCGCAGGGCGGCCGGCTCGGCTGCCGTCGGGAATCCGGTCCCGGCGACGCGCTCCGGCGGCAGCCAGGTCTCGGCCCGGCGCGCCTCGGGACGGGCCGGTCGGGCCTGGTCGCGCGCCTCCTCCTCGAGCAGGCGCCAGAGCGTTTCTGTCAACGAAACGTGAAAATGCCGCTGGGCCGCCCGCAGCTCGCCCCGGGCGATCTTCTTGGCCGTCCAGACGGCCGCGGCCCAGAACGCCGCGCACACCTCCTGGAACTCCCGCTCGCTCAGCCGCGGCCACGGCACGGCCGCCCCGAGGCGGGCGTAACGCCGCTCCCAGGCCGCGCCGCCCTTGATCACGCGCCAGCCGGGACAGGCGACGATCCGGAGGTCGCGCACGCCGAACTTCAGCGGCGGCGGCCAGAGCGCCGCCAGCCCCGGCGCACGCAGCGCCGCGAAGGCGATGCGCAGCTCCAGCGCGGAGAGGATCACGAAGTCCGCCTCGGCCGCGCCGGGCAGGATGAGCGTCAGCTTATCCGCGCCGCCAAAGACGCGCTGGGAGCTCACCACCCACGTCTCCCCCAGCCCGTGCAGCGCGGCGGGATCGCGGTAGAGCGCCGGGCGGCGGGTGATCAACTGGAAGTCGTAGTCGGACCACTGGTCGGCCGTGCCGCCGGCCTGCACGCGCGAGCCGATCTGCACCAGCGCCACGATATCGGGCCGGCTCTCCGCCCAGGCGGAAATGCGGGCCATGACGGAGTCGTGGCTCATGCGGCGCGGCGATCAGAGCGTGACGCTCGTGCGGTCGGGTTTCGAGGTCTCGTCCCCGTTCGGACGCGCCGGCGCGAGCGTGGCGAAGGGGTGGGTGGTGTGCGACGGCCGCGAACGCAGCGCGATCTGCACCTCCGAGCCGGTCAAGCCCTGCCCGCCCTGCAGCAGGCCGTGGTGCCAGCGGATAATCTCCCGGGCGATGAAGACGCGGAGCAGCGGATGTGCGGGCATCGGGCCCTTGCTCGTCTCGACGAAGCCTTCGAGGTAGAGGTTGCGGCCGGCGAGCACCACGAGGCCGGTCTCGTGCTCGCCCTCGCCGCGGCGCTTGACCGAGACGGTGACGGGGCCGTCGGCGGCATCGCGGTTGCGCACCACGGCGTCGAAGATGGACTGGAGCGCGAAGCGGAGCATCGTCTCGTTGGCGTGGAGCACGGGCGACATCTCGCCGGCGCTGACGCGCAGGACCCCGTGCAGCTCCAGGCTGCGCACGAGCTCGCCCAGGTCGACGCGGCGGACGTCGCCGGTCATGAACTCCTGCATCATGTGCAGGACGCGCGAGAGGCCCTTGAGTTTCTCCGCGTCGCGCTCGAGCTGGGCGTTGAATTCGGTGAGCAGCTCCGGCGTGGAGCCGGTCTGCTGCGCCAGCTGGAGGAAGGTCGTGAGGGTGACAAGCGGTCCGCCCAACTCGTGCGAAAGCGTGAGGCCGAACTCGCGGCAATACTTGAGGCGTTCGCGCTCGGCGGCCGCGGCGCGGTTGGCCAGCTCGGGGGCGGCGTCCTCCCACTGCGCCCACACCCCGCCGGTCTCGGAGATCGGGCCGGCCTCGGCGCGGAAGCGGACGGTGGCGCTCGGCTCGAGCCGGACGGTGCGGCCGGTCCGGAGCACCTCGCCCGCGAGGGCGCGGATCTCGGGCGGCAGCGACGTGTCCGACGGCGCGCCGGCCCCGAGAATGCGGGCGCCGGCAAGGTATTTCGCGCGGAGTTTTTCCTGATAGGCCGCATCCGCGAGCGCGCGCAGGCGGCTGGCTTTCTCGAGGCAGCGCTCGAGCAGGCGCCCGAGCTCGAGGGCGCGAGCGCGATCGGCGGCGCTATAGGAACGGCCGTCGGCGCGCGGGCCGTAAGCGGCCCAGCCGGCCAGCCGGCCCGACTCGAAGAGTGGCACGAGCAGGCGCGCGCTCCACGATTGCATCTGCTGGCGGATGTAGCTCTCGGTCGCGGGGTCGGCGTTGCCGACCCAGTCGTCGAGGTCGATCGCGCAAGGGAACTCCTCCATACACTGGGCCAGTGGGCTGCCGCTCGCGCAGGTCCAGCCGTAGCGGTCGGAGCGGAAGGCGTCGCCGTCGAGGAGGAAAAGCGTGACGCGCGAGGCCTGGAGGAGGGTCTGGGCCGCGCGCCGGAACTCCTCGAGCACGCGGTCGCGGTCTTCGAGGTGCTCGATGGCGGCTTCCATGAAACTCAGGTCGTCGACCGCCGCGGCCGGGGCGGTTTCGCGGGCCAGCGGCGAGGGCGTGCGACTGCCGCGGGCCTGCAGCGTCTGGATGATGGCGTTCTTCTCGGCCAGTTCCGCGGCGGTGCGCAGGGTGTCCTTCAGCAGCGTGCGGCTTTCCTCGTAGGTCAGGAAGAAACGGCCGGCGCCGGCGAGCCGGGCCTGCTCGAACGGCAGGCTCTGCGCCTGGCCGACCACGATGACGATCACGTCCGGATGCGTGCCGATCAGGCTGCGCGGATCGGCGACGTCCTTGACCCAGACGCGGGCGCCGTTCTGGGCGAGTTCCCGGCGCAGCAACTCGGGCGACGCCGGCGACACCGCCGGATACGGCAGCTGGGCGGACCAGTCCGCGAACAGGCGCGGGTCGGGCGTCGTGAGGATCAGGATGGCGGACATGGGAACGAAAGCCGGAAGGTCGCGCCGGGCTGCCCCGTTTCGATCAACGCGATACTCCCGCGGTGGCCCCGCATAATGTTGGCACTCATCGCGAGGCCAAGCCCGAAACCGTTGACCTTGCCGGAACTGAACGGCTGGAAGAGGCGCGGCCGCTGCTCGGCGGAGACGCCCGGGCCGTTGTCGATCACGTCGAGGGTGATCTCACGCGGGCCGAGGCGGGTGCGGACGGTGACGAGTCGGTCGCCAGACTGGTCTGCCAGCGCCTGCTGGGCGTTCACGAGGAGGTTGAGGATGATCTGGCTGATGCTGCCGGCGTCGGCGTTGATGGAGCGCTCTTCCGGGGTGAGGTCGAGGTGGAGCTGGATGCGGGATTCCGCGAACTTCGGCCGCATGAGCGCGGCGCAGTCCAGCACGATCTCGTTCAGCCGCACCGGCCGCATGACGGGCTTGCGCGGGCTCGAGAGCTTGAGGAGCTGTTCCGTGAGGCCCTCGATGCGCGCGACCTCCTTCTGGAAGACCTGGGAAAACTCCACCCGGAATTCCGGATCCTGGTGTCGCTCCGGCAGGAGCTGCGCGAAGGTCTTGAGCGCGACGAGCGGGTTGCGGATCTCATGCGCCAGGCTGGCTCCGAGCAACCCAGCGGTGGCCACCTGCTCGGTCTCGCGAGCGCGCTTCACCAGCTGCGCACGCGACAAAGCCACCTCCATCAGCTCGGACCATTCGAGCAGATTCTGGATATCAGGCCAAAGAAACGGCATATCGTCCTCACGTCGTCCGAGGGTGATTGCTATTGGCGGAGTGTCACGCGCTGGCGGGCTAAGCACGGCTACACCAAGCTTTCGAGTGGCAAGAAATCGATCAAGCTCCTCAACCGCTGGCGTGACACGTCTACGGCCGAGGCTCTCGGGGGTCGCCCAGCGCTCTTCCATCAACATACGCATCCCCGGGCTGCCTCGATCGAGGTCCCATCGCTCATGCGCATCACCGACAGAGTGAATCTCCACCCGTTTGGTTCGCGCCCAGCTTCGCAAAATCTCACTGTAACGATTGGTCAGTATCTCTGGCTCGGTTTCGTCACGACTCGCACTGAGCATCGCTGCCCGCACTTGCTCAGCCAATCGCGTTCGACTGGAAAAAACATTGTCCTTAGTTCGCTGCTCGAAAACGATCGCAAATGCCAAACAGGCAGCGAGACCGACAATCATTGCGACACCGGCTGGCAGAAGCTGAGTAGTATATTTCAGCCATAGCGAAAGCAGTAGACTTGTGATGATCAACACAACCGCTCGGCGAAGCACTGCGTAAAAGAGCTGCTGCGCATCCAAAATACGCCGGCTCGTGATCCCCCAAGCGGTTAGGGCATAGAAAATAAGCACCGCTGTCGACGCATATGGGGCCATCGTAGGCAACCCGACCAATGGTGGGATTGCAGTAAATGCCAGCCCTACTAGGCCTGAAATCGCACCGCCGATCAGCAGCGTGCGCACTTCAACCAGCTGAATGCCCGATAGCCGTCGCATCTGAAGGGTCGCTTGGGCAACCAAGACGATAAAGGCCAAGACCAGTCCCACTGAATGAGCCAAGTAGCCCGGTCCCCGGACAGGATGCGCCGGTGTCGAGTGCGCCGGGATGAACCAATCCGACAGAGCAATCCCGGTCATCGTGATGGCAAATAGAGCCCAATACCATCCGTCCACGAAGAAATCGCGCCAACGACTCTCGGGCTGCATGGCACAGCGGCCTATCCACCATAAAATCCACGGGAAATACGCGCCTAGTGCTGATATGGCCTTCAACCATATGACTTGGTGCGTCACCCCATGCCGCGTTAACGTCCACAGCATCCCCAGCCACAGAGCGGAAAAAAGGGACATCAGTGTGAACGCCTGATTAATCCGACGGTGCGGATTCGACCAGAAGACGCTCACGCCAACAGAAACGGCGATGACGAAGGTAAGCAGTTGCGCGTTCACGACGCTGCGAGCACAAGTGACGCGTTGCTGCCGCCCAAACCGTGGGCATTGATCAGCGCGACGCGCGGCTGAATATCTCGCGCGCGATTGGAAAGGTTCAGCGGGCAGTCAGGATCGGGTGTCTCCCAGTTAACTGTTGGTGGAACGATACCGCTCCGAAAACTGAGACAAACGCTGGCCGCTTGGATCGCACCTGCAGCGCCGAGCGGGTTACCGATTGCTCCCTTCAAAGAAACAGTGGCGATCTCGGACAAGCGGTCGCCGAAGATTTCGCGCAGACACTGAGCCTCGACACGATCAACCGTCTCATGTCCCGGCCCCCATGCGTTGATGAAATCGACATCTGCGGCATTGCGTCGGGCATTCGCTAGCGCCATGCGCATGGCTTCAGTCATTCCGTTGCCGGAAACACCCGCAGCATCGCAGCAGTAAGCATAGCCGCACACCCAAGCATAAGCGGGGCGTGGGCTGCATTCGCTTTCCAAAAGCAATACCGCAGCTCCCTCACCAATCACGCCTGTGCTCCGCCATAGGTCAAATGGACGCCCCATAGATGCCGGGGCATTGCTGTTCTGAGGTGACAGCCGCGTCATTCCCAGCTCAAGCATAGGATGATAAAGAACGGGGCACTCCGTCCCCGAGCAGAGCGCGATATCGGTCTGGCCGGTCGCAATCAACTCAGCCGCGTGCCCGATAGCATCCAGCCCTGAGCAACAAGCTGTCTGAAGCGAGATAACGCGAGCCGGAGTGTCCAGCCATTCGGCAATGCGCGCCGGCACGGCAATTTGCTGCGAATCGACGACCGCAGTAGGCACTGCATAGCGGGGGCCTTTTGTTGCCGTGTTAACCATCGTCCGATAAATACTCTCCAGATCCATCAGCGTCGATCCGTTGACGATGGCTGGATTGCACCCGGCCAAGTCAGATGCGGCCAATCCAGCATCGGCCAACGCCAAAGCTGTTCCCGCCAAAGCAAACTGTGTGTGACGGGCCAATCTTTTCATGCTTCCGTCCACGGTTATCCAGTCGGATAGCCGAAAATCAGGCACCTCCGCAGCGATGAACTGACCTTGATCGAGCAGTCGCTCGACTACGCGCACCCGGCTGATAGATTCATTGATGCCGCGTGCAAACGCCTCGCGCCCGATTCCGGCAGGTGTGACCGGCCCTAATCCAGTAATCTTCACTCGACGTCTCATGCGTTTTCGTAACGTCCGGGGGCGATGATTTTTGCCGGATCGAGCGCCGCCTTCAGGCGAGCATGAATCTCTCCGCTCGCAGGGCCGGCTAGATTTATTCCTAGGCGATAGGGCGGATATCCGTTGGCACGCAGATTGTCTAGAATGGCGCGCTCGGCTTTCTTGACCAGCGGCACCTCATGATCTCGAAAATGCAACGTAAATATTGTGACGAGACAGTGCGCGTTCATAACGATATAGGTGCAAGCGGCATCGGGCCAATGACCGCGAACTATATTGATAACCCGCTGCGCATGTCCGGCGTCCAACGCGCTTACGCCGTTTCCGTAGATTGCGCCCTCTGTAGCGCGATCCGCTTTCAGCAGATCCTTCTGCGAAAGTTCGAGTGAATGCAGCCCGATATCTGACGGCACGCCCCAAGTCAGGCCAAGGAGGGGAAGAAATGTTTCTAACCGATCGGCTTGTCCGCGGACCCCCAGCAATCGAGCTAAGCGCAACAACTGCCGTCCGCGCGTTGCGTCCATGCGCCACGCTGTCGTGCGTGAAGGCAGCAACGATTTAAGCTCCCTCCAACAAGCGTTAACTATCCGACTTTGGCCATGCTGGGCCGTGATGGCAACGTGGTCGGATTTTTCCGGAAATAGGCGCGTCACCTCCTCTGGAGACACATTCTGGCCGCGCAACTCCCTCAATCGCCCCATCGCCACGCGCGTGCTTCTTCCAGGCTCAGAAACATGCGTCGGCAATGTAAGGATCTGCCTACGGTAACATTCGCGCAAGACTCCGAGAACATGAGCGAGCGCCCCATTGACGATTACTGCATACTCTCTCTCCTGACGCACACGCAGTCTCACGCGTGCCGCAGTTACAATCCCGTAATTCGACTGAAAAAAGAGCCCATCAAAGAGCGGTCCCGACGCATGATCGCGTGCCGGGTGGAACCATTCCGGATCGGGTTGCAGGGACGTGCCGTCAGATAGCATAACCTCCAAGCCGAAAATCGACCGATCAACCTCCCCCGCATAGCCCAGTCCTCGCTCCAAAGCACAACCGATAATGCTCGTCTGGGTGCCAGCTCCCGTGACATTGAACGCCAAATCAGGCGCATGCTCCTGCAACCACTCATGCAGATCGCCTTGTGTGACTCCGGGCTGAATTCGCACTGACAGTGTATCGCGATCTAAAGGCCCAATTTCACGCCAATTCCGAAAATCAACAATGGCCGTGCCGTCGCGAAACGGTAGAAAGGAGCCGAATCCCCAATTACGTCCAGTGCTGATCGCTTGGATCGATTGGCCAGCCTTTGCTGCTTCGGCGAGCAAGGCTCGAAGATCGTTTTCGTCCTTAGGCTGCCGCACCCACGGGACCTGTCGCTGCGTCCGACACAGCGTCGTCGCTGTATCCCGACGTTCTTCCCGATCAACGTCTGCCCCTACGGTAGCCCGACCGTGCGGATCACAATGCTGCATTCTAGGATGTTGAAGTGCCGTCACTTTGAAATCGACTGCCGTCTGCGCAAGGGCGAATTGCGTCGCGCCGGCAACCTACCTGGCGCACGCCGCTAGCGAGACGGGCATGCGCCTTCTTCTGACCCAAGAACCAACAGGCCCAATCCGCCACGCCGGAGTGTCTCCACTGCCAGTCGTCAATCCAGTGCGACTTGTAGAAAACGTAGAACAAGCGCCGCTGGGGAAAAAACGCCGCCAGCGTCCTCTTCACCGTCTCGTAATCGTTACGCAAGATGTCGTCCTGCCGCAGTGCATCACGAAAACGCAGCAACTCGGTCAAGATTGGGCTATCCGAAGGATGGACCTGCAGTGCATGCGTGCGGACGGAAGCCGAGGCTTTCTCGAAAAAATGTCCACCACGGACACCGAGATACCGATAACCAAGCGCTTTCAATTTCCAGCGAACCACTGCGAATTCCGCATCGAACCGATCGGACGGCAGCGCAATGGCTAAGTCCACGATCGGTTTCGCCGCAAGTCGCTCGATGGCCGTGCTCCCAATGTGGTGCACCTCCAAGTCCGCGGTCAGGACGTTTCGAAGGGCGATAGCTTCGTCGTCTGCCACCGCCTGCCAGGCGAGATCGGGCGCGCAAAGTGTCACGTGCGAATTGTGCAGGCCGGTGCGCTCTCGCCTCCCCGCTTTTACGTCTTGCTCGAGCATGGCGTGGGCGCGACGCATGCGTCCAAGTTGCGCCAGCATCAGCGCGTGAATGGCAGCCAGCGCCCAACGGTCGAATTTGCTCGGCTCACCACGCCACCCTCGCACTTTCGACAGCACGGCGACCTCAATAGCCTTGTTGCACAGAGCGATCGAAAGCGCGCGTGTTCGCTCGCGCGCCGGAATTGCTGGAAGCGAAAGGGAACTCATCGAGCGCCTGTTTCGCCAGCCCCGAGCTTGACGTCAAAAGCAAAGGGCGGGCCGGCCACCGGTGGGCTGCCGGGTGGAGAGGCAGTTCGGACCGCCGCCTGAGGGCACCCCACCCAAGGCCATTTAGAGCTTTTTTAGGGGGATATCGTTTTCGTTCGGTGTCGCTGGCCTTTGCTTAGCCGCATGCCTTCCACGCATGCCAACACGATGGGACCACCGTAAAGGCCCAAAACACGGTGAATCCAATCGATTGATGCGTGGAAGGCATACTTTGAAGGTGCTCTGCTAGCTACGCGTGTACTCAGGCCTCGGTAGTAGCATTAGAGCGGTAACAGATAGAATGTGCGGTTGACCGCGCACAGCACAATGCCTCAACATTTAATGCCATCATGGAGCATCTCTCGTTGGGCTGTTCGATATTCGCTTCGAAATGGTCTTGGGGGCGTTTTAGCAATGTAAAACGCTCAGCGAGATTTCGATGAATCTCTATCTCGCGTGCTTGGTTATCGTGGTCAGTGTTGGAGCAGGCGTCATATGGTCAGATAGGCGAAGTCTCGTTAGCCAGGCCTTGGCATTCGCAACCGTCGTTACCGGGCTCTGGATTTATCTCTTTTGGATTGTTACAGCTCCGTGGATAAAGAACCCGGTGCCTTGGCTGCGAATGATAGCAGCCGTGGGTGATTTTTTTCCGTGGATAATTTGGTGGGTTGGGAGATGCGCGGTAGTTCCTAACGGTTCCTGGCGGGACTTCTTTGACGCCGGTCGATATTGGATGATCGCCGCATGCATCCTGTCTGTGCTGGCTTTATCACCGTGGTTCTTGCCAGCTGAATCTACCCCGCAGCATCATCTCTACGGTGCGCTTTATCTTACGCATCAGATCGGTCAGATTTTGCTTTTCGTTGCTCTGCCGGCCTATGCAGTAACAGCCATCACCCGCCTTCGTGGCTTCGCTCTTTCAATGGCGAAACTTTTCTTCGTGGGCGGCGGAGTCGCTGCTCTAATCGCCACTTGTTTCACAATTCTGCTACCGCTCTTTCGTCCTGGATTGGCGCGCGGCGCACCTGTGATCGCTTCAGTGTTCTTCGTAATCTGTGCCTGGGCACTCTCAAGCCAGCAATTACTAGACACACGCCACCACGTGCTGACAGTTTTACGCCGTTCGATCAGTCTGATCGGAACCGCTTTCGTGATCACTTGGCTACTCGAAGAGACTTGGAGTCTTCCTCGTGAAATCCAAGTGCTCGCTGCCGCGATGAGCGGTATCGCACTTGCTTTAGTTTTCGACTCCATTTCGGGTGCCCTGCTTGACAGCACCTTAGCCAAGGACTCATTCGACGCAGCTCTCAAGCTACAGCGGTCAGCGACTGATCTTGCATCATTGCCCGCCGACGAATTGCACGCGCTGGTCGCCCAACGTCTAGCGAAGACCATTTCATCCCATGAAGTCGCGATCTACTGGCGCAATACTACAAATGAACCTTTGCGGCTGATTTCTGCCCATCATGTTCCGGATGAATGTCCTCGCACGCTCGACGAAGGGCACGTTCTTTTAAAATGCAGTGCGCTCGAACGCGCGCCTTGGTGGCTCACGCGCAGACTGCCGTCAATCGATCCCTGCTTCACAGCTTTTGGCCTCTGTGTGCCGGTGATCGAACGGGATCAAGTGCTTCTCTTGCTTCTGACCGGGCATAAACACGGTCCGCTCGGCTTCACTCAGCCGGAGATCGCCGCCCTCCAGGCTTGGGCGCTCGCCTGCCATCACACGCTCACGACACGTGCGCTGTTGGAGCGCGAGAATGCTCAGCAGCAACTCGTCTATGCCGGCAAGCTCGCCGCCGGCATCGCACACAATCTCCGCAATCCGCTCGCGATCGTGCGCGCCTACGTCGAGGCCGATCCCAGCATGGCCAAGGCCAACCTGGAAGAGCTGCATGACTTCGCCCTGAAGGAGACGGCGCGCATCCAATCCACGGTCGACGGCCTCATGGCGTTGTCGCGGGGGGAACGGTTTGCCCTCGAACCACACAGCCTCCCGAAGCTCGTCGCCCGTGCCCTCGAATTGAACCACTCCTACTTTGCCGAGAGCCGGGCGCGGGTGGAGATGTTGCCGCCGGCCACCGACTGCCGGGTCATGGTAGAACCCTGGCAATTCACCACAGCGCTCACGAATCTTCTGCGCAACTCCGCCGAGGAAGTCGCCCGCGCGGGCGGCGGCTGGATTCGCATCGAAATGGACGCCGGCGCGCCGGGCTGGGTCGAGGTGCGCGTGCGCGACAGCGGTCGTGGGTTACCCGAGCACATCCGGGACGCGGTGTTCACACGCGACCTGTTCGCCCGGACGACCAAGGCCACCGCGGCAACCGGCCGGCGGACCGGCTTTGGCGTCGGACTGCATTCGACGATGCTGATCGTGACCATCGGTCACGGCGGGCAGTTTGACTACCGCGACGGCGCCTTTGTGATGACGCTGCCCGCCGCCGCGTAAGATCAGCTCCAGGCGGGAAACAGGAGCTCGATCACGCCTCCGGCGCTCGACTGCCGGCACACCACCGGCGCGGAAAAGCGCGCCGAAAGATGCGCGAGCGCGTAGAGCAGTCCGGCCTGGGGCGGGCCCGCCAGCGCGGCCGACAGGGCGGACCCGGTCAGGATCGCGCCGTCGGAACGGCAATGGAAACGCACATAGCGCGCGGCCACGATCGCGTCGCGGTTCAACACCAGCAGATTATCCTCCCGCGAGAGAATCTTCTCAGCCTCCGCGCGCTCGATCCGCTCGGCGGTGACGACCAGCGTCGCGTTCCCCGCTCCACATTCGAGGAGGAAATGCCCCGCGTTGCGCAGGGCATTGAGCAGCGCCACCGAGGAAACCGGCAGCACCAGCTCGAGCGGCGGGGGCACAACCTTCACGCCCCCCCGCAGACGGACATCCGTCACGAACATCTTTGCCAGCGCGTGGAGTGCCACCCCCACCTGCGCGCGCTGGTTCTCGTTCATCAGGTCGCCCGCTTCGGTCGTCATCTGCCGCATGATCTCCGAGATCCGTGCCAGCGTCACCGAATTGGCTCCCGCGGCGCGCCGCAGGTCCGCGGCGGCGCGCCCGCCGGCCGCACCGGCGCGCTCGGCCAGCGAGGTAAACACGGCGCCGGTCACGCCGAGGGCGGTGAGCTCATTGGCCAGGCTGTGAAAGAATCCACGGTAAAGATCCGCCACCGTGCGGGAAATTTCCCGCGTGCGGGTCTGCTCTTCGAGGTGCCGACGCGCCTCCTTGCCGATCGCGGCATCGCGATGGGCAACGCGGTTCCGGCGGGTGACCTCGGCGCATTCGCGCACCGCCTGCACGATCACGGTCCGCGCCGAGGCCTTGAGAATCCGCCGCAGCGCGCGGACCTCGAGCGCGTTCTCCAGGACCTCGGCGGAGTCGTCGCCGGTGTAGAGCAGGATTTCCAGGTCGGGATCGATCTCGTGCACCGCGCGGGCAACGTCGAAGCCGTCCTCGCGCGACCGCCGCAGGTGCACGTCGAGGATCGCGACGTCGAAGCGGGCCGCGCGCACCGCCTCGACCGCCTGGTCCGGCGTGGCGCAGAAGCGCACGCGCGCAATCCCGTGCAGGGTGACGTTGAGCACGGCGCGTTGCGCCACGTCGTCGTCGACCGCGAGCACCTCCAGCATGGGATGGTCGGCCGCCGTGCTCATCTCAATGCCGGGCGAGGCGCCAGCCGACCTTGGCTTCGGTCGTGACCGTGCCCTCGAAATCGCCGCCGTGCTCGGCGAAGAGCCGGCGCAGCCGCGAGACGTAGACGTTGATCGAATTCGACTGGGAGTTCGCATCCGCGCCCCAGACCTCGCGCAGCAGCTCCTCGCGCAGCACCAGGGACTGCGGCGCGTGCGCGAAGTTCGCGAGGATGCCGTATTCTTTCGCGCCCAGCTTCTCGCAATGGCCGTCGGGAAACCGGCACTCCAGGTCCGGGGTCACGCTCGCCCCGGCGAAGGTGAACGCCGCGCGCAGCTCCACGCCATCCACTCGCGCCGGCACCGGTGCGGTCGCCATCACGGCGCCGCCGGCCACCGCCCGCGCCAGCCGCACCCGGATCTCGTGCACATCCCAGGGCTTCAGCAGGACCTCGGCCGGGTTGTGGGTCCAGATCTCGGGCACGCGCACGTGCGAGATCGTCGTCGCGACGACCGGACAGCGGCGCGCCGTGCCCGTCCAGTCGCACAACAGATCGAGTCCGCGCCGCGCCCCGCCGTAGTCCACGTCGAGGATCGCGAGGGCGAAGAGTTCGTGCCGGTGCAGCCGCTCGGCCTCCTCGAGGCTTTCCGCGGCCACCGTCTCCCAATCGTGGAAGAGCGCCGGCAGCATCTCCCGGAGCAGTTGCCGGAGATCGCGTGACTCTTCGACGATCAACACGCGCTTCATGCGATGGGTCAGGTCAGGGGCGTCGCGCCGCGCGAGAAGATCTCGCTGATGATGTCCTCGAGCGGGACATCCTGGATCGTGATGTCGTCGACGGCGCCCTGCTGGAGGATCTGCTGGCAGACGGCCGTGACCTGCTCGCTGGGCACGTGGAGGAGAATCTCGCCGTCCTCGCAGGTCTTGGCCTCGCCGGCGGCGGGTTTCCAGTCGGTGGGGAAGGCGCCGTCGCGGGGCTTGAACTTGATGATGCGCTGCCGCGCGCCGGCCCCGGCGATGCGGTCGAGGTCGCCGTCGTAGATCTTCTTGCCGTGGTCGATCACGATCACGCGTTCGCAGAGCTGCGAGATGTCGGCCATGTAGTGGCTGGTGAGCAGGATCGTGGTCTTGTTCTTCCGGTTGTAGGCGCGGAGGAACTCGCGGACGTTCTTCTGCGACACGACGTCGAGGCCGATCGTCGGCTCGTCGAGAAAAAGGACGCGCGGGCGGTGCAGGAGCGCGGCGATGAGCTCCATCTTCATGCGCTCGCCGAGCGAGAGCTCGCGCACCTGGACGTTCAATTTGTGGCTGACGCCGAGCAGCGCGACCAGCTCGTCGAGCGTCGCCTGGTATTCCTTCGGCTCGAGGCCGTAGATCGCGCGCAGGAGGTAGAACGACTCCAGGGCCGGCAGGTCCCACCAGAGCTGGTTCTTCTGGCCGAGCACGAGCGCGAACAGCCGGCGGTAGGCGTTCTCGCGCTTCGAGGGATCGAAACCCGCCACGCGCGCGCGGCCGCCGGTCGGGTAGATGAGCCCGGAGAGCATCTTCAGCGTCGTGGTCTTGCCCGCGCCGTTGGGGCCGAGAAAGCCGACGAACTCGCCCTCCCGGATCGAGAAGCTGATGTTGTCCGCCGCGCGCGTCTCCTCGAAGTCGCGCTTGAACAGCCCGGTGACGCCACCCCAGAAGCCGGGCTTTTTCTTGTAGGTGCGGAAGACGCGCGTGAGGTTTTCGACTTCGATCATCGGAGCGCGGAGTGAAGCAAGGACCGGGCGGGATGCAAAAGCGAATCACGCACCGCCGCCCCCGCCCCGCCCCCCGGGCGCCCGGCGATTCCGGTCAAGAAACCCCGCCCGCAGCCGATTAGCGAATCGGGGCAATGCCTGTTTTCTTCCTCCTGTGTCACCAGACGGGCGGCGGACCGTCGCGTCGGACGCCGTGGCTGCCGCTCGGCCGTGCCGTGCTCGCGTTTACGTGGGCCGCGGTGGCGTCCGCCGTGCCCCCGGGCGACCCCGACGATCCGCGGGCCGACCTGCCGCCGACCACGCTGACGAGCGTCGGCCAGTTCTGGACCTACCGCCACTACAAGCCCAAGGAGCGCCAGTCGCTCGAACTCGAGCTCGTCGTCACCTACTACGATTCGGGCTGGAACATGCTCTGGGGCGCACACGAGGGCGCGACGTTCTTCCTGCCCACCGTGCCCGGACACCCGCTGCCCCTCCGCCCCGGCCAGCGCGTCCGCCTCAGCGGCAGCGTCATCCCCGAAGCCGGCCTGTCTTCCGACGACGTGCGCGTGACCGTGCTGGCCGAGGACGCCTGGCCCGCCGCCGAGCCGACCGAGGGGCGGATCACGCAGAGCGACCAGCTCGACGCCCGCTGGGTAAGCATGGAGGGCTACGTCTTTGGCCAGAGCGAAATCGACGCCACTCACATCAAATACCTGCTGCTTTCGGACGGCTGGCTCGTGAATGCGCGCCTGCTCGTCCAGCCCGGCGAGCCCGTGCCCCTGCTGAACTCGACCCGCGTCCGGGTCCGCGGTGTCTACGTCGGCACCAAGGACCCCAGCGGAACTTTGCAGCGCATCGACCTGTGGACACCCTCGCGCCAGGACATCGAGAGCCTCGGCACGCTGCACAACGATCCGCGTTTTTCCCTGCCGCGCACTCCCATCGGTGCCCTCGGCCAGGCGGCCGCCGCCGACTGGCTGCACGTGGCCGGCAAGGTTCTGCATCACGACCCCGGCCAGTCGCTCGTGATGCGCGACGACACCGGCCAGCTGCTCATCCGCACTCCCCAGCCCGACAAGCTTTCACCCGGCGACGAGATCGAGGTTATCGGCCGACGCGCCGGTGGCGGGCTCGAGTGGACGCTGCACGAGGCCGTCTTTCGCCGCATTTTCCGTCCGATCCCGCTCCGCCAACCGGGCACCGCCGGCGGACCGGCCAAATTGCGTCTCACCGCCCAGGTGCTCGAACTGCGCCCGGAGGAGGCGGCTCAGGGTCTGCCCGCCGAAATCAACGGCGTGGTCACTTGGGCACACCCGGCCGCCGCGTTCTTCTACCTCGCCGACGCCAGCGGCGGTGTCTGCGTGCGCCGGCCGGAGCACACCGCCCCGCCCCTGATCGGCGACGGCGTCATTGTGCGCGGCACGACCCGTGCGGGTGCCTTTGCGCCCGAGCTGAACCTGGACGCGGTGCTGCCCACCGGCGGCTTGTCCGTTCCCTCCGCCCGCAGCGTCACGCTCGAGCAGGCGCTCACCGGTGCCGAGGAGGCTCGCTGGGTGGAATTGCGCGGCTACCTCCGGCACGTCGAACCCGACGGACCATGGCTGCGGCTCGATTTCACGACCGCCACCGGCGAATTTTCCGCGTTCGCCGCGCCACACCCCGATTTTGCACCGCTCGTCGGCGCCGTCGTCCGCGTCGCCGGCGTCTGCGCCGCAGAATCCAACGCCCGCCACGAACTCACCGGCGTGCGCCTGTGGGTGACCGACCCCCAGTCGATCGCGGTCGAGGTTCCACCGGCCGCCGATCCCTTCGCGGCCGCGACGCGGACGATCGAGCGCCTGCGCCAATACGGCGGCCGCGACACGATCGACCGACGCGTGCGCATCGTCGGCACCGTCACGCGCCACGTGCCGGGCCGGGCGCTGTTCGTGCAGGAGGGCGACGCCGGCATGCTCGTGCTCAGCCGCGAGCTCACCCCGGCGCAGCCGGGCGACCGCATCGAGGTGGTCGGCTTCCCCGGCCGGGAGGGCTCACGCATCGTGTTGCGTGCCGCCTCATGGCGCCGCGTCGTCGCCGCGGGGGATGCGCCTCGCCCGCTCGCCCTGGATTCCTCCCTGCCGCTGCAGCTCGAGCTCGACGCCCGCCTCGTGCGCGTGCGCGGCACCCTCACCGAGGTGGCCTTCCGGGCCGACGAGACCCGGTTTATCCTGCGGGAAAACGGCCGGTTCTTCGAGGCCCAGCTGCCGGGAGTCCGACCCCGCCCGGCGGCCCGCGTCGGCAGCGTGGTGGAACTGACCGGCATCTACTCGATGCAATTTGACGAGAGCCGACGACCGCGCCGCTTCACCGTGCTGCTCCGCTCGCCCGACGACATCGTGCTAATCGCGGTGCCCTCGTGGTGGACGGCAGCGCGCATCGCGACGGCCGCGGCCGTTCTCCTTCTCCTCGCCATCGCCGCGGTCGCCTGGGTCGTGGTGCTGCGCCGCCGCGTCGCGCGCCAGACCGAGCAGATCCGGGCGCAGCTGGCCAACGAGGCGCGGCTCCAGTCGGAGCTCGAGCGCTCCTCCCGCCTCGAGTCGCTCGGCGTGCTCGCCGGCGGCATCGCCCACGATTTCAACAACCTCCTCACCGCCGTCATCGGCAACCTCGGGCTGATCGCCCTCGAGGACGACGCCATGCGCGCCGTCGGGCACAACGTCCGCGAGGCCCAGCGCGCCGCCAAGCGCGCCAGCGACGTCACCCAGCAGCTCCTCACCTTCGCCAAGGGCGGCGATCCCGTCCGCCAGGCGGTGCTGCTGTCCGAGGTCGTGCAGGAGGCCGCCACCTTCGCCTTGCACGGCGCCAAGGTCGCCAGCGAGTTCTCCTGCCCGCTCAACCTGCCCGCTGCGCACGTCGACGCCGGGCAGATCTCGCGCGTCGTGCACAACCTCGTGCTCAACGCCGTGCAGGCCATGCCCGAGGGCGGCGTGGTCAAGCTCGCCCTTGCCGCCGTCGACGTGGCGCCGGGCACGCTCGCCCCCTCCCCGCCGGACGCTACGTGCAGCTGAGCATCACCGACAACGGCCCCGGCATCCCTGCCGCCAACCTGCCGCGGATCTTCGAGCCGTATTTCTCGACCAAGGGCCGCAACAGCGGCCTCGGCCTGGCCACGGTCCACTCGATCATCAAGAAGCACCAGGGCCACATCGCGGTCGACTCGCAGGTCGGCCGCGGCACGACGTTCCACGTCTGGCTTCCGGCCGCGCGCGACCTGCCGGCGCCCGCCCCCGAGCGCGCCGCGCCCGCCCCGGAACGCCGCGCGCTGCGCGTGCTGCTGATGGACGACGAGGACATCATCCGCGGCGTCGCCGGCGCGTCCCTCAAGCGCTTCGGCCACGACGCCACGCTCGTCGCCGACGGCGCGCAGGCGATCAGCGCCTACGCCGAGGCGAAGGCGGCCGGGAAACCGTTCGACGTCGTCATCCTCGACCTCACCGTGCCGGGCGGCATGGGCGGGCGCGAGGCGCTGACCCAGCTCCGCGCGCTCGACCCCGAGGTCCGCGCCGTGGCCTCGAGCGGCTACTCGAGCGATCCCGTCCTCGCCAACTACCGCGCGCACGGCTTCGTCGCCATCCTGCCCAAGCCCTACGACCTGAAAACCTTCTCCGCCCTGCTCGAGCAGGTGCGCGCCCGGTAGCCCGGCGACGGCGGGATTGTGCCCGGCGCGCCGCTTCTCCAACGTGGCGCGATGTCGGCTCCGCTCCCGCTCCTCGACCTCCACCGCCACCTCGACGGCAGCGTCCGTCTCGAGACCATCCTCGAACTCGGTGAAAAATTCGGCGTGCGCCTCCCCGGCGACACCGTCGCATCGCTCCGCCCGCACGTGCAGATCCAGGGCGCGGTGCAGGACCTCATGGCCTTTCTCCAGCGCCTCGACTGGATGGTCGGCGTGCTCGGCGACGCCGACGCCTGCCGCCGCGTCGCCCGCGAGAACGTCGAGGACGCGCACCGCGAAGGCATCGCCTACCTCGAGCTGCGCTTCAGCCCCTACTTCATGGCGCGCACGCACAACCTCGACCAGCGCGAGGTCATCGCCGCCATCGTCGACGGCGTGGCCGCGGGGAGCCGCGCCACCGGCGTGCAGGTGAAGCTCATCGGCATCCTCAGCCGCACCTTCGGCCCCGAGAGCTGCACGCGCGAGCTCGAGGCCCTGCTGGCGCACCGCGAGCGCATCACCGCGCTCGACCTCGCCGGCGACGAGAAGAACTGGCCGGCCGAGCTCTTCCGCGAGCACTTCCGCCGCGGCCGCGACGCCGGCTGGCACATCACCGTCCACGCCGGCGAGGCCGGCGGCGCGCCGAGCGTCTGGGCCGCCCTGCGCGAGCTCGGCGCCACGCGCATCGGCCACTGCGTTCGCGCCGTCGACGACCCGCGGCTGATGGACTACCTGCGCGACCACCGCATCGGCATCGAGGCCAACCTCACGAGCAACCTCCAGACCAACACCGTGCGCACGCTCGCCGAGCATCCGCTCAAGCGGTTCCTCGCCCACGGCCTGCTCGCCACGATCAACACCGACGATCCCGGCGTGAGCGCGATCGACCTGAACTACGAGCTGAACGTCGCCGCCCCCGCCGCCGGCCTCACGCCCGCCGAGATCCTGCAGGCGCGCCGCAACGCCCTCGAGATCGCCTACCTCACGCCCGCCGAAAAGGCCGCGCTGCTGGCCAAGTAGGACCGGCTTCCGCCGGTCCTAATAACTCCCGTCGCCACCACCCCGTCCCCGGCGTCGACGGACGAGCGGATACACGCGTCCGCAACCGTTGCTCTCGCCAGGTCGGCTGAAACCGGCCCTACCCGAGCCCGGAGGCCGACGCCGCCTCGAGCGTGCGCATTTCCTCCGCGCTTAGCCGGAAACCGATCGCGGCGAAATTGTCGTCGAGCTGCCTCGGCCGGCTCGCGCCGACGATCGGCACGACCGGGAACGCCCGCGTCCAGAGAAAGCCGAGCACGATCGCGTTGGCCGTGACGCCGCGCGCCCGCGCCAGCTCGCCCACGATGCGCGCCAGCGCCTGGTTCGGCGGCGTGTTGAACTCGTGCTCCGCGAAATCGCGCGGCCGCTGCTCCGGCGGCAGCTGCGCCTTGGTGAAGTAGCCCTTCGCCTGCGCCGTGTAGGGGATCACCGCGATCCCCGTCTCGACGTGGAAGGCGTGCGCCGCGCGGTCGAGCCAGGCGAGGCCGTGGAACGGCGGCGGCTTCGACTGCCGGTTGCCGAGGCACCAGAAGGGCTGGCTGGCCGCCAGCGTCTGCTGTCCGCTGGCGCGCGCGTAGGCGTGCGCCGCGCGCAGGCGCTCCGCCGTCCAGTTGGAAAGGCCGAAGGCGCGGATCTTCCCCTCGCGCACGAACGCGTTCAGCACGTCCACGAAATGCTCGACCGGCCGCGCCGGATCGTCGCGGTGCAGCCAGTAGAGGTCGACCACGTCGACGCGCAGCGTGCGCAGGCTGCCCTCGAGGTCGGCGCGGATCTCCGCCGCCGAACTGCGCGGAATGTGCACCGTGGAGAGGTCCGGATGCATGCCCTTCGTTGCGATCACGAAGCGGTCGCGGTTGCTCCGCGCGCGCAGCCAGTCGCCGAGCACGCGTTCGCTGCGGCTCTTTTCGCCCGGAATCCAGTCCGAATACATCCGCGCGGTGTCGATGAAGTTGCCGCCCAGCTCGGCGAAGTGGTCGAGCAGCGCGAAGGAGCCCGCCTGATCGAGCGGCGCCCCCAGCGGCACGGCGCCAAGGCAAAGCGGCGAAACTTCAAGGGGGATCCCGGCCAGGCGAACGCGCGACATGCCGCGCAGCGAATCCCGCGTCGTGCGTTCCGTCAATCGTCCGGCCGATGTTCGTATTACGAACGTCTTGCCCCCGCACGCATTGGAGCTTCCTGCGGCCTGATGCAAATGTTGCGTATTACGAACATTTGCCCGCGGACGAGCCCCGCCGCCGGGCGGTCAGCCGCCGCTATTTCCAGAGGACGATGAACTTCTCCTCGGCCGGATTGAACAGCCGGCGGACGACGCGAAGTTTGCTGAGAAAAAGTTTCACCTTCAGATCGAACGTGCTGGTGGCGCCGGCGTAACTCGGCCGATAAAGGCTGCGGATCAGCTGGTGCGGCCGCTGCACGATCAGGTGCCGGCGAAAACCGGCGCGCGCGCCGAGTTGCGCGATGTAATCGACGGACATGTCTTTCTCGTGCACGCCAAATTCCTTCACCGCGTGCCGCGACGCCTCGGTCTCGCTGTGGCCGGTGTGCGTCTCGAACGCGATCATCGCGCCGCCGGGCTTGAGCGCCTCGTAGGCGCGTTGCACGGCGAGCTGCTCGACCTCGGCGTGGTGCAGCGAATCGTAGAACAGCGCGTAGTCGAAATCGGTGCGCGGCACCGGATCTTCGTAGTCACCGACGAGAAACTCGGCGTTGGCGATCCCGCGCAACCGTGCCTGTTCGCGCGCGGCGGCGATCGCGTCGGGCGAGATGTCGACGCTCGTCGTCTGGTAACCGCGCGTGGCGAGGAAGAGCGAGAGCCAGCCAACGCCGCAACCGAACTCGATCAGCCGCGCCGGCGGCGGCGCGAGGAAATGGAACAGCGCATCCAAGTTCGAGAGGTTGGCCGAACAAAATTCGTCGCTGAACGGCTTGCGCGTGGAATGGAGAATCCCCGCGGGGCCGATGCGGGCGAAGTATTCGCGTTCGCCTTGCTTGGGATCGGGCTGCATCCGCCCTTAACTATGCCCCAGGCGGCGGTAGTCGAGAACGGTGTGGCTGATGGCGCCCTGCTCGAGGCAGCGCACGTCGGTCAGGGGCTCCGCCGGCGAGACGTCGATGATGCTGCCCCAGACGAGGCGGTGCGAGCCGTCGTCGGCCGCGGGGAGAACAGCCCCGGCACATGCACCTGCGCGGGCACGGTGCGCCGCACCGGCGTGTCGGCCCGGCACGGGATGGGGAAATTGAAATTCTGCACCGTGAAGCTGTTCCGGCCGACCCCGGGCGCGAGCTCGCCCACCAGCCGCGCCGCGTGCGCCGCGGAGGTCCGCAGCGTCGCGAGCAGCTCGCCGTCGGGCTCGCCGCCGCGGTCCTTGAGGTGGGCATAGACCTCCTCCGAGACGTCCTGCGAGAACGCGAACGCCGGCAGGCCGTGGATCGCCCCTTCCCAGGCGCCCGCCACCGTGCCGCTGGCGAGGATGAAGCCGAGCGAGCAGTTGAAACCGACGTTGATGCCGCTCACCACCGCGTCGAGCTTCACGTCGCCGAGCAGGTGCGCGATGGCGATGTTGACGCAATCCGACGGCGTGCCGTCGAGCATCCAGGTCGGGCAGCCGAAGCCGCGGTCGACCTTCGCGCATTTCACCGGGCGGGAGCGGGTCTTGGAGGCGCCGGTCCAGCTCTGTTCCGCCGCGGGCACCGCGAGGTAGAGCGTGTGTCCGGCGGCGCGCAGCGCGCGGACCAGTTCATGGAAGAAGGGCGAGCCGATGCCGTCGTCGTTCGTGACGAGGAGATTCATGGGTGTGTTTCGACACCCAACACCCGCGTGGAAGCGAAGGGAAGCGCGAATCCACTGGCCGGACGGCTAGGCGCGCGGCGCGCCCGCGTGGAGCGCGCGGGCGGGGCGTCACCAGCCGTCGGCGCCGCCGCGGCGCGCGCCCCGCAGACGGGCGCGGTGCTTCTTCCCGGCGACCATGCGCGCCTTCTGGCCGCGCGATTTCTGGCGGGTCTGCCGGCGGGCGAGTTCGCGCGCGGCCTGGGCGGCGTTGGCCGCCTCGGTCCGGCGCCAGGCGAGCTTCTCGGCGAGTTCGGCCCAGGCGAGCAGCCGGTTCGTGGTCTGCGAACGCTCCCGCTGGCAACGCACCTCCACGCCGGTCGGCCGGTGCCGCAGCCAGACGGTGGACGAGGTTTTGTTGATCTTCTGGCCGCCCGCCCCGGCGCCGCGGACGAAACGCTCCTCGATCTCCTCCGGCTTCACGCCGAGGGAGACAAATTTCGCGCGCAGCGGCGCTTCGATGATCTCCGGAAAATCCGTCATGCCTTCGTCGAAAAACAGCGAAACCCGCGCCGGGTTCCCGAGTCAAACCCTCCCCCGCCCGATCACCGTCCGTCGCGCCGTTTGCCGGGTTGGCCCCGCCCGGCATGCCGCTCGCGGTTCGGCGCTTGTCTCTCCCTATGCCCCTCCCTTCACTGCCCGCTTATGAGTAACGGCCCCGCTTGGTCCCAGAAACTCCGCGCCGAGATCGGCAAGGCCGTCATCGGCCAGGACGCCGTCGTCGAACGCCTGCTCGTCGCCCTCCTCGCCAACGGCCACGTGCTCCTCGAGGGCATGCCCGGCCTGGCGAAGACGCTCCTGATCAAGTCGCTCGGCACCGCGCTGGGCGTGCAGTTCGAGCGCATCCAGTTCACGCCCGACCTGCTGCCGTCCGACGTCGTCGGCACGATGATCTTCTCGCCCAAGGACGGCGCCTTCGCCACGCACCAGGGCCCGATCTTCGCCAACCTCGTGCTCGCCGACGAAATCAACCGCGCCCCGGCCAAGGTCCAGTCCGCGCTGCTCGAGGCCATGCAGGAGCGCCAGGTCACCATCGGCGGCCACTCGCACCAGCTGCCGAAGCCGTTTTTCGTCATGGCGACGCAGAACCCGGTCGAGCAGGAGGGCACCTACCCGCTGCCCGAGGCGCAGACCGACCGCTTCCTCTTCAAGCTGCTCGTCGACTACCCCACCGCCGCCGAGGAGGCGCGCATGATGGAAATGTGGGGCCAGGTCACCAAGGCGCCCGCCCTGCAGCCCGTCTCCAGCGGCGAGGAGCTGATCGCCCTCCGCGCCCACGTCGACGCCATCCACGTCTCGCCCGGCGTGCAGGCCTACATCCTCGCGCTCGTGCGCGGCACGCGCGACCTCGCCGCGGCGGCCGAGAGCGGCACGGCGAAGCGCCTGCTGAACTTCGGCGCCTCCCCGCGCGCTTCGCTCGCGCTCTTCCAGGCCGGCCGCGCCCTGGCCTGGCTGCGCGGCTCCGACTACCTCTCGCCCGCCCTGGTGCAGGAGATCTTCCACGACGCCCTCCGCCACCGCGTGGGCCTGACCTACGAGGCCGAGGCCGAGGAACTCTCGTCCGACAAGATCCTCACCCAGGTCCTCGAACGCACGGCCGTGCCGGCCAAGGTCTGAGCCGCCGCCGCGACGCCCCGCGCGCCGCCCGCGGTTCCCCGATGCCCAACCCGATCACAGAGCACACCTCCGTCGTCACCTCCCAGCTCGCGCTGCTGCGCCAGCTGGAGTGGAAGGTGCGCCACGCCGTCGAGAACGTGCTCAGCGGCGAGTATCGCTCGGCCTTCCGCGGCCGCGGCATGGAGTTCGACCAGGTCGTCAAATACACCTTCGGCGACGACATCCGCGACATCGACTGGAACGTCACCGCGCGCCTCGGCGAACCCTACCGCAAGAAGTTCATCGAGGAGCGTGAGGTCACGCTGCTGCTCGTGCTCGAGGACAGCGTCAGCCTGCAGTTCGGCTCGGGCGAGAAATCCAAGCGCGAGGCGCTGCTCGAACTCGCCGGCCTCGTCATGCTCCTGGGCGCGGTCAACCGCGACCGCGTCGGCTTCCTCCACGCCTCGCCCGAGGGCTACACGCTCAAGGAACCCGTCCGCGGCCGCGGCCAGATCCTCCACCTGGCCGCGCAACTCCTCGGCCGGCCCGCGCCCGCGCTCGAGAGCGGCGCACCGGCGACGCCCGACGCCACGTCCGCGACCGGCTTCATCCCCTGGCGCCTGCTCGCCCACGCCGCGCCGCGCCACTCGATCCTGATCTGGCTCGGCGATTTTCCGCCGCGTGCGCACCCCGAGGGCTGGAGCGTGCTCTCGCGCCGCTACCAGACGATGGGCTTCCGCGTCGACGATCCGTGGGACCGCGAACTGCCGCACGGCCGCGTGCTCACCGCCTACGACCCGACGACCGGGCGGCTGGTGAACCTGAACGGCGCCTCCGCCGCCCAGCGCACCGCCCACGCCGCGTGGGTCGGGCAGCGCGAGCAGGCGTTCCGCGACCTCTTCCCCAATCCGCTCAGCCGGCTCGTCGTCGGCACCGGCGAGGACCGCCTCGAGGCGCTCGTCCGCTTCTTCCACGCCCGCATGGCCGCGGGCAACCGGCGATGAGCGTCACCGCCTACACCTTCGCCGATCCCTGGTGGCTGGCCGCCCTGCTGGCGCTGCCGCTGCTCGTCTGGATCCGCGGCCGCCGCGGCGCCCCGGTGCTGGTGGTGCCGTTCGCCGGCGCCTGGCACCGTCCGACCTTCATCCCCACCTCGCGCTGGCCCGCGGCCTTCGCCCTCACCGGACTCGTGCTGCTCATCGTGGCGCTCGCCCGCCCCCAGATCGTCGAGGACAAGCGCGAGGTGAAGCAGCAGGGCTACGACCTCATGCTGGCGATCGACCTCTCCGGCTCGATGCTGGCCGAGGACTACGAGCGCGGCGGCGACCGCATCAACCGCCTGCAGGCGATCAAGCCGGTCATCCAGGCCTTCATCACCCAGCGCACGAGCGACCGCATCGGCCTCGTCGTCTTCTCCGGCCGCGCCTACACCCTCGCCCCGCTCACCTTCGACCACGACTGGCTCGCCCGCCAGATCGAGCGCCTGAAGATCGGCCTGATCGAGGACGGCACCGCCATCGGCGACGGCCTCGGCATCGCGCTCACCCGCCTCGAGCAGGCCGGCCGCGAGGAGGGCAACCGCCGCAAGGGCGCGTTCGTCGTCCTCCTCACCGACGGCGCCAACAACCGCGGCCTGCTCACGCCCGAGCAGGCGACCGAGATCGCGAAATCCCGCGGCGTGCCCATCTACGCCGTCGGCGCCGGCCGCGACGGCCTCGTGCCGATGCCGGTGTTCGACGACAACGGCAACAAGATCGGCTACCGCCGCGCCATCTCCGACCTCGACGAGGGCCAGCTGCGCGCCATGGCCGACGCCACCGGGGGCAAATTCTTCCGCGCCGCCGACTCCGACACGATCGAGAAGGCCTTCGCCGCCATCGACCACGCCCAGAAGATCGAATTCCAGGCCAAGTCCTACCTGATCACGACCGAGCTGTTCGCCTGGTTCGCCGCACCCGGCACCGCGCTGCTCTTCCTCGGCGCGCTCGTCGCCCTGCCGCCGCAGCTGCCGGCGCGACGCCGCAAGGAGGCCGCCGCATGAGCTTCCACTCGCCGCACCTCCTCTGGCTGCTCGTGCCGCTCGTCCTGCTCTTCTCCTGGGAGCTGGCGCGGCGCGTCGGCGGCGCCGCGGCGGAGCTGCCCAAGGTCGCGCGCGCCTGGGCCGGGGCGTTCGACGTCGCGCTGGGCACGCGCCACACCACCGCCGAGACGCGGCCGCGCCTCTGGCTGTGGTTCGGCCTGGCGTTGTGCCTCATCGCCCTCGCCCGCCCGCAGTGGGGCGTGATCGAGGAGAAGGTCTTCGACCAGTCGCGCGAGGTGCTGATCGCCGTCGACCTCTCGCGCTCGATGCTGGCGCCGGACGTGAAGCCCTCGCGCCTCGACCGCTCGAAGCTCCTCATCACCTCGCTGCTCGACGGCCTCAAGGGCGAGCGCGTCGGCCTCGTCCTCTTCGCCGGCACCGCGTTCCTCCAGAGCCCGCTCAGCGCCGACTACGAGATCCTCCGCGAGTTCCTGCCGGCGCTGAAGCCCGACTTCCTCCCCGAGGGCGGCTCGAACTACAAGGCCATGCTCGAGACCTCCATGCAGGCCTTCGGCACCTCCACCGCGGACCGCTACCTCATCATCCTCTCCGACGGCGAGAGCACCGAGGACGGCTGGAAGGAGCTCGGCGAGCAGCTCAAGGCCAAGGGCATCCGCGTCATCGGCCTCGGCGTCGGCACGACGCAGGGCTCGTTCATCCCCGACGGCAGCGGCGGCTTCGTCAAGGACGAGCGCGGCGCCGTCGTGCTCTCGCGCCTCAACAGCTCGACCTTGCAGGACCTCGCGCAGACCACCGGCGGCGCCTACACCGACGCCAGCGCCTGGGTCGATCTGTCGGGGCTGCTGAAGAAGACCGTCGAGGCGGGCAAGAAGGGCGAGTTTTCCGAGAAGAACACCGCGCGCAAGATCGAGCGCTTCCAGTGGTTCCTCGCCCCCGGCCTGCTGCTCCTGTTCATCAGCTTCTGGGCCGAGTTCCCCGTCCGTCCGCGCGAGCGGGCGCTGCCGCTCGGGACCAGAGGACGGAGGACGGAAAACCGGGGCGGGAAAGCCGCCACCACTTCGTCCATGGCCGCGCTCGTGCTCCTGTTCTCCGCCATCAGTCCCCGCGCCTCCGCGGCGCCGGCCGCGCCGGCGTCGACCGATGACACCCTTTCCAAGCCCCTCACGACCACCGTCGCCCGCCTCGCCGACAAGAGCGCCCTCGCCGCCAAGGACTGCGCCGACCTCGCCCAGACCACCCTCACCTACGGCCAGCGCATGAAGTCCGGCCAGCAGCGCCCGCCGGAGGGCGTGGTCAACGACGCCCTCGCCGCCGTCGATCTCGGCGAAAAGGCCGACGCGAAAGCCGCGGACTGGCCGCGCCTGCGCCAGGAGCTCCAGCAGCTCCTCGAGAAACCGCCGGAAGACAAAAAGCAGGACCAAAAACAAGATCAGCAGCAGAAGCAGGAGCAGAAGAACCCGCAGCAAAACCAGCAGAACGAGGATCAGCAAAAACAGGACCAGCCGCAGCAACAGCAGCAGCAGGACCAGCAGAATTCCGAACAGCAAAAGCAGCAGGAGCAGCAGAAGCAGCAACAGGACGCCTTCGGCGAGATGAAGGACCAGAAGGAACCCCCGAAACCCGACGAGGAAAAGCAGCCGCCGCCACAACCCCCGCCGCCGCAGACCCAGAAGGTCGGCGGACAGAAGGAAAAGAAAATGGAAGTCCCGCTCGACCCCGACCTCGCCATGCCGCTCCAGAAACTCGAGCAGGTCCGCAATCAGGATTCTCCCGCCAAGCTCCAGCAACTCATGCAGGGCCAGCCGTCGCGCCCGCCGAAGAAAGGCAAGGACTGGTGATTTTCATGCGCACGCCCGGAAAAGTCTTCCCGCTGTTCTTCCTCGCGCTTGTCGTCGCGCTCATCGCCGGCACGACCCTTCGCGCCCAGACCGTGCGCTGGGACCCGCCGTCCGGCCAGCTGGGTTTCAACCAGGTCAGCGAGCTCGCCCTCGTCTTCGAGGAGTGCGAGCCCGACGGCGCCCCGCCCATCCCGCAGGTCGACGGCCTCGTGCTGGGCCGCCCCTCGCAGAGCAGCGAGACCCAGATGATCAACTTCAAGGTCTCCCGCCGCTTCGTCCTCACCTACCCCGTCCGCCCGACCAAGCGCGCCACCATCTCGATCCCCGCCTTCACGATCCAGACCGACAAGGGCGCCCTGCGCGTCGCCGCCGCGAACTACTCCGTCGGCGAGGCCACCGTCGGCAACAGCGGAATCGCCGTCGCCGACATCGCCTCCGCCAAGCTCAACGTCCCGAAGAACACCTTCTGGGCCGGCGAGGTCTTCCCCGTTGCCTACGAACTGAGCGTCATCAAGCGCTACTTCCATTCCCCCGCCTCCGCCATCGACTGGCCGTCCGCACCGCTCGTGATCGAGGACTGGTCGAAACCCGAGCCGGGCGAGGCCATGCTGCGCGGCGAGCGCCGCTTCCTCGTCACGCAGTCCACCCGCGCCTACGCCAAGCAGCCGGGCACCTTCACCCTCAAGCCCGCGCAGCGAGCTCGTGAACCTCAACGTCGCCCAGAGCGGCTTCGGCTTCCCCTTCATGCAGACCGCGGTCGAGCAGCGCGTCCTCGCGACCGATCCGCTCGAGCTGACGATCAAGCCGCTCCCCGCCGCGCCGGCCGACTTCTCCGGCGCCGTCGGCAACTTCGCCCTCGTCTCCAAGGTCGTCCCCACCGCGCCCGCCGTCGGCGAGCCCGTCACCTGGACGCTCGAGCTCTCCGGCCTCGGCAACTGGCCCGATATCTCCGGCCTGCCCCAGCGCGAGGTCTCGAGCGACTTCTCCGTCGTCCAGCCCAAGTCGAAACGCACGATGAAGGACAACTCGCTCTTCGAGGGCACGCTGGCGGAGGACGTCGTGCTCGTGCCCAACAAGCCCGGCACCTACCAGCTCGGCTCGGTCAAGTTCACCTACTTCGACACCGCCAGCGGCAGCTACAAGACGATCACCACCGAGCCGGTCACGCTCACCGTCGCCCCCGCGGCCGCCGCGCCCACCGCGCCGTCGCCGAGCGGCCCGGTCCAGTTCTCGCTCAACCCGCCGGCGAACGGCGCCGCCCCCGCGCTCAAGCTGCCCGATCCCGTCGCCCCCACGCCGCCGGATAACCTGCCGCGCGACCCGCTCACCGAGTCGCGCCGCGGCTTCGCACCGATGAGCACCGATCGCCTCGTCGTCCTCAGTCTTCTGTCCTCCGTCCTCGGCCCCCTGCTCGCCTGGCTCACACTCGCCGCACTGCGCTCGCGCGCGCTCGACCCGCAGCGTCGCCGCCGCGAGGCGCGCGCCGCCCTCGCCGGCGTGCTCGACCGCATGCGCACCGCCGGGCCCGAAAGCGCCGCGCGCAACGTCCAGCTCCGCCTCTGGCAGCTCCACGCCGCCGCGCTCTGGGAAATCCCGCACGCCGCGCCGGGCGCGCCGCTCGTCCGCGCCGCCATCGCCGCGCGCGCCCGCGACGCCGCCGACGCCTGGACCGCGCTCTGGACCGAGGCCGACCGCGCCCAGCACGGCCGCGACGCCACCCTGCCGGCCGACTGGGGCCTCCGCGCCGAGGGCGCCCTGCAGGCCGTGCGCGTCCCCGGCTGGCCCTTCCTCTCGCTCTTCGCGCCGCGGCACCTGCTGCCCTTCCTCTTCGCGCTCGCGATCGCCTTCGCGCCCGCCAGCGCGCGCGCCGACGCCGCCGCGGACTACAAGGCGGGGCGTTTCGCCGCCGCCGAGGGCGCCTGGCACAAGGCCGTCGCCGCCGACCCGCGCGACTGGGCCGCCCGCCACAACCTCGGCCTCGCCCTCGCGCAGCAGGACCGCTGGGCCGAGGCGACCGCGCACTGGACCGCCGCCTTCCTCCTCGCTCCCTCCGACGCCAATGCCCGCGCCGATCTCGCCCTCGGCCTGCAACGTTCCGGGATGGCGCCGCCCGAGCTGGTCGAGTTTTCCCACGGTGAAGGCCGCTACGCGCTCGCCCGCGCCGCCTCGCCCGGCACATGGCAACTCGCCCTCCTCGGCGCCGCGCTGCTCATCGCGATCGCGCTCGTGCTGCTCCTGCTCAGGGGCTACGGCCGCATCGGCGGCTGGGCGCGGCCGACGGCGCTCGCCGTCGTCATCCTCGCCATCCTGCTCGCCGCCGCCGCCACGCTCAGCCTCCACACCTACGGCCAGCTCGCGCATCCCGACGCCGTGATGGTCTGGCGCGCCTCGACCCTGCGCTCGCTGCCGACCGAGGCCGACACGCAGAAAACCTCCCCGCTCTCCGCCGGCTCGATCGCCACCGTCGACAAGGCCTTCCTCGGCTGGAGCCGCCTGAACTTCCCCGGCGGCCAAACCGGCTGGGCCCGGACCGAGGACCTCGTGAAGCTGTATCGGTAGCGCACGGGCGGCGCCGGCCTCCCGCCCGCGCCGCGGAACGGAACCGCCTCGAATCCGGCGCTACGGCCGCGTCTTCCGCACCATCCGCCCGATCGACTCCTCCGGATTCAGCCGCGTGGCCTCGGCCAGCGTGACCCAGGCGACGTCGTGCGACTCGTCGCTGACGATCACGGGCTCCGCCGGGTCGGCCTCGATCAGGAAACGCACGTCGAAGTGCCAGTGCTCGGGCTCCGTCTTCCGCGCCGGGATGCGATGGCGGTCCACGTCGAAAATCTCCGCGGACACCGCCCGCACCCGCGTCAGTCCCGACTCCTCGCGCACCTCGCGCAGCGCCGCCGCGAGCAGGTCCGCCTCGCCGTCGGCATGGCCGCCCAGCTGCACCCACAGGTCGAGTTTGCGGTGATGCGTCAGCAGCACGCGGGTGCGCGCCGGGTCGACGACCCAGGCCGACGCCGTCAAATGCCCGTCGAGGCACGAGCGGCGCAGGCAGTCCGGATGCGCCGCGATGAAGGGAAATACCCCGCCAGCATCTCGCTCTCGTGCCCGGGCTCGGCACGGGCCGCGTGCCGGCGCAGCAGCGCCACGGTGTCGTCGAGCGTCATGGGCTCACCGCGTCTGATACCACTTGGCGTCGCCGGGCTGGTGCGTCCAGCCGTCGATCAGGGGGAAAATCTCGTCGATCGTCCGCGCGACGGCGAATTTCCCGCGGATCGTCTCGCGCATGAATTTCTCGTCCACGATCCGTTCGAACATCCGCAGCAGGTCGTCGTAATAGCCGTCCTGGTTGAGGATCACGATCGGCTTCTGCAGCACCTCGAGGTGCGCCAGCGTCAGGATCTCGAGCAGCTCCTCCAGCGTGCCCCAGCCGCCGGGCAGGGCGAGGAAGGCGTCGGCGCGCGTCTCCATCAGCATCTTCCGCTCGCGCATCGTGAGGACCGAGATCAGCTCGTCCGCCTCGGTGAACTCGAGCTCGCGCGCCTTCATGAATTCCGGGATCACGCCGATGACCTTGCCGCCGCCGGCCTTGGTGCCGCGCGCGACCGAGCCCATCAGGCCGGTCTTGCCGCCGCCGTAGACCAGCGCCCAGCCGCGCCGCGCGATCTCGCGCCCGACCTGCTCGGCCGCCGCCGCATACTTCGGCTCCAGCCGGTCGCTCGAGGAACAGTAGACGCACAGGGACTTCATGGGAGCACCAGAGATGGACGCAGATGCACCGGGATGAAATGCAAAAATCCCGTGGCCGGTCCGCCTGATCTGTGTCCATCTGTGTCCACCTGTGGTTGAAAAGAATCCCAGCTACCGCGGCCGCCTCGCGCCCTCGCCTACGGGCTACCTGCACCTCGGCCACGCGCGGACGTTCTGGATCGCGCACCAGCGCGCGCTGGCCGCGGGCGGCGCGCTGATCCTGCGCAACGACGACCTCGACGCCGCGCGCTGCCGCCCGGAGTTCGTCGCCGCCATGCTCGAGGATCTGGCCTGGTTCGGCTTCCGCTGGAGCGAGGGGCCCGACGTCGGCGGGCCGCACGCACCCTACGACCAGAGCCGCCGCCACGCGCACTACGCCGCGGCCTTCGACCGCCTGCGTGCCGCCGGCGCCATCTACCCCTGCACCTGCTCCCGCAAGGACGTGCAGGCCGCCGCGAGCGCCCCGCACGAGAGCCCGGCCGCCCCGGGCGTCGGCGACGAGCCGCACTATCCCGGCACCTGCCGGCCGGACCACCTCGCGCCGGCCGAGCGCATCCGCCGCGCCACGCTCCCGCGCGCCGGCGTGAACTGGCGCTTCCGCGTGCCCGAAGGCGAGACGCTCGCCTTCGCCGACGGGCATTTCGGGCCGCAACACGCCGTCGCCGGACGCGAGATCGCCGACTTCCTCGTCTGGCGCCGGGACGACACGCCGAGCTACCAGCTCGCCTGCACGGTGGACGACGCCGCGATGGGCATCACCGAGGTCGTGCGCGGCGCGGACCTGATCCGGTCGACCTTCCGGCAACTGCTGCTCTACCGCACGCTCGGCGCGGCCGCCCCGGCGTTCTTCCACTGCCCGCTCGTTACCGACGAGCACGGTGTGCGCCTCGCCAAGCGCCACGACGCCCTCTCGCTCCGCGCCCTCCGCGCCGCCGGGCGCACGCCGGCGGCGCTGCGCGCCGGATGGTAAATCCCGTCAGTGCCCGCGGCCGTGGTTGTGCCACGCCGTCGGCAGGATCGCCTCGGTGCCGATGAGGTAGTTGCGGTAGTAGAGCCAGAAGATCGCCGCGCCGAGCACCACGAGGAAGGCCAGTTCGCCCGCACCGCCGCCCGCCGAGCGGCTGGTGCGCCGCAGCGACTGCACGCACCAGATCACCGCCGGCGCGACGGCAAAGGCCACCAGCGAGGCGCCGAAGAGCACCATGCCCATGATGAAGAGCGTGCGCAGCAGGCCGTCCTCGATCAGCTTCGCCTTGTAGGCGATGATCTCGTTGGCGAGGTTCAGCAGCAGCAGGCAGCACGGAAGCACGTAGTATTTCTCGAGCGCGGCGGAGGCCTTCATCGTGGAAACCACTGCCGCGCCGGCCGCGCCGGGTCCAGACCGAAGCCGGCCCGCCGCGCGCTTGCCTCCGCGGCAATTCGGCTTTCAACCAACAGGGTCCCATGGCCACCTACGTCTACGAAACGATCCCCGAGCAACCCGGCGAGGCCCCGCGCCGCTTCGAGGTCGTGCAGAGCATGAAGGACGCGCCTCTCGCGCGCGACCCGGCCACCGGCCGGCGCGTGCGCCGCGTGATCTCCGGCGGCTACGGGCTGATGGGTGTGGGCGAAAAATTCCGCCGCCCCCGCCGCCGCGCCGTGCGCCCCCGGCTGCGCCTGCCACGCCGGCCCGCGCATTCCCCCGGTTTCCTAACCATGTCCGACCTCGAGAAGGCCTACACCGCGCCCGCCGGCGCCGCCCGGGGCGCCATTGTGATGGCGGCGCCCGACCTCACGCGCCATCCGCCGCGCAGCCCGCGCACCCGCCTCGGCGGCTACGTCCACCTGCCGCGCCTGATCGACAAGGCCCGTGCCCAGATCGCCGGCACGAACGGCGACTACCACTTCGACTGCCCGATGGACCAGCGCTTCTGGGCCTTCACCGGCATCGCGCCGGAGGCGATGTTCGCCGCGATCCAGTCGGGCCAGAGCGACAGCGAGCTGCTCGCCTTCGTGCAGGCCCACACCCGCCGCCACCCCAGCGAGATCGCGGCGTGGTCGCAGTGGTTCGAGCAGCTGACGCCCGGCTCGCCGGAGTCGCGCGAGTTTTTCAACGCCGTCCACCGCCAGAACGCCCCGCAGCGCGAGGACATCGTCACCTGGTTCGACTGGCTGGAGCTGGACGACTACGTGACCTTTGGCGGAAGGCCGTAACGGAATCCCCGCCGCGCGCGCCGGAATCGGAGAAGCTCAGAGCTCGGTATACTTGTCCGCCCGCCCGCGGGCCTTCTCGACCGGGTATTTGGCGGCGTTCTGCGCCAGCTTCGCCTCGATCGCGGCGGCGAGGTCGAGCTGGCTGATGTTGGCGAACTCCAGCGCGTAGATCACCACGTCGGCGAGTTCGTCCGCGATCTTCTGGCGCTTCCTCGCGTCGGCGACGACCGCCTGCGACGCCGCCGACTCGCTCCAGAGGAAATGCTCCATCAGCTCGCCCGCCTCGGCCGCGAGCGCCATGCTCAGGTTCTTCGGCGAGTGGAACTGCACCCAGTCGCGCTCGCGGGCGAACGCCATCACGCGCTCCCGCAGCTCCGCCACCGTGGTCTGGTCGTCGCGCATCGGTTTGCTCATGCGCGCACCCTGTCGCGCGGCCTCCGCCGGGGCAAGACGGCTGTGCCATTGAGTCATAGGGGCAGCTGGCACGGTTCCGGCTGAAGAAACCACTTGTTGATCCGATGCGTCTATGCATCGTCCAAGATACTCACTCAATGGCTCACGCCGCTCCAGTCCATCGTCACGCTCGCCGCGCTGCGCTCTCGCAGGCGGTCACGTGCTTTGGCATGCAGCAAATGCTGCAACAGCGCCAGTGCGTCGCCATTTGGGTCAAACTTACCGACGCGGGCTGCCTGGCCTGACGGGACCGAAACCAAGGTCCAACGTCCTCAACCCAGGAGACCCGCCGGTGAAAACCGACGAGCCCCGCTCACCATTTTTCCTTCCTTTCCCATGCATACGATCATCCCAGCCCTCAGCCGCTCCCCGACCGACGACAGCGTCACGGTCGCGGACTTCCGTCAGCCTCGTTACGAGATCGCGGAGCTCGCGCAGGCGCTGAAACTCGACGTCTTCATTCCCGGCGTCGAACCCAGCCACGTGGACATCACCACGCGCGGGCCGGACCTCGTGATCGTCGCGCGTAAGCCGCACCTCGTGCGCCCGAACTGGCGCGCGCTCCACCTCGAAGCCGCGCAGCGCGACTACGAGCTGAAGCTGCGCCTCGGCCACGGCTTCGACTTCGACGCGCTGCGCGCCGAGATGCGCGACGGCGTGCTAATGATCGTCGTGCCGAAACGTAATGTTTCGGTGACACGCGCATCTGCGCGCCGCGTGGCATAGAACCGGCTATCAACCGATCACAGTTTCACTTCCCCCGCCTAGCGGGGGTTTGGGGTAGATAACAGCAATGGCGGGCCGCCCAGGGGTGGGCGGCCCGCTTCCCTTTTCCGAGGACAATTATCAGCCGCGTTCATCCGCGCGCGCGGCGCGAGCCGGACACGACAAGTTTTGTTCATCCCCGCGCGCCCGCGCCCGAGCGACGACGCCCGCCGCGCGGCCCGGCGGAGAAATTTCTCTGGAACAAAAGCCCGCGCGCCGGGTTCTGATCCTAACGACCGCAGTCATCATTTCGCCATGACCCACTTCCCCAAAAGTCCTTCCGCTTCGCCTTCGGGCCGCCGGCACTCGTGCCGGTCCGCTCGGGCGCAACGCGTGACGTGACCTGGGGACGGAGAATTTTCAGCGCCCCGGCGCTCGACCCGCGCCGCGAACTCGAGCCGCTCCCGTTCATCGCCGCCCGCGTGACACAGCCCTCGGGCCACCGCGCCGAGTGAGCGCGCTCAGCGCTCCGGCACCGGCCAGCTGACGCGCGCCTCGCCGCCGGCGTCCTGCTTCAGCCGCTCGGCCAGCACCGGCAACACCCGCCGGAATTCCTCGTCGATCCGCCACGGGGGATTCAGCACCAGCAGGCCGCAGCCCTTCATCCGCACCTGCGCGGCGTCCGCCGCGATCTGCAGCTCCGCACACACCGCCGGCGGCGCGAACGGCGAGTCCGCCACCTCGCGCAGGAAGCGGTCGCTCTTGGTCCGCTCGGTGATCGGATACCAGATCGCATACGTGCCGCTCGGGAACCGCGCCAGCGCCTCGCGCAGCCCCGCGCGGATGTCGGCGAACTCGGTCGCGTTCTCGAAGGGCGGGTCGATCAGCACGAGCGCGCGCTTTTCCGGCGGCGGCAGCATCGCCTTCAGCGCAGTGTAGCCGTCCAGGCGCTGCACCGACACGCGCCGCTCCCGGCCAAAATCAATCGCCAGCGCCTCCGCGTCGTCCTCGCGCAGCTCGCACAGCGCCGCCCGGTCCTGCGCCCGCAGCGCCGCCTGCACGATCCACGGCGAACCGGGATAGAATTGCAGCTCGTCCGCCCGGCCGCCGGCGCGCGCGTTGAACGCCCGCACCGCGGCGACATAACCGGCCAGGTCCGCCGGCAGGTCCGTCGCCGCCCACAGGCGGCCGATGCCCGCCGGCCACTCCGGCGCGCGCTCGCGCCCGTCGGGCAGGAGCGTGGTCGTGCTGAGGTCGTAGCCGCCGCGACCGGCGTGGGTGTCGAGGTAGAGGAAGCCCTTTTCCTTGCGCTGCATCGCCCGCACGAGCTGGAGCAGCAGCGCGTGCTTGAACACGTCGGCGTAGTTGCCCGCGTGGTAGTGGTGCCGGTAATTCACGCGCGGGTCAGGCGACCGGGACCTTCACCACCGCCTTGTGCACCAGCTGCGCGCGACCGCGCAGCTGGAGCGACGGCATGTGCCCGTCCGCCGGGAAGAACAGCGCCGCGTCGCCCGCGCGCATCGTCAGGCGCGTCGCGTCCGCCGTGTCGGCGTATTTCCGGAGGTCGCGCTCGGAGTCGTAATCGGTGGTCGGACTGAGCCGCGCGATATCCTCGACCTCCATCGCCTCCTCGCCGGCGACGATGACCTGCACGTCGATGTATCGGCGGTGCGACTCGAAGAAGCCGTCCGGACGCGCCTTGGTCAGGTAAGCCTGCTCCATCACGAACGCCCCGCCGGCGAGCTCGACGCGGCTGCTGGTGCCCGGCGCGATGGCAAGGATGCGCCGGTGCACGTCCGAACCGGGGCGCAGCGCCTCGGCCACGTAGGCGAAGGCGGCGGCGAACTTTTCCGCGGGTTGCTGCGCGCGCAGGGAGGCGAACGGGGCGAATTGGGCCATGTGCCGAGGATTGCCCGCCGCGCCCGCGCGGCAAGAGCGTTCCACGGCTCGCCGCCCCGGCGGCCCGCTCCGGCAGAAAAAGTTCGAGGGGCGCGGGAATTCGTGGCGTATTACCCCCCGAACGCCGCCATGGTGGCGGCCTTCACCCAACTCATCCCGAACCCCCATGAAGAACCTCACCCGCCTCGTCGTCACCGTGTTCGCCCTCTCGCTCGGCTCGCTCGCCTTCGCCGGCGACAAGAAGGAAGCCTGCAAGGACTGCAAAGACTGCAAGGAGTGCTGCAAGAGCGAGCCCTGCGGCTGCAAGGCCGACAAGGACGCCAAGAAGGACGAGAAGAAGCCCGAGAAGAAATAATCATCCCGCGCCTGTCGCCCGCCCGCCGACCGCGAGCGGGTTTTCTTTTGGCCGCCGCCGGCGCTCAGGCCGCGGCCGAGGGCCGGAGGGCGTGGGCGTTGCCGAGGATCTGGCGCGCGAGCTCGAGCTGCGCCTTGTTGAGCGCGATGCGCTGCCGCTGGTGCCAGCCGATCAGCACCACTCCGCTGGCGCGCTCGCCCTCGAGGAGCGGCACGAGCACGAACGACGGCGGCGCGTCGCTGTTCTCCCGCATCCAGGCGGGGAGATACGGCTTCAGCTTCTCCTCGTGCAGGTCGTGGATCACGACCGCCTCGCGGCGCGACAGGCACACGCCGAAGACCGTGCGCTCGTCCGAGCGCACCGCCGCGATCGCCTGGAAGCGCGGCCAGCGCTCGCCCACGCCGTGCGTGAGCGGCAGCGACAAGCCGCCGGGCTTGATCGCGAACGTCCAGCATTCCTGCGCCGCGAAGCTGTCGCGCACGAGCGTCAGCGCCGAGAGCCACGGATCGCGCGCCACCGGCGCGGGCGGTTCGGGCAGCGCCGCCGTCTCGAACGGCGGCACCGAGGCCGGCGGACTCGGAGGCACGGACGGGACTGCTCCATCGGGCGGCACGGCGGCGGGCGGCGCTTCGGCCGCCGGCGATTCCTCCGGGGCCACGGCCGGCTCCGGCGGGGCCGCGGGCGCCGCCTCGGTCGCCGCGGCCGCGGCCGCGAGCGGCGCCACCGCCGCTTCGCCGAGGGCCTGCGCCAGGGTCGTGTTGATCGCGTCGTCGGCCGCGGCGATGACCAGCACTTCCGGCCCGGCCTCCGGGGCGGGCGGCGTGATCACGACGCTGTCCGGCGCGACGTGCTGCACGCGGGCGCGGATGCGGTTGAGGCTCGCGGTGGGCAGCGCGGTGATGCCGTCGGCGCGGAGAAAACCGGAAAGGCGCGCGTCCGCGTGCTCCAGCGCCTGCGGAATGTAGTCCAGCCCGTCGGGGATCACCCGCCGGAAACGCTTGGCCAGCTCGCGGGTCTGCTCGCCGAACGAGTCGGAGCTCTTCGCGGCGTCGAGCGCCAGCCGCGCGATCCGGCTGCCGAAATCGGCCATCGCCAGCAGGCGCGTCTCCGGCAGCGTCGCCGTGCCGGCCAGCGCCTCCGGCGTCGTGTCGCGCAGCGCGCGCATGAACTCCTCCGGCAGGCGCGCGCTCGTGAGCAGGCGGCGGCTGAGCTCCAGGGGCGTGAGCCCGAACATGCCGCGGAAAGCGATGTCCTCGGGCTTGTCCTTCAGGCGCTCCTGCGCCGCGCGGTAATGCTCGAGCGAGACCGCCGGCAGCAGGATGTGGCCGAAATTGCGTAGCGCCGCGCAGGCGAAGGCCGCCTCGGCGTCGACGTAGCCGAACTTCTGCGCGCATCCCTGCGCGATCAGGCCGGCGCACAGCGCCTGCGCCGCCGCCTCGCGCTGCTCCGGCGGGTTCCGGGCGCCGGCGTTCTCGATCAGCATGATCGAGAGCGTGAGGCTGCGCACGCGGGCGAAGCCGATCTGGTGGATCGCATGCGTGAGCGACGAGAGCGGCGTGAAACTCGGATTGTGCACGATCGTGTTCGCGATTTGCACGATGCGCGCGAGCACGGCCGCGTCCTTCTCGATCAGCTCCGCGAGCTCCTGGATCGTGACCTCGGCGAGATTGGTCGAGATCGTCTCGATGATCTTGAGCAGCTCCGGCAGGCCCGCGCCCTTGCCGTTCTGCAAAGCGGTGCGGGCCCGATCCAGCGTCGCGGTGGCCGTGAGCGGGGTGAGCACCCTTCGTCCATCGGCGCGATTTACCGGAAATTTAGCCCGCCCCTACTCGAAACCGAACAATTCCCCCATCTGCCGGCGCTCCTTCTTCGTCGGCCGGCCGCGGCCGCGCTCGCGCGCCAGCAGGTGCTCGAGGCTGGCCTGCTTCGCGCGCTCGTATTCGGCGGCGGGGGTGAGATCGACCAGGAATTCCGGCAGCTGCTTCGCGCCCACGCGCGAGCGGGGCACGCCGACGACCTTCAGCGTCCGCGTCACCAGGCCCACGCGCGCGGTCACCACCTCGCCGACGTGGATGTCGCGCCCGGGCTTGGCGGCGAGGCCGTTGACCTGCACGCGGCCGTTGCGGCACACGGCCGCCGCCTCGGCGCGCGTCTTGAACACGCGCACGCTCCAGAGCCATTTGTCGAGCCGGGGATCGTCCATCGGTATCGCCGTCATGGTTGGCACAAGCCGCAAGAAAAAGACACTCCGGAAATCCGCCGCGCGGGCCCGCGGCGCCCTCAGCGCCCGCCGTGCCGCCGCTCCCAGGCGAAGAGATACTGCTGCGCCAGCCCCGCGAGCGGCCCGAAGTGCGCGCGGCCGAACTGCGCCACCTGCGCCGGCTTCCAGCCGTCGAGCCCGTAGCGGCGCGCCAGCGCCTTCAGGATCCAGGTGTCGACCGGGAACGCCTCCAGCCGGCCCGCGCCGAAGAGCAGCACGCAGTCCGCGACCTTCTCGCCCACGCCGGGCAGCGTCACCAGCCGCGCCTTCGCCTCCGCATACGGCGCGGCCTCGGTCGCCTCCAGCCAGCCGGGGTGCGCGGCGAGAAACGCCGCCGTCTCGCGGATGTAGCGCGCGCGAAAACCCAGCAAGCACCCGCGAAGCTCCGCCTCCGGAATCGCCGCGAGCTCGGTCCACGTCGGCAGGCGGCGGACCGGTGCAAATCCCTCCGCGTCCGCGGCGAGCGCCGCGCCGTGGCGCTCCGCGAGCAGCGCGACCATCTGCTTGATCTGCACGATCTGCTTCGTCGCGCTGCACAGGAACCCGAGCAGCGTCTCGCCGAAGGGCTGGCGCAGCAGCCGCAGGCCGCGGAAATCCTCGACGCAGCGCGCGAGGTGCGCGTCGCTGCGCCACGGCAGCGCGTCGGTCAGCGCGGTCCAGTCGCGCTCGGCGCCAAGGTAGCGCGGCAGCGCCGCCGCCACGCGGGCCCGGATCGCCGCCGGCGCGCGCCACTCGAGGCGGTCGCCGTTCCGGCGGAGCTGCGCCGCGCAATCGGCCCAGGCGCCCGACCACGTGCCGTCGGCATGGCGTTGCCAGCGGAAGGCCTGGCCGCCGTCGAGCGTCTCGGCCAGCACCGCGGCGGCGGGCGCCCAGCCCGCGACGGCCTGCCACTCACTCCAGCCGCGCCCGGACATGCGTCACTTCCGGACCGGTTTTTCCCAGAGGTAGCTCTTCTCCAGCGCCAGCGGCTGGCCGGCGGCGTCGATGAGCTCGAGCTTCCACGCCATCGGCGAGATCGTGCTCGCCGCCCAGTCCGAGCCGGTCAGGCCGAGCTGGTAGACCTGGGTGCCCGCCGGCAGCCGGGCCGCGAACTCGAAATGCCGCGGCTCCGTCGCACCGGGGGTCACGACCTCCAGCCGGAAGCGGATCTCGCGCGCCGGACCGTCGTTGTCCGTGCGGACGAGGAAATAGTAGCCGCCGCGCGCGGCCGGCTGCGTGCGCAGGACGATCTCGCCGCCGGTGTTCTCCCGGCCGGTGAAATACTCCGAGATGCGCTTGAACGAGCCGGCGTCGCGCCAGCCGGTGAACACGCGCACGACGCGCACCTCCGCGGCGGCGCGGACCTCCGCCGCGAGGGAGGAGGCGGCGACGGCGAGGGCGAGGGAAAGCGCGAGGATTCGCATGGGCGCACCGTGCCGTCAGGGCGCGGCGAGGTAAACCCTTTGTAGCGATGGAAGCCGAGCAGCGCCGGCTCCCAGCCGCGCACGGCCGGGTTGATCAGATACGCGCGCACGCCGAAGAACACCGGCGCGATCGGCGCCGCCTCGAGCAGGCGCGCCTCGGCCTGCTGGAACCGCCCGTAGCGCGCCGCCGGCGCGGCCTCCGCCGCCGCGGCCGCGATCGCGGCGTCGTAGTCGCGGTCGGCCCAGCCGGTCCAGTTGTTCGAGCCGCCGCCGACGAACATGTCGAGGAACGTCACCGGGTCGACGAAGTCGCCCACCCAGCGCGCGCTCGAGATCGCGTAGGCGAGCGCCTGCTGGTTCGCGACCCAGGTCTTCTGCTCCATCGGCGAGAGCGTCACGCGCACGCCGAGGTCGCGCGCCCACATCGCCTGGATGGCCTCGAGCGTCTTGGCGTGCAGCTCGTCGTTCTTGATCTGCACGTCGAGCACCGGGAAGCCCTTCCCCGCCGGGAATCCCGCCGCGGCGAGCAGCGCCTGTGCCTGCGCCACGTCGTGCGGCACGCGCGCGGTGGCGGTGTAGCCGGCGCAGTCCGGCGGCGTGTAGTGCGGCGCGGGGGCGCGGGTGCCGCGCAGCAGCGTGCGCGACAGTTGCTCGCGGTCGATGGCGAGCGAGAGCGCGCGGCGCACGCGCGGGTCGTCGAGCGGCGGGCGCGTGGTGTTGAAGCGGAGGAAGAAGGTCTCGAGGAACGGATCGAGCCGCAGCGACCCGGGCGCGGTCCGGCGGTAGGTGTCGACCTTGGCCAGCGGCAGCTCGTTGGTGACGTCGACCTGGCCGGCGCGGAAGGCGCGCTCGTCGACGTCCATGTTCTCCGTCGGGAAAAACACGATGCCGTCGAGCCGCACGGCGGCGGCATCCCAGTAATGCGGGTTGCGCCCCACCTCGACGCGGGCGTTCGGCTGCCAGGTCTTCAGGATGAACGGGCCGTTGCCGACGAGGTTGCCGGGGCGCGTCCACGCCGTGCCGCGCGCGGCGGTGGCGCCGAATTTCTCCAGCACCGCCGGCGGCACGGGGAACCAGACCGGGTTGGCCGTCAGCGCGGGCAGATACGGCGTCGCACGCTCGAGGGTGAGGCGCAGCGTGCGCTCGTCGACCGCCGCCGCGCCGAGCGTGGCGGGATCGGCCTTGCCGTTGGCGATGGCTTCGGCGTTTCGCAGCGGGAAGAGCAGGTAGCTGTATTCGGCGGCGAGCCGCGGCGAGAGCGCGCGTCGCCACGAGGCGATGAAGTCGGCCGCCGTCAGCGGCGTGCCGTCGGACCACTTCAGGCCGGCGCGCAGGTGGAACGTCCAGGTCAGCCCGTCCGCGGAGGCCTCCCAGCGCTCCGCAGCGCCGGGCACGGGCGCGGAGGTCTTCTCGTCCAGCGCGCACAGGCCCTCGAAGAGCGCCAGGGCGATGTTCTGGTCGGTGAAGGCCGTCATCACCTGCGGGTCGAGGTCCTGCGGCTCGGCGCCGTTGCCCACGCGCAGCACCGCGGGCGCCGGCGCGGCGGACTTCGGCGCGGATTTCGAGCAGCCGGCCAGCGCCAGGACGGCGGCGGCCAGGGCAAGGGCGAGCGGGAACGGACGCATGGCCGCAACATGCACGGCCCCGCCCCCGCGCAAGGCACTGAAATCCCGGCGCCGCGTGCCGATGAACGGGAGGAGACCCCTTGAGCGCCTCCGCCCAAACACCCGCCGCCACCTCCGCGGTCGTGGCCGACGTCCAGCGCCGGCACGCGACGGCCTTGCGGAGCTATGCCCTCGAGCTCTGGGACGGCGACGCCGCGCGGGCGGACAAGTCGCTCGCGGCGTTCTGGCGCAACTGGCGGCCGGCCGCCGCCCGCGCCGACGACCTGGCGCGCGACGCCGTCTTCGGCGCGCTCCGCCGGCACGTCGTCGCCGATCAGCGCCGCGCCGGCCCGCGCGCGGAAAGTGCCAGCGACGACAGCGCGGACGAACCGACGCATCCCAGCGAGCGCGTCGCCGCGCGCTTCCGCCAGCTGACGCCGAAGCAGCAGGAGGCGCTCCGCCTGCGGCTGCGCCACGGCTTCGAGACCGAGGAGATCGCGCAGATCACCGAACTGTCGGCCGCCCACGCCGCCCAACTCATCCACACCGCCCTCGCCCGCCTCAACGGCACGCCCGGCGAGGACGCGCGCCTCACCCAGCTCGCGTTCGCCGGCGCGACGGCCGAGCAGCTCGCCGGCGAGTCGCCCGAACATCGCGCGCGCGTGGCCGAGCTGCGCGTGACGCTCGAGGTCGCCCGCCAGGTGCTCGCCCGCGGCGTGGAGGCGTTCGCGCCCCAGCGGCGCCGCGGCGGACCGCGTCGGACCGTCTGGATCGCCGCCGGCCTCGCGGTGGCGGCGCTGCTGGTCGGCGGAGCGCTCTGGATGCGTCGCCGGTCGGTGAACCTTTCCCCGAGTCGGACCGGATCGAAGGCTCGGGCGCCGCGCGCGTCGCAATCGCCCGGACCGCATCGCCCGACGGCGATCCCGCCCCACGCGCCGCCGCCGGCGCGCCGGACACCTCCTCTCCCCGCCGCGCATCACGCGACCAGCGCGCGCGGTCGCCGCGGAGCATTCCCCGGCCGATCCGGCGTCCGCCCGCGCGCCAGCGCCCTCCGCGCGCGCCGGCATCCCGACCGGCGAGGTCGGCCGCGCGGAACCGCCCGCCTCCGCCCGCGGGGCGGCCGACGCCGCGAAAGTCGACGCACCGCCGGCCCAGCCGCGCGGCCAGCAGGAAAGCCGCGAAGCTCCCGCGGCAACGTCCCCCGCAACGGCAACGCCGGCCGAGGCAGCGGCTGCTCCCCGGCGGCGCGAGCGCAACCGGCCGCCCCGCCGCCGGCGGGCGCGCCCGCGCCGGCGAGCCCGGTTCCGGTTGCCGCGCCGAGCTCGACCACGTCGCCGCCGGCGGACATCGCCTCATCCGCCTCCCCGGCCCGTTCCGGATTGTCGGCCGCACGGCTCGACACCGCCCCGATCGCGGCGTTGCGCCGCGCGCTGGAGGCCTCGCGCTGGCCGGAACGGCGGCAGGTGAACGTCGCCGCCTTGGTCAACCGCGCTCCCGCCGGCTCCACGCCGCCCGGCGCGAGCGCCCCGGTGTTGGTCGCGAACGTCGAATCCAGCGCGGCGCCCGGGCACGCCGGACGGCGCCTGGTGCGCGTGGCCCTGCGCGCGCGCGAAGCCCCGCCGGCGCCGCGCGCGCCGGCGACCGTGATCCTGCTGCTGGACGTCTCCGGCTCGATGGACGCGCCCAATCGCCTGCCGCTCGTCCAGGAGGCGGCGGTGGCGCTGCTGCGCCGGCTGCGCCCCGAGGACCGCGTGGGTCTCGTCACCTATGCCGGCGAGTCGCGCGTGCTGCTGCGCCCGACCGCGCTCGCCCACGAGGCCGCCGTCCGCGCCGCGATCGAGGCGCTCACGGCGCAGGGCCGCACCAACGGCGGGGCGGGGCTGCGCGAGGCGTTCGCGCTGGCCGCGGCCGACCGCGACGCGCCCGGCGAGCACGTCGTGCTGCTGTGCACCGACGGCGATTTCAACATGGGCGAGACGAGCGAGGCGGAGCTCGGCGCCTTGATCGACCGGCACCGCGACGCCGGCGTGCGCCTGGCGATCTTCGGCTTCGGCCGCCCCGACCGCATCGACGCGCGGCTCGAGGCCCTCGCGGCGCGCGCCCACGGCGGCAGCGGCTACGTGAACACCCGCGCCGAGGCCGAGCAGGCGCTCGCGACGCAGCTCGACGCGCTGTTCGCCCCCGTGGCCGAGGACCTGACCGCCACGGTGGAATTCGATCCCGCGCAGGTGGCGCGTTACCGCCGCCTCGGCGACGGCGCGACGCACGAGGCCGCGCGGGAAACGGCGGTGACCTTCGCCCGGCGCGAGCGCGTGCTTCCGGGCGAGACCGTCGCCGCGCTGTTCGAGATCGAGCCGGTGGCCGGCGCCCCGGCGGCCGGCGCCGCCCTCCGCGTGCGCGCCAGCGCCGTCGCCCCGGCCGGTCCGGAGGCGCGCGCGCCCTTCGCCGGCACCTGGCCGGCGGCGATCACCGCGGGCGATTTCGCCGGCGCGAGCGTGGATTTCCGCTTCGCCGCGGCGATGGCGGCGTTCGGCGAGGCGCTGCAGGCGGGGCCGGCCGAGGGCGCGGCGCAGCTTGACGCGATCGAGCGCTGGGCGCGCGGCGCAGTGGGCGAGGACGCCGGCGGCTACCGCGCGGAACTGCTGGCGTGGATCGCTCAGGCGCGGCGGGCGGCCGGACGCTGAGATGATCGCGCGCCGGTGGCGTCAACGCCGGAAAGCACCTGAATTCCGGCACCGGGCGGGAGCAATTTCGGTTGCCGGTGCGGGCGCGAACCGGCAATTACACGCGCCTATATGGAGTGGTTTTATGCCAGTGGCGGGAATCGCATGGGACCGGTCGGGGCGGCGGCGTTCGAGGGTCTCCTGCGCGACAACATCGTGAGCGCCGACACGCTGGTGTGGGCGAAGGGCATGGCGGAGTGGCAGCGCTGGAGCCAGGTCGAGCCGACGACGGGCGTGTGCAGCGTGTCGGGCGGCCGGTTCTTCACCCGCGACCTTGTCGCACACGACGGCCGCCTCGTCAGCGCTGAGCAGAAGGACGACTATTTCCAGCGCGTGCGCGAGGGCGTGAACCAGGTCGGCGAGATGCGCTACGCCGGCTTCTGGGTGCGCTTCCTGGCCAAGTTCCTCGACGGCCTGCTTCTGTGGATCCCGAACATGCTGATCAACGTGGCGTGGTCGATGGTCTTCTTCGGCCGGTTCATGTTCTCGCCGCAGCTCAACCAGTTCAACGCCGGCACCTGGTTCGCCTACCAGGGCGTGGCGTTTCTCTCCAACACCCTCGTCACGCTGATCTACCAGTGGTTCTTCCTCACGCGCTACGCCGCCACGCCGGGCAAGCTGGCGCTCGGCCTGAAGGTCGTGCGCAGCGACGGCTCGGCGATCACCGGCGGCCGCGCCATCGGCCGGGGGCTCTCGGAGATCCTGAGCCAGATCATCCTGTTCATCGGCTACCTCATCGCGGCGTTCGACGACGAGAAGCGCGCGCTGCACGACCGCATCTGCGACACGCGCGTGATCCGCACGAAATGACCCCGCACAAGCTCGCGTGCCCGAAGTGCCGGCGCACCGTGCCGGAAGTGTATTGGCAGGGCGTCGACGTCGTGCGCTGCCCCGCCTGCGAGGGCGAGTTCGAGCAGCTGCGCTTCCCCGCCCTCGCGGCCGCGCGCCGGGTCGAGCGCGCCGGCGCGCTCGGGGCTGGCGAGGCCAACTGCTACTTCCACGCCGAGAACCGCGCCGAGGTGGCCTGCGACGGCTGCGGCCGCTACGTCTGCGCGGTCTGCCGCGTGGCGATTTCCGGGCGCAACTACTGCCCGTCCTGCCTCGAGACGCGCGCCGACCGCCGCAAGCTCCCGGAGAACCACCGCCTGCTCTACGACCGCATCGCGCTCGTCGCGGCCTTCCTCCCGCTGATCGTGTGGCCGGCCACGCTCATCACGGCGCCGCTCGCGCTCGGGCTGTGCCTCTACGCCTGGCGGAAGCCGGGCAGCGTCATCCCCGGGTGGCGCCGCACGCGCCTGGTGGTCGCCGGGCTCTTCGCCACCGTGCAAATCGGCGCCTGGCTCTACGGGTTCGGCGTGATGCTCCTGAAATAACATGGCCGCCCCGACCGCCGCCCCCGTCTACCGCCCGCTCACGCCGATGAAGCGCGGGCTCGGCTCGCTCTCGCAGCTCTGCCTCGCGCCGGACCACCTCCTGCACATCAACTCCACCGGCTACAGCGAGAGCTACCGGCGGTTCTTCCTCCGCGACATCCAGGCGATGCTCATCGTGCACAACGCGCGCCGCGTGCTCTACGCCAGCGCCATCGTCATCGTCGGCCTCTTCGCCGCGATGATCGTGCACAGCGCCGGCGGCCGCGCGCTCGGCCTGGGCATCGTCGGCGCGCTCGTCCTCGCCCTCCTCGCCTGGAACCATCTGCGCGGCGCCGGCTGCCGCGTCGTCATCATCACCGCCGTGCAGCAGGAGAACATCGGCGCGCTCTGCCGCCTGCCGCGCACGCGCCGGATCCTCGCCGAGCTCCGCCCGCTCATCGAGGCCGCGCAGGCCGACCTCGCGGCAGGCAACGCCGCGGCGCCCGACGGCACCGCCGCCGACGGCGGCCCGGCCGCGCCGCCGCTGCCCCCGCCCCTGCCGCCGCCGCTGCCGTCATGACTACCCTCGCGGCGCGAAGTGCGTGCGGCACACCGAGCGCGAGGCCATCGCGCGCTGTCCTTCCTGCGGCGGCGATTTCTGCCGCGAATGCATCGTCGAGCACGCCGGCCGCATCCTCTGCGCCGCCTGCCTCGCGCGGGAAACCCAGGCCGCCGCCGCCCTGCCCCGCCCGGCGCGGCTCCGCCGCGCGACCGACGCGCTGGTGACGACCGCCGGCGTGCTGCTGCTGTGGGTCGCCTTCTACGCCTTCGGCCAGTTCCTCAAGGCCCTGCCGCCCGACCTGCACGAGGGCACGGTCTGGACCCGGGCGGTCGAATCCCCTGACATGGCGCGCCGCTCCGACCCCGACCGCATCCCCCGCGCCGTCGACCTGGTCGAGGAGGCGGTGCACCTGCTGCGCGCGCATCCCGGCGAACTCGGCCTCTACGGTGCGGGCACGGCGCCGTTCGCCGTGGGCGTGGTGTTTTTCTGGGCCTACGTGACGTGGTTCGTGCCCGGCGACGGCGCCGTGGCGCTCGGCGCGCTCGCCCTCGCCCTGCTCTTCGGCGTCATGCGCGCCGCGCAGCACCGCTTCGCGCAGAATCTCCGCGCCCGGCTGACCGGCGAGGCGCCGCCGGCCTGGACCGCGCGCCGCTGGGGCCGTGAATTCGCCGCCCAGCTCCGCCTGCAGGCCGCCGGCGTCGTGCTCCTGCCGCTCGCGGCGGTGTTCGGCGTGCCGTTCGGCTGGGCCTACGCGTATTTCCAGAGCGCGCTCGCGCTCCCGGCGCCGGCGGACGCCTCGACCGCCGATCGCCGCCGCGCCGCGTGGGAGCAGGCCGCGCTCTGGCCGGCGCAGAACCACCGCGCCCTCGCGATCCTCGCCGTGCTCTGGCTGATGGTGTTCCTCAACCTCGCCGTCGGCTTCTATCTCGTGCCCACGCTGGCCACGCGCTGGCTCGGGCTGCGCACGATCTTCGCCCTCTCCGGCTGGTCGTATCTCAACACCACTTTCCTCGTCGTCGTGGCCGTGCTGACCCACCTCGCGGTCGGCCCGCTGGTCAAGGCGTTCTACGTGCTGCGTGTCTTCCGCGGGCAGGCCCGGCGCACCGGGGCCGACCTGCGGCTCGTGCTCCGGCGCGAGCAGGCGCAGCGCGCCGCCGCGCGGGCCGTCGTCGCCGCGCTCGCGCTCTTCGTCGCCGCCGGAAGCCTCGCCCCGGCCGGACGCGCCGCAACCCCGCCGGCGCCCGCGACCGCCGCCGCCGATCCGCGCGCGCTCGACCGGGCGCTGGACGACGTGCTCGCGCGGCCCGATTTCCGCTGGCGGCTCCGGCCCGCCCCGACGCCCGAGGCGCAGAGGAAAAAGAGGGCATCCTCAAGGGCTTCCTCCGCGCCACCATCGACACGATCCGCGAGATCGTCCGCACGGTCGGGCGCTGGTTCGACCGTGCCAAGCGCTGGGTGTCCGACCTGCTGCCCGGGCGCGACCGAGACGACGGCACGAGCGATCCCGCGCGCGGCGCGCGGGCGTCGCTGGGCTGGATGGACGCCCTCCAGTTCGGTGCCTACGCGCTGCTGGTCGGCGTCGCCGGCCTGCTGCTCTGGGTGGTCTGGAAAGTCGTCGCCCACAACCGCGCGCACCCGCCCGCCGCGGCCGCCGCCTCCGGCGGGGCGCCGGCGGGCGCGCCGGACCTGCGCGACGAGAGCGTCGAGGCCTCGCGCCTGCCCGCGCACGAGTGGCTGGCGCTCGCCCGCACGCAGCTGGCCGCGGGCGAGTGGCGCCTGGCGTGGCGCGCGCTGTTCCTCGCCACGCTGGCGACCCACGCCCACGACGGCCTGCTCTCGCTGGCGAAGTTCAAGACCAACCTCGACTACGAGCGCGAGCTGCGCCGCCGCGCGCACGGCCGCGCGACGCTGGTGGAGGACTTCCGCTCGCGGCGGCGGGCCTTCGAGGCGGTCTGGTATGGCCGCGAGGCCGCGAGCCCCGAGGTCGCGCGCGACTGGCTGCGCCAGTTGGAGGGCCGCCCATGAACCGCCGCGCCGCCCGCTGGCTGGGACCGCTCGGGGCCTTCGCGCTCGCCGCCGCGATGCTCGGCTGGATCTTCTCCGTGCGGCTCGGCGGCGGCGACGTCTACCCCGCCTACTCGTCGTTCCGCGCCGACGCCCTCGGCACGCGCGCGCTCTACGAGGCGCTGGAGGCGCTGCCGGACTTCCGCGTCGACCGCGAACTGCGCCCGCTCGAACGCCTCGGCACGCCGCCGCGCGTGGTCTTCCTCCCCGGCCTGCGCTGGCACGAGTGGCGCGAGCGGCCCGAGGACCAGCTGGCCGCGCTCAACGCCGTGGCGAACAACGGCGGCACGGTCGTGCTCGCCTTCCAGGCCGTGAGCAAGGCCGAGGAGGAGGAGTGGGTCGCAGCCGACCAGGCGCGCCGGCAGCGCGAGGCCGAGGCGAAGAAAAAGCAGGGGACGGAAGACGACGAGCCGGACGAGAAGAAGAAGGACACCGCCCGGAAAAACCCGCCGCGCCGCGACCGCCGCCTGGGCAAGGAGCCGGAGGTGAAGTCGCTCGCCGAAGCCTGGCAGGTCGAGTTCAAGGTGCGGAATCTCCTCAACGCGAAGCCCCTCGCCACGCGCGCCGCCGAGGCGGCCGCGGCGCTGCCGGCGGAGCTGACGTGGCACAGCGAACTCGTTTTCGAGCCGAAGGCCGGCTCGCCCTGGCGCCGGCTCTTCCTGCGCGGCCACGAGGCCGTCGCGCTCGAGCGCCCGCTCGGCCGCGGCCGCCTCGTGCTGCTGGGCGACGCCTACGGCCTGAGCAACGAGGCGATGCAGCGGGCGCGCGCGACCGCCCTGCTGTCCTGGCTGATCGGCGGGCACCGGCGCGCGACCTTCGTCGAGAGCACGCTCGGGCTCGAGGCGGAGCCGGGCGTGGGCTTCCTCGCCCGGCGCTACGGCCTCGGCGGCGCGCTGGCGTTGCTGGCGCTCCTGGCCGGACTCTACCTCTGGCGGCGCGCTGTGGCGTTTTATCCCGTGCGCGACCCGCTCGAGCGCGGCGGCGAGGTGGCGCTGCGCTACGAGCCCGCCGCCGGCCTGACCGCGCTGCTCCGGCGCGCGCTCGGCGCGGGCGGCGTGCTGCCGGCCTGCGTGGCGGAGTGGCGGGCGACGCGCCCGGCCGGCGGCAAGGCCGCGGCCGCCGCGCGCCTCGACGCCGCCTGGGCGGCCCGCGACCCGCGGGCCGCGCCGGCGGAAACCTACAACGCGCTCGTGCGCGCGCTGAAGCCGCGCTGACCGATTTATGAACGAGAAACTCGCCCCCACCCTCGCCGCGCTCGCGGCGGCCCGCCGCGAAGTGGCCAAGGTCATCATCGGCCAGGAAGCCGCGGTCGAGCTCGCGCTGCTCACCATCCTCACGCGGCAGCACGCGCTGCTCGAGGGCGTGCCCGGCGTGGCCAAGACGCTCCTCGTCCGCACCCTCGCCCACGTGCTCGGCGCCGAAAGCGGCCGCGTGCAGTTCACGCCCGACCTCATGCCGGCCGACATCACCGGCACGAACATCTTCAACCTCCAGACCAACCAGTTCACCCTCGTGCGCGGGCCGGTGTTCACCACCTTCCTCCTCGCCGACGAGATCAACCGCGCCCCGGCCAAGACGCAGGCCGCGCTGCTCCAGGCCATGCAGGAACGCTGCGTCACCATCGACCGCGAGACGCACGCGCTCGACCCGGACTTCACCGTCTTCGCCACGCAGAACCCGGCCGAGTCCGAGGGCACCTACCCGCTGCCCGAGGCGCAGAAGGACCGTTTCATGTTCCGCATCCAGATGTCCTGCCCCGCCCGCGACGACGAGATCGCGCTCGCCCGCCGCATGCTGGCCAACGACGCCCCCGAGGCCGCGCTCGCCCGCGGCGAGGTGCAGCCCGTCCTCGAGCGCGGCCAGCTCGCCACCCTCCGCGCCACGCTCGAGGGCATCACCGTGCGCGACGAGCTCATGGCCTACATCGTCGACCTCGTGCGCGCCACCCGCACGGACGAGAGCGTGCTCGTCGGCGCCGGCCCGCGCGCCACGCAGGCGCTGCTCCTCGGCGGCCGCGCCAAGGCCGCGCTCGAGGGCCGCGACTTCGTGACGCCCGACGACCTCCGCCAGCTCGCCCCGCCGGTGCTCGCCCACCGCATCGTGCTGCGGCCGGAGTTCGAGATCGAGGGCCTGTCCGTCCACGAGGTGCTGAACCGCCTGCTCGAGCAGGTCGCCGTGCCGCGCTGACCGCCCGCGATGATCCCGGTCCCGTCCCACCGCCTGCTCTGGTGCGTCGCCGCGCTCGTCTCCGCGGCTGCGCTGGCCGGGCCGTTGCCGGAACTGTGGCCCCTGTGCGTGCTCGCCCTCGCCGCGCTCGCCGCCACGGCCGGCGCCGACCTGCTGCTGACGCTCCGCGCCGGCGCGCTGCCGACCGTCACCGGCGACGCGGTCGCCCGGCTGACGAAGGACCGCCCGGCCCGCCTCGCGCTCGTGCTCTTCTACGCGGACGGGGCGCCGTCGCAGCTGCGGCTCGGGCTGGCGCTGCCCGCGGTGTTCGCCAGCGCGAAGCCCGACCTCCTGGTCGTCCTGCCTGCCGGCGGCCGCCGCGTGTCGATCGCCTGGGAGTGCACCGCCGGCCGCCGCGGCCGCTACGCACCCGGGCCCGTCTGCCTCGAGGCGCCGTCGCGCCTCGGCTTCTGGCTGCTGCGGAAGCAGCAGCCGCTCGCCGGCGAGCTGCGCGTCTACCCCAACCTGTTTTCCGAGCGCCGGCAGCTCGCCGCGCTCTTCCTCAACCGCGGCCTCGCCGGCGTGCAGCTGCGCCGCACGATCGGCCGCGGCCGCGAGTTCGAGCGCCTGCGCGAATACCAGCCGGGCGACAGCTTCGACGAGGTGCACTGGAAGGGCACGGCCAAGCGCGGCCGGCCGGTGACGAAGATCTTCCAGGTCGAGCGCACGCAGGAGATCCACGTGGTGGTCGACGCCTCGCGGCTGTCGGCGCGACCGGTGACGCTGGACGGCCGCACCGTGACGACGCTCGAGCGGCAAATCACCGCCACGCTCGTGCTGCTGCTCGCCGCCGGCCGGCAGGGCGACCGCTTCGGGCTGGTGGCCCACGACGCGCGGGTGCGGACCTTCGTGCGCGCCGGCAGCGGCGCGACGCACTACGGTGGGTGCCGCGAGGCCATCCACGCGCTCGAGCCGAGCGAGACGACGCCGGATTTCGCCGAGCTGTTCGCGCTGCTGCGCACGCGCCTGCAGCGCCGCTCGCTGCTCGTCTTCCTCACCGACCTGAGCGACCCGGTGCTGGCGGAACAGTTCGTGAAGCACATCCCGGTGCTCTCGCGCCAGCACCTCGTGCTCGTCAACCAGGTGCGCGCGCCCGGCACCGAGCCGCTGTTCACCCGCCCGGTGGCGGACGAGGCGGCGATGATCGAACGTCTCGCCGGCCACTACCAATGGCGCGAGGCGCACGAGATCGCGCAGCGCCTGCACCCGCACGGCGTGCGCTGCGCGCTGCTCGAGCACGAGCGGCTGGCCGCGGAGATGGTCGGCCAATACCTGCGTGTGAAGGGAGGCGGATTGCTGTGATCGTCGACCTGCCCAAGTTCGTCGCGGCCGAGGAGCCGTATTGGACCCGCCTGGAAAGGATCCTCGCGCAACGCCAGCAGGACCCGTGGGCCCCGCTCACCCTCGAGGCGGCGAAGGAGCTGGATTACCTCTACCGGCGCGCCGGGGCGGACCTCGCGCGCGTGGCGTCGTTCTCCGCCGAGCCCGAGATGCGCCGCCGCCTCGAGCAGCTCGTGGCCCGCGCCTACGCCGAAATCCACGGCCCGCGCCGCGAGGTCGCGGCGCGGCTGCGGCCGTGGCGCTGGCTGAGCGCGACGCTGCCGCGGACGCTGCGCCGCCACGCGCGGGCGCTGTGGCTCACGGTCGCGGTCACGCTGGCCGGCGCGGCCTTTGGCGGCATCGCGGTGGCGGTCGACCCGGAGGCGAAGGAGGCGCTGATGCCGTTCTCACACCTGCGGGGCGACCCGGCCGACCGCGTCGCCGAGGAGGAGCGCGCGATGAGCGACCGGCTGTCCGGACACAAGGCGACCTTCGCCGGCGAACTGATGACGCACAACACCCAGGTCGCGCTCTTCGCCCTCGCCCTCGGCATCGCCTGGGGTGCGGGGACGATCGTGCTGCTGTTCTACAACGGCGTCATCCTCGGCGCGGTGGTGGTCGACTACCTGCTCGCCTGCCAGGGCGTGTTCCTCGCCGGGTGGCTGCTGCCGCACGGTGTGATCGAGATCCCCGCCATCCTCGTCGGCGCGACCGGCGGCTTCGTGCTCGCGCGCGCCGCGATCGGCCGCGACGACGGCCGGCCGCTGGCGGTGCGCCTGCGCGCGGTGGCCGACGACGTCGCGACGCTCGCCGCGGGCGCGGCGCTGCTGCTGGTCTGGGCGGGCGTGGTCGAATCCTACCTCTCGCAGTATCACGAGCCGGCCATCCCCTACGCGCTGAAGATCGCCTTCGGCCTCGTGGAGGGCGCGCTGCTGCTGACCTATTTCGGCTGGGCCGGGCGGGGCCGGGCGGCGGAGGCGGCGCCATGACGGAGGAACGGCTCGACCGCCTGCGCGTGCGCACACCGGAGGGCGTGAGCTTCACCTTCGAGCTGGCGAGCCCGGTGACGCGGCTCGCGGCCTGGGCGGTCGACAAGGCCACGATCATCGCCGCCTGGTCGCTGTTGTCGGCGTTGATCATGATCGTCGGCGTGCTCAGCCCCGACCTCGCGCGCGGCGCGATCCAGATCGGGTTCTTCGTCCTCGCCACCGGCTACGGCATCGCCTGCGAGTGGCTGTGGAACGGCCGGACGCTCGGCAAGCGCCTGCTCCACCTGCGCGTGATGGACGAGCGCGGGCTGCCGCTGCGGTTCTCCCAGGTCGTGATCCGCAACCTCCTCCGCGCGATCGACTCGCTGCCCATCGCCTACCTCGTGGGCGGCGGGGCCGCGCTGCTGGGCCGCAAGGCGCAGCGGCTGGGCGACTTCGCCGCCGCCACCATCGTCGTGCGCGAGCCGCCGCTGGCGCGCACCGACCTCGGCGGGCTCGTGCTTGCGAAATACAACTCGCTCCGCGGCCAGCAGCACGTCGCCGCACGCCTGCGGGCCGCGATCAGCCCGGCGCTGGCCTACGCGGCGCTGCAGGCGCTGTGGCGGCGCGACGAGCTCGAGGACACGGCGCGCGTGACGCTCTTCGCCGAGCTGGCGGCGCATTTCCGCTCGCTCACGCCGCTGCCGGTGGAGGCGGACGAGGGGATCTCCGACGAGCAGTTCGTGCGCAACGTCGTCGAGGTCGTCTTCGGCGCGAAGCCCGGGATCGCGGCCGACGGCGGCCCGGGCCCGGCCAGCGCGGCCGCAGCGTCCGGAGGGTGACGGCGAGATTTCTCTGGTTTTGCGGCTAAGAAAACGCAGGCTCGCGCGTCGAGCATGGCAGGTGACGTGAACACCCCGGAACAACCAATGAAAGCCATGCCTTCGTGGAAGCGGCGGTCGCCCGCCATCAAGCACCGTTGGTGCGCTACGCTACCCGACTCCTGCACGGGGACGCCGACCGCGCCCGCGACGTCGTGCAGGACACCTTCGTCAAGCTGCTCGCGCAGAAGCCGGCCGAGATCGACGGCCACCTCGCGGAGTGGCTCTTCACCGTCTGCCGCCACCGCGCGCTCGACGTCCTGCGCAAGGAGGGCCGCATGAAACTCTTCGAGGAAGGCCAGGCCGAGCGCCTCAGCGCGCCCGAGCCGCGGCCCGGCGCCGGCGCCGAGCGCGCCGAGACCCAGGCCGCCGTGCTCAAGCTGATCGAGCGCCTGCCGCGCAACCAGCAGGAGGTGGTGCGGCTCAAGTTCCAAAACGGTTTCAGCTACAAGGAAATCAGCCGCATCACGTCGCTGTCGGTGACGAATGTCGGCTTCATCCTGCACACCGCCGTGGCGCGGCTGCGAAAGGAGATGGCAGCGCAGGCCGAGTGAGGCCGCCGCCGAAGGAGAAACCCCATGAATATTTCGGAATTCAATCCAGACGATCCCCGCCTGACGGCCTACGCCCTCGGCGAGATGGAGCCGGCGGAACGCGCCGAGTTCGAACAGTGGCTGCGGCAGCACCCGGACGCGCAGCGGGCGGTGGAGGACATCCGCGCCACGGCGGCGCTGCTCGGCACGGCGCTGGCGGAGGAACCGGCCGGTCCCGGCGACAACGTGATCGACGCCACCGCCGTCCTCGCGGCCCAGACCAAAACCGCACCGGAGCCGGTCGATGAATATCGCCAGAAACGCAGCAAGCTCCTCCGCTTCCCCGCCCTCTACTACATGACCGCCAGCCTCGCGGCGGCGTGCTTCACGGTGATGTTCTTCACCTCCGCCGAGTATCAGGCGAAGGAGCAGAAGCGCTACATCGAGATGAACGAGTCGCTCGCGAGCGGCATGCGCGCGAAGATCGCCAGCGCCCAAGCGGCGGAGGAGCGTCGCGCCGAACTCGCGCAACGCGCCGAGACCGACGCCAAGCAGCGGCAGGAGTTTGCCGTGACGCTCGCACTGCCGTCGGCCCCGCCGCCGCCGTTGGAGGTGGCGGCAAGCCAAGTGCCGGCCGTGCAAGACGCCGTCGGCAAACTGGAGCAGTTCAAGGTTGCGCCGGCGCCCGCGGGCGCGGCGGCTCCCGCCCCTCGATTCGAGCAATCCTACGGCTACTCCGTCACCAATCCGACCCTGGCGGCGCGCGCTCCACGGACGCGCAATGTTCTCGCTCAAACCGCGAATCCTTCGGCCAGTCTATCCGCGGTCAACCTGCCGCAAACGGAGCCCGCCAACACCGAGGGCTACGCGCAGGCGTCGGAAAATCCCTTCCTCACCGTCGCGCAGAATCCGCTCTCCACGTTCTCGGTCGATGTCGACACCGCGTCCTACGCGAATGTCCGCCGCTTCCTCCGCAACAAGCACCTGCCGCCGCCCGCGGCCGTGCGCATCGAGGAACTCGTGAACTATTTCCCCTACCGCTACGCTCCGCCTTCGGGCGGCGCGCCGTTCGCCGCGCACATGGAGGTGGCGAGTGCGCCCTGGGCGCCCGAGCACCGCCTCGTCCGCATCGGCCTCAAGGGCCGCGAGGTCAGCGACGCGGCCCGCCCGCGCGCGAATCTGGTGTTCCTCCTCGACGTGTCCGGCTCGATGAATGAGCCCAACAAGCTTCCGCTCGTGCAACAGTCGCTGCGGCTGCTCGTCGACAAGCTCCGCGCCGACGACCGCGTCGCGATCGTGGTCTACGCGGGCGCGTCCGGCCTGGCGCTGCCGTCGACGCCGGGGCGCGAGAAGGCGAAAATTCTTAGCGCCATTGACGCGTTGCGCGCCGAGGGCTCGACCAACGGCGCGGCCGGCATCCAGCTCGCCTACGACATTGCGAAGGCGAACTTCGTGAGCGGCGGCGTCAACCGCGTCGTCCTCGCCACCGACGGCGACTTCAACGTCGGGGTGTCGAGCGAGGGCGAGCTCAGCCGCCTGATCCAGGAAAAGGCGAAGAGCGGCGTGTTCCTCAGCGTGCTCGGCTTCGGCATGGGCAACTACAAGGACAGCACGCTCGAGAAGCTGGCCGACCAGGGCAACGGCAACTACGCCTACATCGACTCGCTCGCCGAGGCGAAGAAGACGCTGGTCGAGCAGGCCGGCGGCACGCTCGTGACGATCGCCAAGGACGTGAAGCTCCAGGTCGAGTTCAACCCCGCCGTCGCGCAAGCCTACCGCCTCATCGGTTACGAAAACCGCATGCTCCGAAAGGAAGATTTCAACAACGACAAGATCGACGCCGGTGAGATCGGCGCCGGCCACACCGTCACGGCGCTCTACGAGGTCATCCCCGTCGGCGTGCCGCTGCCTGAGGCCAGCTCCGTCGACGCGTTGAAATATCAAAAGACGGCTGCGACCGGAGGACAGAGCACGGAGGCCGGAGCCCGGAAGGCCGTCGTGGGCGCGAGCGACGAGTTGCTGACGCTGAAGGTGCGCTACAAGGAGCCGACGGGCGACGTAAGCTCTAAGCTGGAGTTCCCGCTGCGCGACACCGGCAAGGCCTTCGCGGACGCGAGCGCGGACTTCAAGTTCGCCGCCGCGGTCGCTTCGTTCGGCATGGCGCTCAAGAACTCGCCCTTCCGCGGTGAAGTGAAGCTCCCCGAGATCGCGCAGTGGGCCCGCGAGGGCACGACCGACGACGCCGGCGGCTACCGCGCAGAATTCGTCGAACTCGTGAACGAAGCGAGCACGCTGATGGACAATTGAGCCGCCATGATGTGATCGGAACTGGGGCACGTTGACCTCAACGCGCTTCTGGCCGGCGCAAGCCGAGGAGCGCGTCGAAGAGAACGCGCTCCACCTCGCCGACGATCAGAGGCCTCCACCGCCCGCGATCCGGTGCGGCAATCGGGCGAGATGATCACAAAACCTCGGCAAAGCTCACTGCGCTTTTCGCGGGATCACGCGAGCGGCAGACACGGCGCGAGCCGTTATCTCGCCACCCGTCGCCGGCGCACCGCGATGAGGGCCACGAGACCGAGCCCCGCGGCCCAGGTGGCGGGTTCCGGGATGGCGCTCGCCGTGGCCGTCAGCTCCAAGGTCGAGCCATTGAACGCGAGCACGTAGTCGTAACCGGCGATCACGTTGCCGAGGCTGAAATCGGAGAGGTCGAAGCTGTTCGTGGTCGCGCCGGAGAAATCGAAGAGCGGGTAAGTCGCCGCGGTGAATCCCCCGGCGTCGCTCAGGTTCAGCGTGACCGCGCCGGTCGACGGCCCGGTGAGCGTGCCACCGCTGACGCGGATGAGATCGCTGGTCGTGCCGAGCTGGAAATCGAGAACGGCGCCATCGTTCAAGGTCAGGCCGTTGGTGAAGGTCAGCGTGCCGGGCGAGTTGCCCGGAGCGATGTGGCCGCCGGAAGCGATGGTGGTCTCGCCATCGACAAAGCCGCTGCCGCCGAGCGTCGCACCGGAGTTGATCGTAACCGCGCCGGTGCCGACGCCGGAGCCGGTGGTGTTGTTCACGAGCAGCGTGCCGCCGTTGACCGTGGTGCCGCCGGTGTAGGTGTTGGCATTCGTGAGCTCGAACGTGCCCGTGCCCTGCTTCACCAGGGCCAGCCGCGCCGAGGGGTTCGTCTGGTGGTAAGGGGTGTTGTCGTCCGTGCCGTCGATGACGAGACCGCCGAAGGTCTGCTTCGCTCCGTCGAACTGCAACGTGAGCGTGGCGCTCTGGTTATTGCCCAGCCCATTCCGGATCACACCGCTGTTGCCCACCGAGCTGAGGGAGCCGAGTTTCATCGCATAGCCGTTGAGATACAACGTGCCGCCGGTGCCGCCACCTGATGCGTCGAAGACCAGATTAGCGCCCAGACCGAAGATGTTAGCGGCCCAGGGCTGGACGGAGCTCTCGTCGGTGAGCGTGATCGTCCCGCCCGTGATGGAGTTGGTCACGTAGATATCGAGATAGGACTGATCGTGGAAAATCTGACTTCCGCCGGTGACCGCATTCGCGCTCACGACGCCGGGACTGATATCCGTCAGGTCCAAGATAGAGAGCAAGGAGTGATCGTAAAATATCTGGGTGCCGCCGACGACACTGTTGCTGCCGCCGACAACGCTAATGCCGGCATTTGAGACGATGCCATAGCCCGCCGCCAAGGTGGAGCTGTTGCGAAAGATCTGCGTGCCACCGCGCAAGCCCCTCAAAACGACTCCGTTCAATCCCGACCCCAAATAGTCCGACCCGTCGAACGTCTGCGTGCCGCCTCCGATCGAAACGTCGACGGTGGAAGCGTTGTTGAAAAACTGCGTGCCGCCGTTGATCGGCGCGGTGCCGGAACCGGTCACCGTCGAGTGGTCGAACGTCTGCGCGCCGGCGGTGAGGGCATTGTTGATGAGTGAAATTTGCGCATTGCCGCCGAAACTCTGGGTCGTGCCCGCCGCAAAGGCATCCGCCGTGTGGATCGCGAACGAGCCGCCGCTGAAACTGAAATCCGACGCGATGCCGTTGCTGGTGTAGAGATGCACGGCCGTGTTCGTAAACGACAGCGTGCTGCCGCTGATGGCGTGCGGAGCGGAAACGCTCACCACGCTGTTTTGCGAGAAAGACTGCGTGCCGCCGGTGATCCGGTCGCTCTGGTTGAAGGTCACGTTGGAGCCCTTGACGAGCAGTGTGCCGCCGGTGATGGCGTTCGCCACGTTCAGGTTGAGCTGACTCCCAAGCAATTCCTGCGTGCCGCCGGTAATGCCGCCCACGGCGTTGAGATTGAGCGCACCGCCGTTGAGGCTTTGGAAGCCGCCGGTGATGGCATTGGCCGCGTTCACATTGAGGACGGTCAGATACTGAGTGCCACCGGTGATGGCGCTGGCGACGTTCGCATTCACGCTTCCGGAACCCTCGAAGCTCTGAGTGCCCCCGCCGAAACCGCCCGCGGTGTCGACGGTGACGGTGCGGACCAGGCCGGGGTTGTCGTCGGGCGGGCTGAAAAGCCACACCGTGTTCGCTTGGTTGAGATTGCCTGAGACCGACGTCGTGTAGTCGGTGTAGATGTAGATCTCGGTCGCGGCGCGGCAGGGAATCGTCGCGCCCAGGAGCATCAGAAAAAACAACCGGCCGAGATGGCCTGCGCCGAAGGCGCGCGCGGTGAGGGGCATGGAAATCGTGGGCTCCATTCGTGGGGCGCGAGAGCGATGTCAGCCCCGGACACGAGCCGCAACCGAAAAGACCTGACCGCGCAGTGAAATTTCAGCGCGTCAACCGGCGGTATTTGATCCGGTGCGGCTGATCGGCGTCCTTGCCCTTCCGGCGGTGGTAATCCTCCATGTAGCTGGAGTAGTTGCCGGCGAACCAGTGCACGTAGCTGTCGCCCTCGAACGCCATGATGTGCGTCGCGATGCGGTCGAGGAACCAGCGGTCGTGCGAGATGATCACGGCGCAGCCGGCGAAGTTTTCGAGACCTTCCTCGAGCGCGCGGATCGAATTCACGTCGAGGTCGTTCGTCGGCTCGTCGAGCAGGATGAGATTCGCGCCGCTCTTCAGCACGCGTGCGAGGAGCACGCGGTTGCGCTCGCCGCCGGAGAGCACGCCGACCTTCTTCTGCTGGTCCGCGCCGGTGAAGCCGAACTGCGCGCAGTAAGCACGGCTGTTCACCGTGCGCGCACCGAGCGGCATCATCTCCTGGCCGTCGCTGATGACCTCCCAGATCGTCTTCTCGTTCTGCAGCGAGTCGCGCGATTGCTCGACGTAGGCCGACTTCACCGTCTCGCCGATGCGGAACGTGCCCGCGTCGGGTTTTTCCAGTCCGGTGATGAGCTTGAACAGCGTGGTCTTGCCCGCGCCGTTCGGGCCGATCACGCCGACGATGCCGCCGGGCGGGAGCGCGAAGGACAGGTTTTCGTAGAGCAGCTTGTCGCCGTAGGCCTTCGTGACGCCCTGCGCTTCGACGACGAGGGTGCCGAGCCGCGGGCCGGGCGGGATGATGATCTCGAATTTCTTCTCCTGCTCCGCGACGTCCTGCTTGAGCATCGCCTCGTAGGCATTGATGCGCGCCTGGCCCTTCGCCTGCCGCGCCTTCGCGCCGGAGCGAATCCACTCGAGCTCGCGCGCCATCGCCTTCTGGCGACGGTCCTCGGTGCGCTGCTCGATCGCGAGGCGCTTCTGCTTCTGCTCGAGCCAGCCGGAGTAGTTGCCCTTCCACGGGATGCCGTGGCCGCGGTCGAGTTCGAGGATCCAGCCGGCGACGTTGTCGAGGAAGTAGCGGTCGTGTGTCACGGCGATGACCGTGCCCTCGTAGCGCGCGAGGTGCTGTTCGAGCCAGCCGACGCTCTCGGCGTCGAGGTGATTGGTCGGCTCGTCGAGGAGGAGGATCGACGGTTTCTGCAACAACAGCCGCGCGAGCGCGACGCGGCGGCGTTCGCCGCCCGAAAGCGTATCGACAATGGCGTCCGGCGGCGGGCAACGCAGCGCGTCCATCGCCTGCTCGACCATCGGCGCCGTGTCCCACGCGCCGAGCGCGTCGATCTGTTCCTGGAGTTTCGCCTGCTTCTCGGTGATGGCATCGCGCGTGGCGTCGTCCTCGGCGGCCGCGATCTCGTCCCACGACGCGTCGTAGGCGGCGGTCAGATCGGTGAGGTGCTTGACGCCCTCCTCGACGCACGCACGCACCGTGGCGCCGGGCGTAAGCTGCGGCTCCTGCGGCAGGAAACCGACCGGGTAGCCCGGCTCGAACGCCACATGGCCGTCGAACTCCTTGTCGAGGCCGGCGAGGATGCGCATGAGCGAGGACTTGCCGGAGCCGTTGAGGCCGAGCACGCCGATTTTCGCGCCGTAGAAAAACGACAGCGAGATGTCGCGGAGGATTTCCTTGCGCTCGATCTTCTTCGAGACGCCGAGCATCGAGAAAATGATCTTGGGCGTGGAGTCGGACTGGGCCATGGCGCAAGCAAGGAGGCCCGGGGCGCGGCGCGGCGAGCCCAAAAAATCCGGGACGCGGCCCGGACAAACGAAACGCCGGACCAGGCCGGTCCGGCGTCGCGGAGAGGGAAATGCGGTGAGCGCGCCGCTCAGAACGCGTAGCTCACGCCGAGGGCGTAGAGCCACGGGTCGAGCTTGGCCTTGGTCAGGCTGGCGCCGCCGGCGTAGACGTCGGAGCGGATCGCGGCGCGCTTCACGTCGACGTTGAACGACCAGCGTTCGTCGATCTTCCAGTCGACGCCGGCCTGGGCGGCGAGGCCGATGCTGTGGCTGTCGAGGCCGAGCGGCACGCCAGCGACCGACAGGTTGGCGTCCCAGATGAGGGTGTAGTTCACGCCGAGGCCGACGTAGGGGCGGAACGTGTTGCCCGGAAACGCCCGATACTGCACCAGCAGCGTCGGCGGCAGGTGCTTGAACGAGCCCAGCTTGCCCACGCCGGCGAGCGAGACGTCGTGCGACTGCGGGATCGTGAGCACGAGCTCGGCGGACACGGTATCCGAAAACGCGTAGTCGACGTCGATCTCGGGAATCAGCTTGTCGCTGACCGAAATCGCATTGGCGGCGAAGTTGGTGCTGAGCGCAGTGAAGGCGTCGGATTTGTCGACCGTCTGCAGGTAGGTCGCGCGAAGGCGGACCGACCAGGGACTGGCGGCGGAGAGGGAAACGGCGCACAAAAGCAGGAGCGCGCCGTGCGTGAGACGACGGAGGGACTGGTTCATGGTTTGGTTGGTGTGGTCCGTGGGTGACGGACCGGAGGCACGATACCGGTCGTCCGACCGCGCGGCTCGGCCTCGGTTGACCGACACTGTGCAGCCATTGGCCTGCCGGAGGTCGGCGCGCTCCGCCTGAGCCGTTGGGCCCAAGCGCCACTTCGGGGTTTTCAAGCGCGGGACGGTGCGCTTGCCTCGCGGCATGCTCCACTTCGTCGTCGAAATCACGTTCACCGCCGAGCTCAGCCGCATCGAGCCGATCGTGGCCGCGCACCGCGCCTTCCTCCAGGTCGGCTACGACCGCGGCTGGCTGCTGATGTCGGGACCGAAGAACCCGCGCGACGGCGGCATGGTCGTCGCCCGTGCGCCCGGCAAGGCCGAGCTGGAGGCGTTCTTCCGCGACGATCCCTACGCCCAGGCCGGCGTGGCCACGTATCGCTTCACGGAGTTCAACCCGGTGAAGCGCCAGGCCTTCCTCGAGAACTGGGCCACCGGCGCCTGAGCGGCCGCCGCACCGGCGGGCCGGGGCCGTAACCGAAAAGTAACCCGGCCGCGGTCGCCGCATTGCATATTTGCCTTGGCGAATATGTCGGCCGCTGCTTGAACCGAGTCCGTGCACCTGCTCCGCATCTACGACTGCCTGTGCGATGCCACGCGGCTCCGCCTCCTGAATCTGCTCGCCGGGCAGCCGCTGTGCGTCTGCCACCTCGAGGCCGCCCTGAAGCTCCCGCAGGCCCGCATCTCGCGCCACCTCGCCTATCTCCGGCGCCACGGCCTCGTCACGGTCGAGCAGCAGGGTCCGTGGCGCGTCTACGCGCTCGCCCAGCCCGCGCCTGCGGCCCTCACGGCGAATCTCGCCTGCCTGCAGGACGCACGCGCCACCGAGCCGGAGTTCGCCCGCGACGTCGAGCGACTGGCCCATCTTTCCACCCAGCTCGACTGCGGCTGCGCCACGCCCGAAGTGCCGCGCCGCCGGATTCTCCGTCTCACTCGCCGCTAATATGAGCACCGCCAACGCCACCCCCGCCAAACGCCTCAACTTCTTCGAGCGCTACCTGACCGTCTGGGTGCTCGTCTGCATGGTCGTGGGCGTCGCGTTCGGCCGCCTCTTCCCCGGCACGACGGCCGCGCTCAGCCGCCTGGAATTCGGCCAGGGTTCGCAGGTCAACATCCCGATCGCCGTCCTGATCTGGCTCATGATCTACCCGATGATGCTGAAGATCGACTTCGGCTCGCTCGTCGGCGTGACGCGCCGCCCGCAGGGTCTGCTCGTGACGCTCTTCGTCAACTGGCTGGTGAAGCCGTTCAGCATGGCGCTCTTCGCGTGGCTGTTTTTCCGCCACGTGTTCACGCCGTGGGTCGACCCGGCCACGGCCAACGACTACACCGCCGGCCTCATCATCCTCGCCGCGGCGCCTTGCACCGCGATGGTGTTCGTCTGGAGCTACCTCACCGACGGCGACCCCGCCTACACGCTCGTGCAAGTCGCGGTGAACGATCTCATCATGCTCGTGGCCTTCGCGCCGATCGTGATGTTCCTCTGCGGCGTGGCCGACGTCGTCGTGCCCTCAAAGGTCCTCATCACGTCCGTCGTCGTGTTCATCGTCATCCCGCTCGCCGCCGGCTGGCTCACGCGCACCGCGCTCTTGAAATCGCACGGGCGCGACTGGTTCGAACAGAAATTCCTGCCGAAATTCCATCCGATCGCCGTCGTCGCTCTGCTCGTCACGCTCGTGTTCATCTTCGCGTTCCAGGCGGAGAACCTCACGACGCGCTGGCTCGCCGTGCTGCTGCTCGCGGTGCCGATCGCGCTCCAGGTCTATTTCAACTCCAGCCTCACCTACCTGCTGATGCGCTGGCTCAAGGTGCCGCACAACGTCGCCGCGCCCGGCGCGCTGATCGGCGCGAGCAACTTCTTCGAGCTGGCCGTGGCCGTCGCGATCACGCTCTTCGGCCCGTCCTCCGGCGCCGCCCTCGCCTGCGTCGTCGGCGTGCTCGTCGAGGTGCCGGTGATGCTCTCCGTCTGCAAAGTCTGCAACGTCTCGCGCGACTGGTATCGTCGCTCCACCGAAACCGTTTCCACATGAGCAAACCGTCCGTCCTCATCCTCTGCACCGGCAACTCCTGCCGCAGCCACATGGCCGAAGGCGTCCTGCGCGCCGCCGCCGGCGACGTCGTCACTGTCCACAGCGCCGGTTCGAAACCCGCCGGCTACGTGCATCCGAAGGCGATCCAGGTGATGCGCGAGATCGGCATCGATATTTCCGCGCACACCTCGAAGCACATGAAGGAATTCATGAGCACGCCGGTCACGACGGTCATCACCGTCTGCGGCAACGCCGACCAGGCCTGCCCGATCTTCCCCGGCCAGGTGAACCGCCACCACTGGCGCTTCGACGACCCCGCGCACGCCACCGGCACCGACGAGCAGGTGCTGGCGGAATTCCGCCGCGTGCGCGACGAGATCAAGAAAGTCTTCACCGCCTACGGCGCCGGCCTGCGCGAGGGTGCGGCAGCCCGGTAGGCCGCGCTCCGGCGAGATCGCGCTCTACCCGCCCGCGCCGGTCGCCGTCACTCCAGCTCGCGCGTCGCCTCGATCTTGCGCGCCTCAATGTCGATGACGTCGCCCGCGGCCGACGATGGGCCGCCCGGTCGGGACGCCCCGGGCCGCGCGGCGCCCGGTCGAGCTTCACGGCGAACCTTCCTTCCCGAAAGCGCCAGCAGCGCGGCGACGACCAGGATCACGCCCAGCACCAGCGCACCGAAGAACGCCGCGACCACGCCGACCACGGCCGCCAGCCCGATCGCCACGAGTTTGAGGATGCGACGCACGAGCTACGATTCCGCTCCTTCGACCCGGGTGGCAAGCGCCGAGCGTGTCTAGCCGGCTCGCGGCTCGACTCGCCCCGCCGCGCGCCCTAGGTTGCGCTCACTCACACCCCCACGCTCATGAAAAAATACCTCGTCGAGTTCATCGGCACGTTCTTCCTCGTCTTCACGATCGGCATGACCGTCATCGCGCCCGGCGCGGGCGCCATGGCGCCGCTCGCGATCGGCTCCGTGCTCGCGGTGATGATCTTCGCCGGCGGCCACGTTTCCGGCGGACATTTCAATCCCGCGGTCACGCTCGGCGTCTGGCTGCGCGGCAAATGCGACACCGGCGACGTCGTCCCCTACATGGGCAGCCAGGCCGCCGGCGCCCTCGTCGCCGCCCTGGCGGTGAAGGCGCTCAAGACCGGCCTCGTCACCAAGGCCGCGACCATCGGCGGCGCGATGACGCCGGAAATCCTGCCCGCGCTGCTCGCCGAGTTCGTGTTCACCTTCGCGCTCGTCTGGGTCGTGCTCAACGTCGCCACCGCGCGCGGCACCGCCGGCAACTCCTTCTACGGTTTCGCCATCGGCTTCACCGTGCTGAGCGGCGCCTACGCCGTGGGCGGCGTCTCCGGCGGCGTGTTCAATCCCGCCGTCGCGATCGGCGTCTGCACCCTGGGCGTCATCGCCTGGGGCAGCTTCTGGATCTACCTCGTCGCGAACTTCGCCGGCGCCTTCGCCGCCGCGCTCGCCTACAAGACGGTCAACGGCGCCGACTGAGTCGCGCCCGCGCTCGCCCGCCCGCCGCCCCGCCGTGCGCGGGGCGTTTTGTTTTCGGCGCCACGAATCGGACCTTGAAAGCCGCGCCGCCCTCGCAAGCATCCCGGCGCCCCGGCATGAACAACGAAACCCTCTGGCTCATCCGCCTCGGTTTGGACGCGAAGTTGTTCACCCGCGACCACGCCTTCGCGATCCTGAAGGCCGCCGGCCGCGACGCCGCGCTCATGGATTTCGCGCAGCGGCTGATCGACGACGGCTATGTCACCGACGTCGAGCAACTCGAAACCCTCGCCGGCAACGCCCAGGCCCGCGCCGCCGTCGGCCCGCCGCCCGGCAACCCGCTCCTGGACGAGGACCCCGCGGCGGGCGACGCCACGGCGTCCTCCGGCCCCGCCGCCGGCGGGACGGGCCCCGCGCTCGATTTCCCGTTCGACCGCATCGCCGCGCTCGACGACGCCGCGCTCGCCGCGGCGGTCCGCGCACTCCTGATCGACACCGGCCGGCAGGGCGCAAGCGACCTCCACCTCTCCGCCGGCTCGCGCCCGTTCGTCCGCAAGCACCGCGCGCTCACGCCGATCACCGATCGCATCCTCACCGCCGAGGAGTCGCTCCGCCTCAACACCGTGCTCCTCGCCGAGCACCAGCGGAAGATCTACCTCGAGCGCCGCGACTACGACCTCGCGCTCGCGCTCGACGCCAAGAACCGCTTCCGCGTGAACCTCATGTTCCACAAGGGCGGCGCGTCCGGCTCCTACCGCATGATCCCGGCCGGCATCCCCAAGCTCGACGAGCTCGGCCTGCGCAACCTCGACACCATCCGCAAGCTCCTCTCCTACCACAACGGCCTCATCCTCATCACCGGCCCCGTCGGCGCCGGCAAGACGACCACGCTCGCCGCCATGGTCGCCGAGCTCAACGCCCAGCGCCAGGACCACATCATCACCGTCGAGGACCCCATCGAGGTCGTCCAGCTCCCGCAGGGCTGCAACGTCACCCAGCGCGAGGTCGGCCCGCACACGAAGTCGTTCTTCTCCGCCCTGAAGGGCGCGCTGCGCGAGGACCCCGACGTCATCGTCATCGGCGAACTGCGCGACCTCGAGACGATCGAGATGGCCATCAGCGCCTCCGAGACCGGCCACCTCGTCATCGGCACCATGCACACGAGCGACGCCGCCACGACGCTCAACCGCCTCCTCGACGTCTTCCCGCCCGCGCAGCAGACGCAGATCCGCGCCAGCGTCGCCGAGAGCCTGCGCGGCGTCGTCTGCCAGCGCCTCCTGCCCGGCACGCGCGGCGGCCTCGTCGTCGCCTGCGAGATCATGGTCTCCAACCTCGCCATCCAGGCGCTCATCCGCGAGGGCAAGACCTCCGGCCTGCGCAACACCATGGAGACCGGCGTGCGCGAGGGCATGTGCATCATGGAAAACGTCGTCCTCGAGCTCTACCAGCAGGGCAAGATCTCCAAGGACACCGCGCTCGCCAACGTCACCACCCGCAACGTCCGCGCCAAGATCACCTGAGCCATGGCCGCGATCGACACCCTCCTCCGCACCATGCTCGACCGGGGCGGCTCCGACCTCCACCTCACCGTCGGCCTGCCGCCCAAGTCCCGCATCTCCGGCTCGCTCGTGCCCATCGGCGACACCCCGATCGACGCCGCGCAGATGGAAGCCTTCCTGCGCGAAATCTGCCCGCCGAAACGCTGGGCCGAGTTCCTCGAGCGCAAGGACCTCGACCTCGCCCACGAAGTCCCCGGCCTCGCCCGCTTCCGCGGCAACTACCTCTACAATCATTGGGGCCAGGCCGCGGTCTTCCGCCAGATCCCGGCAAAAATCCTCTCCTTCGCGCAGCTCAACCTCCCCGAGGCGCTGAAACGGCTCTGCCACCTCGACCAGGGCCTCGTCGTCGTCACCGGTCCGACCGGCTCCGGCAAGTCCACGACGCTCGCGGCGATGATCGACTACATCAACGAGAACCTCGCCCGCCACATCATCACCATCGAGGACCCGGTGGAGTTCGTGCACCCGTGCAAGAAATCCACCATCGTCCACCGCGAGGTCGGCGAGCACACCGAGTCGTTCGGCGCCGCGCTGAAGGGCGCCATGCGCCACGACCCCGACATCCTCCTCCTCGGCGAGATGCGCGAGATGGAGACGATCAAGCTCGCCCTCTCCTGCGCCTCCATGGGCATGCTCGTCTTCGGCACGCTCCACACCAACAACGCCCCGAAGACGGTCGACCGCATCATCAACACCTTCCCCGCCGAGGAGCAGAACCAGGTGCGCGTCATGCTCGCCGGCTGCCTCGCCGGCGTCGTCGCCCAGCTGCTCTGCAAGAAGGTCCCCAAGGGCCGCGTCGCCGTGCACGAGATCCTGCTCCAGCACGAGGCGCTCCCGAACACGATCCGCTCCGGCCAGATCGCCAACATCCGCGGCATCATCGAGAGCGGCGCCGCCGACGGCATGATCACGATGGACAACAGCCTGATGGCGCGCGTGAAGGACGGCACCGTCGAGCCGAAGGAAGCCTACATGAAGAGCAGCAACAAGTCCCTCTTCGCCCCGCTCCTGAAACCCGGCGACCTCGATCCCGCCAGCGGACACTGAGCGGAGCCGCCCGCGGTTTCAGTCTGCCGGCGCGCCGAGACCCGCTCAGCCCGCCATCGTCGCCGGCTCGTTCGTGCCGGGCTGCATCAGGCGGATCAAATCCGCGTAGTCCGCGCCATACATCTCGTGCTGGTCCAGGCGCGGACCGCCCGAGGGCGGCGTGATCCGGGCAAACCGCGCCGCCTGCAGGAAACGCTTTCCGTCGTCCGTGGCCGCCATCGCATAAATTTTTTCTACCGGGCCGACGTTGAGGCTCTCGATCATCAATCCGATCGTTTCCCACAGATACGGGCGCAGCTTCCGCCGATCCTCCCGCTCCGGGATGATGATGCTTTCCAGGTAGAGATGCCGGCTCGCGGCCACGCCGGATTTGATGAGCTGGTCCGCCGTGATCTCCGACTCCTTGATCGCGCCGGACAGATAGCGCTGAAAAACAGCGTCCTGGATCGCCAGGAGCGTCACGTGCCCCAGCAATTTCCGCTCCGGCCCCAGCGATTCGATCACAAAAAACCCGGCCGGGCTTTGCCGGAACCAGTCGACGTATTGTCCGGCCGGGATCGCATCCGGACCGAAGAACCTCTGCTGCAGGGCCGAAATCTGCGGCAGGTCCGACAACGTGGCCCGGCGCCACGCGAACGAACCGATGCCATACCGCGCATGGAGATACTCCAGGAAGGCCCGCTTGAAGCGCAGTCGGTTCCGGGGCTGAGCCAGCCAGGCGCGGTGCCGGTGGGCCTCGTAGTCCATGACCGGGCTCCACGTCTCGATCAGATCCTCATCATCGTCGCACCGGTCGAAGATCGTCTCGATGAAGTTCCACAGCATGTAGGCGTAGGTGTCGTATTGGTGGCGCTTCGTCCGGTCGGTGCACAACTCCGGCCGCGAGAGACATTCGATCTCGAGCGACACCTTCAGCAAATCGGCATACATCCCGTCGATCTGCTCGTAGTGCTGCATCTTCGCGCCCTTCTTGAAGCTGTAGGCGGCGAAGAGCAGGGCCGGGATCGCCGCAATCTGCCCGATCGCCGACAGCGCCGACCAGTAGATGGAGGGTTCGCAATACTGCCACCAAAGGAGACAATTACCTAGGGCGACTAGGCTCAGTGCGATCCAAAGTGTCGTTTTGGGTTTCAAGGGATGGGGCCCGGAGGGAGGTTTTCACGCCCACGCCTCCGGCGCGAGCGCGGAATCTTGGCGCGGTCAGCCATCACCGCCACTCGGGGCGATCGCCCGCGTGGCGCCGCCCTCCTCCGCGCGAACGCTACGGTCGCGCGCCATCCGTTTCCGGGTTGGTGACGCGTTCCAAGTGGCGGAGGAACTCCAGCGCCTCCTCGCGCGACGCCCCGCACATCGCCTCGCTCGGCCGCAAGCCCGCGCAGAACGCCGGCCGCTCCGGCCGGCCGAAGAGCGCGCACCGCAGGTCCGGCAGCAGCTGCACGCACGGAATCCCCGCCGGCTTGCCGTGCGGCATGCCCGGGATCGGCGACGTGATCGACGGCGCGATGCAGCACGCGCCGCAGGCGGAACGGCAGTTCATGCCCTCACTTGAGCACGGATCGCCGAGATGTCACGGCGGACTTTCCGCCGCTCCCGGACGTCCGCGCTGGCGCGGCGTTCACTGCAACGTCAGATAGACCCGCGGTCCCTTGTTCTCCTTGGCCGCCTCCTTCGGCTGGGTGAGGAAGAGCCGGTCCGCGGCGATCTTGCCCTCGTTCATCAGGTAGTCGCGCACCCGCTGGGCGCGCGCGGCGGCGAGGCGCGCAGGTCGTCCGGCGCCACCGCGAGGGTGGCGGCGAGGCGGCCGGTCATTTCCTCGAGCGGCAGCCCCGTCGCGGCGGCGGCCGCCACGGCCTGCTCGTGCTCCGTCGCGCGCTTCGCGTTTTCCGCCGCCGCCGCGCGCTGTTCCCGGCGCTCGGCCAGGGTGAGCGCGCGCACGACGCGCTGGAAGAAGCCGCGCGGGGGCGGGGGCGGTGTCGCCACGGCCGGCGCCGCCGGGAGCGGCGTGCCGAATTGCGTGCCGGGCGGGAATTTCTCGTCGAAGAGCTGCTTCAGCTTCGCTGCGTAGGCCTCCGGGGCGATCTCCAGCCGGTCGGGCGGCGGCAGGTTCGGATCGGCCGCGCGCCGTTCCTCCCAGATCTTCGCGCGCACGAGCGCGGCGAGCTTCTGCCGCTGGAGGACAAAGCTGTCCGCCGGACCGTCGTAACCGCCCTCGATGCCGAGGCTGAGGCCGGGGCGGTTCGTCAGCGCCTTCACCAGCGTGTCGAGCTTGCCGCGCTCGGCCGCCCGCAACGTGGCGAGGCCCGGATCGAACTCCTGGAACGCCAGCTCGTCCCCGCCGCCGCCGAACATGGAGCCGAGCAGCGCGAAGGGCGACACCGCGGCCTTGGTCAGGAGATTGCCGATCACGCGCCACACCACGCGGCTGATCTTCAGGTCCGGGTCGCTCAGGTCGCCCGACACCGGCACGTCGATGACGATCCGACCGTCGAGGTCCTTCAGCAGCGCCACGCCGAGCCGCACGGGCAGCTGGGTGGCGTCGGGACTGTTGACCGCGGCGCCGAAGGTGAACTGCTGCAGCGTGAGCACGTTCTCTGAGCGCAGCTGCGAGCCCTCGACCTGCGCCTTGACGTCGAGCGCCAGCTTGCCGCGCGCCAGCTCGTAGCCGGCGTATTTGCCGCTGTAGGGACTGAGCGGGAGCAGATCGACGTTCTTGAAATCCACCTTCACGTTCACGAAGCGCGGCGTGCCGAGCGGGTCGAGCTGGCCCGTGATCGCCACCGGCCCCGCGCCGTCGACCGTGCCGTGCAAGTCCACGTCGGCGCGCGCCGGGTTCTCCGACGACATCCCGCCGATCGTGCCGCCGAACTGGCCCAGCGCCATGCGCACCTGCGGGCTCAACGAGCGATCGACGAAGCTGAAGTCGCCCGCCTCGATCTTGACCGCCCCGATGGCGATCCGCGGCGCGGCGGCGGGGGTCGCGGCCGGAGCAGGCGCGGCGCCGCGAGCGGCGCCCGGCTCGGGGATCGGCGCCGGGCGCACGAGCCCGGCGAGGTTGATCGACTTGTCCTCGCGCACGACGACGCGGGCATAGGGACCGACGACGGCGACTTCCTTCAGCGTGGCCGACAGCGTCGGTGCGGTCGCGACCGCGAGGCCGTTGAGCGCGAGCGAAGTGAAACCGGCCAGATCCTCCTGCAACGCGCCGTCGACCAGCCCGAGCCGGTCGACGCGCAGATCCCCCGTGGCCGTGACGGCCGTCCCGGTCGCGCCCGGGACGAGCCGCAGGCTTTGCCGGCACGACACCGCGCCCTGCGCGATCCGGGCGTTGAGCTGTTGCTCGAGATAGGGACTCAGCGGCAGCAGCGCGAAGTCGGCGACCTCGGTCTGGAGTTCCGCGCGGAGATCGGGACGCACGCTGACCTTGCCCGCGACGGAGACTTTCCCCTGCGGCGCCCAGTCGAACGCGAGCCGCAGCGGCATCTCCGCCCCGTCGGCCAGCGACACGTCGCGCAGCGAAAACTGGAGCCCGCCCAACGCCAGCTTCGCCGGTCGCGGCGCGGCCAGGTCCGTGACCTCGACCTGGAAATCCTGCAACGCCACCTCGCCCACGCGCACGTCGGGCAGCGGACTCGCCGGCGCCGCGGGAGCCGCCGGCGCGGACGCCGGGGATGCGGCGACCGCGGGCGTGCCGGCCGCGGGCGGCGGCGCGAGCATTGCCCGCCAGTTGAGCGTGCCGTCCGGTTCGCGGCGCACCGCCACGCGACCGCCGCTCGCGCGCACGGCGGCGATCCGGCCCGCCAGTTTCACCGCGTCGAACTCCGCCCCGGCCACATCGAAGGCGGCCAGCTCCAGCGCGGGAGCGCGGTTCGCCCGCTCGAGCAGCTTCAGCCCGCGAAGTTGCACCGCGCCGTCCGTGAGCCGCAGCACGCGCGCCGGCGACGAGAGGTCCGCTTCGTAGCGCCCGCGCACGCTGAGCCGTCCGTCGGCCAGCTCGGCCTGCGTGCGATCGGCGTAGTAGGCGGCGTATTTCGCCAACGCGATGTTCTCGAGCTTCAGCTCGCCCCGCGAACGAAGCGGCTCGGCCGACAGCGTGCCCTGCCATTCCAGCTTCTCGCCGGCCTCGGTCGTCGCCGCGAAGCGATACGGCGCGCCGCGCTCGCCGACGGTGCGGAACTCCGTGAGGTGGAACGACAGCGGTCCGACCACCGTGGCGAACGGCCGCGACCGCGACCGGTCGGCGAAGTCGATGCGCGCGTCCCGGACCGTGAGGCTGCCGATCCGCACCGGCCGCGCCGGCGGCGGGCGCGCCGGCACCGGCGCCGCGCCCGGGGGCGGCGTGAGCTTCGCGATGATGTCGGCAAAGCTCGGCCGGCCGTCCGCTCGATCGCGGCGGCGAGGTGGAAGCCATCGAGCTCGATCGCATGCAGCACCCAGTCGCCACCGAGCGAGGCGAGCGCGTCGAAGTTCACGTAGAGCCGTTCCCAACCCGCGAACGAGCCGGACTTGTCCGCCCGGCGGATGTCGAGCCGCTCGATCGTCACCGACAGCGCGTAGGGATTCACGCGCACCCGGCCCACGGTCACCTCGCGGCCGAGCGCGGCGCCGAGGCGTTTTTCCAGCTGCGCCCGCACGATCGGCGGCAGCACGAAGAAACCGGTGACGGTGAACACGCCGAGCAGCCCGAACAGAATCCAGAGGTTGCGCCGCGTGCGAACGGACCAAGTGCGCGGGTTCATCGCTCCCAGCGTAGCCCGCCACCCCGGATGCGCAACGCGCAACCTCCCCTCCGGCCCCTCTGGCCGTAGCGCGACCGGGACGAACCCCTCATCCTTCCCGAGGCACCGACCCCGGCGCGGTCCGCGCATTCCCGACTGACAACCTCGCCGCGCCATCGAGACGAACGCGCGCCGCGCCCACGGCGCCGCCGCTCAGTGCTTCACCGGCCGCACTTCCACCGCGAGGCGGTGGTCGAGGCCGGGACACCCGCGCGCGAACCGCAGCGCCTGCGCCAGGTTCCGCGCGCGGATCAGCACGTAGCCGCCGACGATCTCCTTCGCCTCGGCATAAGGGCCGTCGGCGATCGTCGCGCCCCGCCGGCCACGGAGGATCTTGCCCTTCGGCTTCAGGCCGTGCGACGACACCAGCGCGCCCTCGGCGCGAAGGCCGTCCATCCACTCGGCGAAGCGCACCATGATCGCCCGCAGCTCGGCGGGGGTGGGTCCGGGGCCCTGCGCGGGCTGGCGGAGCAAAAGCAGGTAGAGGGAGCGAGCGTCGGGTGTATTCATGGAGTGAGATTGGCTTCCATCCTACGACGGACCGGTGCAGCGCCACAGGACAATTCCTCGCCGCTATTTCGCGGCCCGGCGAACAAGCCTTGCGCCGGCTCGGCGCGCGCCGTCATTTTCCGCCTCCGCATGAGCCACCTCGTCCCCGACAGCGTCAGCGCCGCCGGCCTTACCGCGTTCCTCCACGAGCAGATCCCGCTCACCCGCGCCATGGGCCTGCGCGCGGTCGAGGCGAACGCGCAGCGGCTCGTGCTTGAAGCGCCGCTCGAACCCAACCGGAACCATCTCGGCACGGCCTTCGGCGGGTCACTGCACGCTGTGCCGCTGCTCGCCTGCTACGGCGCGCTCTGGATGGTGCTGCGCGAGGCGGGCATCGACGGCCACGTCGTCGTCAAACGCAGCAACGCCCTCTACCGCGCGCCGGCCACCGGCGTCATCCGCGCCGTGTGCGCGCGCCCGGCGGCCGACGCCATCGCGACTTTCCTCGCCGACCTCCGCCGTCACGACAAGGCCCGCATGGAACTCCGCGCGGTCGTCGAGGGCGCCCCGGGCAAGCCCGCGGTCGAGTTCGACGGGAGCTTCGTCGCGGTGCTCTGACGCGACCGGGCCAAGGTTGGCTTTGACCCGGCCGGCGCGCCGGACTACAAATCGGTCACCGCGAGGCGCGAGTTGTTCGCGCTCCGGTTTCGCCCATGAAATCGCTCGCTGGATCGCCCAAGCACGCGGGACGCGCGACCAGGTGGTGCCGCTGTGCCCTCGTCTTCCTGACGTCCCTTCCGCTCGTCCGCGCCGTCGACGTGAGCGGGGACTACGAAGCCACCGGCCGGATCATCGCGTCCGCCCTCGAGCCCCCGACCGGCGGCGTGTCGCTGCACGGGCTGCTGGCGCTGGAATTCGACCTGGCGCTCGCCCGGCAGCTTTTGCCGACACCACGCGTGTCACGATCCGGCAAACCGCCGCGCGCTTCCTCATCGAATGCCGCGACGCCGCCGGCGCCGCCACCTGGCGCGGCGAGTGGCAGCACGGCGTCGGTTACGTGGTCGAGGACGAGGCGGTGAAACTCGAGTTCCGCTCCGCCAAGCGCTACGGCAACGACGCCTTCGTCTTCCGGCTCGCCAACGATCCGCGCCGCAACCTGCTCGTGCTTTCCGTGCGGCGGATCACCCCGAGCACCTTCGGTCCCGGGGAAAAGGAACTGGGCGTGTTCTGCTTCGCCGTTCTGCCGCCGGCGCCGAAATCCCCGCGCCGCCGGACGCACGGGCACGCGGCTCCGGCGCCGCCGCAGGGCCGCCTGAGCTGCCCGCCGGCGAGACCCGCCGCGGGAAGGCCGCAAGTCAGATGTGCTTCGAGTCCGCCTCGTCCTTCTTGACGTAGCCGGAGTCCTGGCGCGCGTGGTTGACCTGGTTCTTCTTCAGGTAGGCCTGGTAGACGTCGTCGGCGGTCATGCCGAGGGTCTGGGCGAGCGACACGAGGAAGTGGAACAGGTCGACGACCTCGACCTTGGCGTTCTGCTCGTCGAACTTCTGGTATTTCGCCCACCATTTCCAGGGCACGGAGTCGATCAGCTCGGCGGTTTCCTGCTGCATCGCGCGCGTGTAGTTGAGGATCCACTTGGCCTTCTCCTCGTCGGTCGGAGGCGGCAAAGCGACCCCGATGCGCCGGTTCAACGCGTCCTGCATGCGGAAAATCTCCTCGAGTTTGTCCATGGCGCGGCAGCGTGGGTCGCCCCCCGCAGGCTGGCAAGCCCCGGACCGGGCAAAAATTTAGCTGTTGCGCGAGGGGACGGGTTTGCCGACCTTGGGAGCCCTATTGCCGCCGTTCCATCGCGCCCTGCGCGGTGCCGAGACCGCTCCGCGGGCTCCGGCCGGCTCAACCCACTGCGCCGCCTTATTTGGCAGGCGCTTTCCAACCAAGAAGATAGACATGTCCACCAATGACCAGTCCGGTGCGCCCGCCGAGGCCGCCGCGACTCCGCCGGCAGACGCTGCGAGCGCGCCGGTCGCCTCGTTCGGCACCAGCCGCGGCTCGGGCCTGGCCCGCGGCAAGCGTCCCAGCTCCGCCTCCTCGGCGGCCGCTGCGTCCCCCGCCAGCAACGAATACAAGCCCACCGCGATCGAGATCGTCTCCGCCCCGCGCGAATACCAGAACCCGTTCGCTCCCGCCACGCCCGAGCCCGCCGCTCCGGCCGCGACGCCCGAGCCCGCTCCCGTCGCCGAAACCGTCGCTCCGGCCCCCGCGCCGGCGCCGTCCGCCGCCCCCGCGCAACCGGCTCCCGCCGCCGCGGAGCTCTTCCCCCTCGATGCGAAGCCCGCGGCTCCGGCTCCCGCTTCCGCCCCGGAGGAAAAGGCCGAGATCAAGATCCTCCCGCCCGAGCGCCCGAAGCCGGTCGCCGCGCAGACCTGGGAAAGCGACAACTTCCGCGGCCCGCGCGAACCGCGCGGCGACCGCCCGCGTCGCGAAGGCCGCTTCGAAGGCGACCGCCGCGAACCGCGCCCCGAGGGCCAGCAGGCCCCGCGCGAGCAGTTCCGCCACGAGCGTCCCGAATTCCGCCGCGAAGACCGCGCCCCGCGCGCCGACGCGAGCGCCCCGGCCGCTGCCGCGCCCAAGTCGGGCGGCTTCGTCGGCTGGCTGAAGGGCCTCTTCGGCGGCAAGCCCGAGGCCGCGCCCCAGCCCGAGACCCACTCCCACGGCGAGCGCGGCGGTGAGAACCGCGGCGAAGGTCGCGGCCATCGCCACCATCGCGGCGGCCGCGGTCGCGGCCATCGCCACGGCGACCGGCCGGCCGGCCAGGGCGGCGACAACGCCGGCCGCGAGCAGGGCGGCTTCGGCGGCGGCGAAGGCCACACCCATGGCGGCGAAGGTCGTGGCGACGGCGGCTTCCGCCGGCGTCGTCGCGGCGGACGCGGCCGCGGTGGCGATCGCGGTTTCCGCGGCGATCGCGGCGGTGACCGCGGCGGCAACCCCGCCGGCGGCGGCGATGCCCAAGGCTGAGCACCCGCGCACAAAAATTCCTCCCAGGCGCCCCGTTGCGGGGCGCCTTTTTTTGTCGCATCGCACGACGCTTCGGCGGAAGTTCGCGCGTCCCTTTCCCGCGTCCCTCCCGTTCCTCGCTCTCGCCTCTCGCTTCTCCATGGCTGACCTCATCGTCCACGGCGGCAAGCCCCTTAGCGGCACCATCACGCCTTCCGGCAACAAGAATTCCGTCCTCCCCATCCTCTGCGCCACCCTCCTCACCGACGAGAAGGTGACGCTGCTCAACGTCCCGAACATCACCGACGTCGAGAAGCTGGTCGGCTTCTTCGTCGACCAGGGCTCGCGGATCAACTGGGACCGCGGCGGCGGCCGCATGGACGTCGACCACTCGACCTTCGACGCCGCACGGCTCGACGGCGAGCTGCCCTCCGGCATGCGCTCGTCGGTGCTGCTCTTCGCCCCGCTGCTCCAGCGCATGAAGAAGCTCGTCGTGCCGACCAACGCCAAGGGCTGCTCGCTCGGCATCCGCGAGCTCGATCCGCACCTCGAGATCCTGGAGAAGCTCGGCGCGACGATGTCGCGCGGCGAGAAGCTCACCATCCGCCTGAAGAACCGCTTCCAGGGCGCGCGCCACTGGCCCGACTACATGTCGGTCACCGCGACGGAGAACTTCGTCATGGCCGCCGCGCTGGCCGAGGGCCAGTCGGTCATCATCAATGCCGCCAGCGAGCCGCATGTGCAGGACCTCTGCGCCGTGCTCGTCGCCATGGGCGCCGACCTCGAGGGCCTCGGCACCAGCATGATCACGATCCGCGGCGTGAAGCGGCTCAAGGGCGGCACGTTCACGATCAACACCGACCACCACGAGGTCGTCACCTTCCTCGCCCTCGGCGCCATCACCGGCGGCGAGGTGCGCGTCACCCGCTCGCTGCCGCACCACTTCGACCTCATCAACCGCTCCTTCGCCAAGCTCGGCGTGCAGGTCGAATACGACGGCGACACCGCGTTCGTCCGCAAGAAGCAGAAGCTCGTCGTCGAGCAGCCGTTCACCACCAACCTGCTCCCGAAGATCGAGGCCGCGCCCTGGCCGTATTTTCCCGTCGACCTGCTGCCGGTCATGATCGCCCTCTCCGTCCGCGCCAAGGGCGAGGTCATGTTCTGGAACAAGGTCTACGAGGGCGGCTTCACCTGGATGGCCGAGCTCTCGAAGTTCGGCGCCCACATCGTCGTCAACGACCCGCACCGCATCGTCGTCTTCGGCGACAAGCCGCTGCGCCCGACCACGGTCGAGGCCCCCTACATCATCCGCGCCGCCGTCGCCCTCTACATGGTCGCCGCCAGCATCGAGGGCCGCTCGGTCGTGAAGAACGCCGACACCATCAAGCGCGCCCACCCGAACTTCGTCGAAAACCTCCGCTCCATCGGCGCGCAGGTGGAGTGGAAGTGAGCTTTACTGGAACGCGAAGTCGCAAAGACGCGAAGCCCGCCATTGAACCCTTGAGCCAATCCTCCGCGCCTTCGCCCCTGCGCGTTTAATTCCATGCTGAAAGAACCCAACAAAGGCACCGATTTCATCGCGAGCGCCCTGAACGCGCCGGTCTCGCAGACCGAGGCCGCGCTGCGCCCGCTCGCGTTCTCCGACTTCGCCGGCCAGCCGAAGACCGTCGAGCGCCTCAAGGTCATGGTCGGCGCCTCCAAGCGCCGCGGCGAGGCGCTCAATCACATCCTGCTCTCCGGCCCGCCCGGACTGGGCAAGACCACGCTCGCCTTCATCCTCGGCCACGAGCTCGGCCGCAACGTCCGCGTCACCTCCGGCCCCGTCATCGAGAAGCCCGGCGACCTCGCCGGCATGCTCACCAACCTCGAGGAGGGCGACATCCTCTTCATCGACGAGATCCACCGCATCTCGAAGACCGTCGAGGAGTATCTCTACTCCGCGATGGAGGACTTCCGCCTCGACATCATGATCGACCAGGGGCCCAACGCCCGCAGCGTCCGGCTCTCGATCCCGAGGTTCACCCTCGTCGGCGCCACCACCCGCGCCGGCCTGCTCACCGCGCCGCTGCGCTCGCGGTTCACCCTCAACACGCGCCTCGACTACTACGACCGCGCCACACTCTGCGGCATCGTCCAGCGCAGCTGCGCGCTGCTGCAGGTGGAGATCGACGCCGCCGGCGCCCAGGAAATCGCCGGCCGCGCCCGCGGCACCCCGCGCATCGCGAACAACCTCGTCAACTTCGTCCGCGACTACGCCCAGGAGAAGGCGAAGGGCCGGATCACCCAGCCCGTCGCCGCTGCCGCGCTCGAACTGCTCGAGATCGACGCCGCCGGGCTCGACGAGATGGACAAGCGCGTCCTCCGCCTCATGGCCGAGCACTACCGCGGCGGCCCCGTCGGCCTCGGCACCATCGCCATCGCCGTCGGCGAGGAGGCCGACACGCTCGAGGAGGTCCACGAGCCGTTCCTCATCCAGGAAGGCTACCTCGCCCGCACCGCCCAGGGCCGCGTCCTCACCCCGAAAGGCTACCACGCCATCGGCCTGCCGCCGCTCGCGAGCGGCGAGCAGCAGGCGCTGCTGTAGCGTCGGAGTTCCGCCGGCGTCTGGCGAAGGACTCCGCGCATCATCACGGCAGCGGCTCGCGCGCATCTTCGGATGCGGGAATGAACCGATACACGCGGGCCGAATCGAAATCGAAGCGCCCAAGATACTCCCGCCCTTCAGCGGTGCCGGTGCTGCCCACGCTGAGTTGCACACCGCCCAGATCGCGAACGTCCAGACGGCCGTGATCGTTGATGAGCGCGACCCACGCATAACCGCCGCTGTCCTGAAACATCTCCTTTCTTCGCCTGACGCCCGCCTGCTCAATTTCGAGAATTTTTCTGTATTCGGCGAGGTAGGGATGCGAAGGCTCAAGGCTGACACGGATCGCCATCCCACCGATTTTAGCTTCCGCGCGGTAATCGCAGCGCTTGCCGCAGGAAGATGTGAACAGGACGCAAGTAAGCGCTGCGACCGGCCGCCAGCACTGCCTCTTCACCCCCGCGCGCTCCGCCCCGCATCCTCCGCGAACCAATCCACGTTCCGCGTGAAGAACATCACCGCGCCCAGCGCCACGAAGAGCGCCGCCGTGCCCGCGAGCAGCGCGTAATCCTCCAGGCGCAGGATCACGAACAGCGTGCCGTGCTCCGCGCCGAGCAGCGCCGCGATCGTCCCCGCGCGTCCCGCGCTGCGCAGGATCGAGACGCAGTAGAGCACGATCATCGCCGACGACGCCACCGCCGCGCCCCAATACGCCGCGCCCGCCGGCAGCACCTCGCCGAGCGCCAGCAGCGCAAGGTAGAAGAGGCACAGCGCCGCGCCGACCAGCGCGTAGTGCACCGCGTGCAGCCGCAGCCCCGTCAGCGTCTCGAAGAGGAAAAACGCCGTGAACACCAGGCCGATGATCAGGGGCTGTGCTTCAACGCCCGGTCGACCATCCGGTAACCGTCCGCCGCCGACGTCCCCGCCTGCACCGCCGCGACTTCCGCCTCGGATACGCCGCGCATCCGCGCGCGCTCCATGCGCAGGCCGTTGATCAGCAGCAGCGGGACCATGAACATCACCGTCAGCGCGGCGATGAACACGAGATTGAGCACGACGTGCCGTCGCCGGATCACCGGCAGCACGATCGTGGTGGGCGCGGGCGGGCGGGGGCTTCAGTTTCCATGCCCGCATCGTGGCGCCGCCCCGTGAAGCCAGCGTGAACGGCGCATGAAATCCCCGCGAAAAGCGCCCGGCGTTCACGCCGCCGGCAGCTGCAACGCCGCCCGCGCGCCGCCGCCGTCTCGGTTCTCCAGCGTCGCCTCGCCGCCGTGCAGGTGCGCGATCTCGCGCACGAGCGCGAGGCCGAGCCCGGTGCTCTTCCGCTCCGTGTTAGGGCGCGGCAGCGAGTAGAACCGCTCGAACACCCGCCCGAGCGCGTAGTCCGGCACGCCGGGCCCGCGGTCCGCGACGACAAATTCCACCCGCCCGCCGCTCCGCCCCGCGCGCAGCACCACCTCGCCGCCGCGCGGCGAAAATTCCACGGCGTTCTGCAGCAGGTTGACCAGCGCCTCGCGCAACAGCACGCGCTCGCCGCGCAGCCGTGCCGCGGCCGCCTCGACGCGCACGCTCACGCCCGCCATCTCCGCCGCCCGCCGCACGACACCGGCCGCCTCCTCCGCCAGCGCCGCCGCGTCCAGCTCCTCGGTGCGCGCGAGCGTCTTCCGCGCCTCGAGCGACGACAGCTCGAGCAGCCGGTCGATGATCGCCTGGATGCGCGCCGCCTCGGCGCGGATGCTGGCCAGAAACTTCGCCCGCTGCTCCTCCGGCATGCGCTCGTCGAGCAGCTCGGCCGCGCCGCGGATCGCCGCCAGCGGCGCCTTCACCTCGTGCGCCAGCACCTGCGTGTAGCGTTCGGCGTGCTTCCGGCCCTCCAGCGCGTCGCGCATCTCTTCGAAGGCGCGCGCCAGCTCCGCGATCTCGCGCGCCCGCGACGTCGGCGCCTCCGAGGCGCGCCCGTCGCGCACCGCGCGCGCGTGCCGCGTCAGGCGCTCGAGCGAACGGACCAGCCGCGCCGACACCCACCAGCCGACCGCGGTCATCCCCAGCGCCAGCGCGCCGGCCCAAAACACCAGCCGCCAGCGCGCGCGGGTGACGCCCTCGACCACCGTCGCCAGCGGCCGGCCCACGCCGACCCAGCCGACGATCGCGCCGCCGCGTCGCACCGGGGCGCGCACGCGCAGCTCGTTGTCGACCACCGCGACGTTGGGGAGCGTGTAGTTCTCCGACGCCACCCGCCCGCCGCCGAACATCCCCCACGGATAGACCTGGCCCACGTCGCGCCCCGCGGCATCGAACGTCACGCGTCCGTCGCGGTCGCAGGCGAACACCCGCAGCAGCTCCGCCTGCGGCGGCAGCTGCGCCAGGCGGCGGCTCCAATCCTCCCCTGTGGCTCGGCGGCGGCGAAGGTCGCCAGAAACACCGCCGTGTCGCCCATCGTGCGCCGCATCGACTCCACGTAGCGCAGCCGCACGTCGCGCAACGTCAACGCCATCAGCGCGGCGAAACCCAGCGCGGTCACGCCGACGTAGACGCCGAAGATGAGCGTGCGGATTTTCACGACCGCCCCGGCCGTCCGGGCCTTCCGTCCCCGCCGCGCCGGGCCCGCGGAAAGCTGACACGATTTGCGGCGCCTGTCCCGGCTCGGATCACCTGTCCTCCTCCCGCAGCGAATAGCCGAGGCCGCGGTGCGTGACGATCGGGTCGGCGTCGGGCGCGGCCTCGCGCAGCTTGGCCCGCACCTGCTTCACGTGCGCGTCGACCGTGCGGTCGAGCGCTGCGCCGGGATCGTCCCACGCCGCCGCCATGAGCTGGTCGCGGCTGAACACCCGCCCTGGTGCCGCCACCAGCGCGGCGAGCAGGCGGTATTCGTTGCGCGTCAGCTCGAGCGCCTGGCCGCGATAGGCGATGCGGCAACGCGCGGCGTCGTGCGCCCAGACGCCCGCCGTCGGCGCCGAGGCGCCGGCCTGCGTGCGCCGAAGCACGGCGCGCACGCGGGCGGTGAGCTCGCGCGGGCTGAAGGGTTTCGCCAGGTAATCGTCCGCGCCCAGCTCGAGGCCGACGATCTTGTCCACTTCGCCGGCGCGGGCGGTGAGGAAGATCACCGGCACGGCGCACCGGCGCTGCAGCTCGCGGCAGACATCGAAGCCGCTCATGTCGGGCAGGCCGACGTCGAGCACCACCAGCGCCACCGGCTCCGCCGCCAGGGCGGCAAGCGCGTCGCGCCCGGTTGTCTTCCAGAGCGGCGCGAAGCCCTCGGTGCGCAGCGCGTAGAGAATCGTCTCGGCGATGCCCGCTTCGTCTTCGACGACGAGCACGGTGGGACGGGAGGAGGTCACGGCGGATGTTTCGCCACGAAACCGCGCCGCGCGCAAGCCTGCTTGCCCGCCGGACGCGTCGAGCCGACGCGGCCGAGGCGGTCAGCACCGAGCTCGCGCGCCGGCGTCGGCCATCTGCGGCGCGTGCGCTTCAACGTCCGCCCCGAGGTCGCGCGGTTCACGCTCCGCCGCGCGTGCGCCGCGCCGTTCGCGCGGGCGCACGGAATTTGGGGAATCCCCATGCGCGAAACCTTGGCAAGCGACGGCGGTCGACTTGATTGATCGCGGCGCCGCTCGCTCGGCCAGTGCGAAAGCACGGGTTCGCTTCCACGCGTGCGAGCGCGCCGCCTTCGCCGCCCCTGCGGCCCCCGCGCCCGTCCCGGCGCGGATCTCATCCCAACCGCCCGGCGCCGCCGACTCAGCGCGCCCGGGCCGAACGAAAGGACCTCATGTCTCATAAACTCCCTGAGTCCCGCCTGCCGCGCATCGGCATGGTCTCCACCCACGGTTACGTCGCGGCCGAACCGCCGCTCGGCGCCGCCGACACCGGCGGCCAGGTCGTCTACGTGCTCGAACTCGCCAAGAAACTCGCCCAGCTCGGCTTCGAAGTCGACATCTGGACGCGCCGTTTCGAGGACCAAGTCGAGATCGAGCCCGTAGCCGATCGGGTCCGCATCCTCCGTATGCCCTGCGGCGGTCCGGACTTCATCGGCAAGGAATACCTCGTCCGCCACCTGCCCGAGTGGGCAGAACACGCGCTGCGCTTCATCAAGAAGCACCGCCTGCGCTACCAGTTTTTCAACAGCCACTATTGGGACGCGGGCTTCGCCACCCAGCGCCTCACCGAGGCGCTCGACGTGCCGCACATCCACACGCCGCACTCGCTCGGCCTCTGGAAAAAGCAGCTCATGGAGCGCGACTTTCCCCACGACGCCGCGCACTTCGAGAAGAAATACAACTTCACCCAGCGCATCAACGAGGAGACCCTGCTCTACCGCCACTGCGACGAGGTCATCGCCACCACGCCGCCCCAGGTCGACATGATCGTGAACGACTACGGCGCACCCGCCGAGCACGTGCACATGATCCCGCCGGGCTACGACGACAACCGCTTCTTCCCGATCAGCACCGCCTCGCGCGAGACGCTGCGCCGCCGCCTCGGCTTCGCGGGCAAGGTCGTCCTCGCCATCGGCCGCCTCGCCCGCAACAAGGGCTACGACCTGCTGATCGACGCCTTCTCCGTCGTTGCCCCGCGCATCGCCGACGCACACCTCCACCTCGCCGTCGGCGGCACCCGCCTCAACGCGACGGAACGCGAGATCCTCGCCGACCTGAAAAAGCGCGTGCGCCGCTACAAGCTGCAATCGCGCGTCACCTTCGGCGGCTTCGTCTCCGACCGCGATCTCGCCAACCACTACCGCGCGGCCGACGTGTTCGTGCTCAGCAGCCGCTACGAGCCCTTCGGCATGACCGCGATCGAGGCCATGGCCTGCGGCACGCCGACCGTCATCACCACGCACGGCGGCCTCTATCGCGCCGTCACCTTCGGCCGCCACGCGCTCTACGCCGACTCGTTCGACAAGCTCGACCTCGGCATCTCGATCGTGAAGGTCCTGCGCCACCCGCGCCTCTCCGCCCGTCTCGCCCGCATGGGCGCGCACAAGGCCCGCAGCCTCTTCACCTGGACCGGCATCGCCCAGCAGCTGGTCAGCCTGATCGAGGAGCGCGCCACTGCCCTCGCCTTCACCGACAGCGAGTGGGACGAGCCGTGGAACGACGGCGACTGAGGAGCGTCATGAGTGAGGACGGATGACAGAACCGCACCGCTCGCCGCCTCACTCGCTCCTTTTTCCACGCCGTCGTCCATCGTCCATCATCCCGCGTTAATATCCATGCCTACCGTCCGCCTCTTCAGCTCCGACCTCGACGGCACGCTCCTCGGCAATCCCGAGGCCACGCGCCGGTTCAAATTCGCGTGGGAAGCCCTCGATCCGTCGGCGCGCCCGCACCTGGCCTACAACAGCGGACGGCTGGTTGACGACCTGCGGCGCTTCGTCGACGACGGCACGCTGCCCGCCGCCGAGTTCTACATCGGCGGCGTCGGCACGCAGATCTACGACGTGCGCGCCGGCGCCTTCCTCACCGCGTTCCACGCCCACCTCCAGGCCGGCTGGGACCTGGCGCTGGTCCGCCAGATCGTCAGCCAGTTTCCGGGCGCCCGCGCGCAGCCGGACGAGTTCCAGCACGAGTTCAAGTCCAGCTGGTTCCTCGAGCGCGCCCCGCGCGGCGCCATCCGCGAGCTGCGCGCTCAGCTCGCGCTCGCCGGGCTCGAGGTCAACGTCGTCTACTCCAGCTCGCGCGATCTCGACATCCTCCCGCGCCACGCCACCAAGGGCGGCGCGCTGGCCTGGCTCGCGGAGCGCCTCGGGATCGCCCTCGACGAAATCCTCGTCGCCGGCGACACCGGCAACGACGCCTCGATGTTCCGCCTCCCGGGCGTGCGCGGCATCATCGTCGAGAACGCCCAGCCCGAGCTCTTCGAGGCCACGGTCGACATCCCGATCTACACCTCGCGCCAAATCCTGGCCGAGGGCGTGCTCGACGGGCTTTGCCACTTCGGCGTGGTCTGCGCCGTGCCGAGCCGCGCCGAGGCCCGCCTCGCCGCAGACGACCTCGCGCCGAGCTTCCGCCAGCTCTTCACCGGCACCCACCTCGGCGGCCTGGCCGACTCCGAGCGCGAGCTGCTCCGCACCGGCTACGCCCGCGCGCTCGAGGCGCTGAAGCGCAACATCACGCCGCTCGGCTTCTCCGCCTGCTCGCTGGCCGACAACACCGTCACCGGCACCGACGCCAACTACCGCAGCGTCTGGGCGCGCGATGGCGCCATCACCATCTGGAGCACCCTCCAGGTGCAGGACCCCGAGGTCCGCGCCGCCCAGGTCCGCACCTTCGAGACCCTGCTCAACGCCGTGTCGGTGCACGGCCAGATCCCCGCCAACGTCCGCCTCGACACCGGCGAGCCCGACTACTCCGGCGTGGGCAACATCGCCTCGATCGACAGCGGCCTGTGGGTCGTCATCGCCCTCTACAACTACGCCGCCCGCACTGGCGACCTCACCCTCCTCTACCGGCACGCCGACCGCCTGCAGAGCGTGATGATCTGGCTCGCCGCCCACGACGCCAACAACGACGGCCTGCTGGAGATCCCCGAGGCCGGCGACTGGACCGACCTGTTCGGCCGCAGCTACAACGTCCTCTACGACGAGGTGCTGTGGTTCCGCGCCAACCTCTGCTACGGCCGCATCCTCGAGCTCATGGGCCAGTTCGACTCCGCCGCCGCCTACCTCCGCCGCTCGCAGAAGATCCGCGCGCGCATCCTCGAGGCCTTCTGGCCGACGACGAACGACCCCAGCGGCGCGACGCGCCCGCACCGCTTCGCCGACCGCCAGTTCGCCCTCGGCGACACGCAGTATCTCTTGGCCGAGATCACGCCCTTCGCCTTCAACTGGCGCTGCGACACCTACGCGAACATCCTCGCGTTCCTCATGAACGTGCTCGACGTCGAGCGCGCCCGCACCGCCTTCCGCTTCATGTGGGGCGTCGGCGTCAACCAGCCCTGGCCCGTCGCCAACCTCTACCCGGTCGTGCAGGCGGGCGATCCCGACTGGCGCGCCTACTACACGGTCAACCTGCTCAACCTGCCGCACCACTACCACAACGGCGGCATCTGGCCTTTCATCGGCGGCCTGTGGGTCCGCTTCATCCAGCGCCTCGGCTTCCACGAGGTCGCCTGCCGCGAGCTGGTGCGGCTCGCGCAGGTCAACCAGCTCGGCCGCGACCGCGAGTGGGAGTTCAACGAGTGGGTCCACGGCCAGACCGGCCGGCCGATGGGCAAGGCCTACCAGGCGTGGTCCGCCGCGACCTTCCTCCACGCCTGCCACGAGCTCGACGCCAGCCCGGCGCCGCACGAGGAGTGACGCGGCCTCAGTGACCGTCCGCCGCCGCCGGCTTCGCCGGCAGCGCGGCCAACGCCACGATCGTGACGACCAGGCCGGTCAGCAGCAGCCACACCGCCCAGCGCGCCGGGACATCCGGCGCCTTCAGCAGCGCGTCGGCCGCCAGCGCCACCAGGGTGAAGTTCGGACAGAGCAACAAATAGGCGTCGCGCCCGCCGCCGAGCGGGGCGCCGCGCGCGTGCCACACCTGCCGCGCCGCGATGATCAGCGCCCCGGCGGTCACGGCGTAGAGCGCCTCGCGGGACCACAGCGCCGCCAGCGGCACCTGCGTGCCCAGCGCGGCGAAGAACAGCGGGATCAGGAAGCGGCGCGAGATGGGCGCGAGATACTCCTCCAGGTGCTTGCCGTCGTGCTGCACCCGGCTGGAGAACAGCCCGAGGAAGAACGCCGTCTTCGGTCCGGAGAGCCCGAACCGCTCGCCCACCGCGCAGATCGCGAGCACGAGCAGCGTCACCAGGTGCAGGCGCCAGTGCGTCGCACGCTCGAGCACCGCCTGCAGCAGGCGGCTGACGTGCACCGCCGCGCGGCTGCACGCGTAGACCACCAGCGCCATGCCCCCGAGCTTCAGGGCGAACAGCCACGTCGGCGCGCGGCCGAGCACCGCCGTCTCCACCGCCAGCAGCACCACCGCCAGCACCTCGAGCAGCACCATCACCGAGAGCACGAACTGGCGGTTGGCGCCCGCGAGGCCGGGGAAGCCTTTCCAGGCCGCATGCGCCATGCCCACCGAGCACGCGCTCAGCGCGGCCGCCGCGAGGAACGACTCGAGCCAGCCGAGCCCGGCCAGCCGGGCCAGCGCAAGCAGCACCGGATACTGCGGCAGGACCCAGCGCGCGACATAGCGCAGCGGCGCCCGCAGCTCGCGCCATACCGGCAGGTCGACCTCGAGGCCGACCTCGAAGAGCAGCAGCACGAACCCGATCTGCCCCGCCTCGCGCAGCATCTGGCCGACTTCCGGCCGCACCAGCGGCCCGACGAGCAGGCCGAAGCACACGAACGCCGGATACGCCAGCGCCGGCCGCCCGAACCAGCGGCACACGTCCGGCACCGCCATCACGAGCAGGAGCAGGATGACCAGCAGCTCGATGCTCGTCACGCCCCGCCCTCCGCCCGGGTGGGCTCAGTCCATCGGATCGCAAGGCAGGCACGCGGCGACATGCCCCGCATGAAGCGCGCCGCACTCCTCCCGCGCAAGCCGAACCCTCAGCGCCCGCGTCGGCGCCGCCACTGCTGCACCCCGAGGCCGGCCAGGCCCAGCGCGAACAGCGCGTAGGTGGACGGCTCCGGCACGACCGATAGGCCGCCGGAGACATAGCTGTCGGAGAAGGCGAAGTTCAGCACCGTGTGGTCGCCGTAGCCCGAGCCGGTGGCGCCGGTGAAACCGAGGTAGGCGCTCGTGCCGCCGACGAGCGCCGCGATGTCGATCGTCCGGTTCAGGTCCGCCGTCGCCGGGCGCAGGCCGTTCGCGCTCGTGCGCACCTCGAGATTGGTGCCGTTGTAGTCGAGCCACACCGTCCACACCGCGCCGCTGTCGAAGGGCGACGCGATCGCGGCGGTGGCGATGGAGTTGACGCTGCCGCCGGTGTCGATGCCGAGGTGATTGGAGCTGACCTCGCTCGTGTTGCCCGAGTTCTTGAAGGTGTCGAATTCCACCGCGACGCTGTTGTCGATGCGGTTGGAGGCGCTCGTGCCGCCGTAGCCGAGATACTCGCCGAAGCTGCCGAGCGCGGAGGCGCCCGCCGAGTCGTTGTGGATCACGAAGGCGATGCCGTCCGCGCCGATCACGCCCGTCGAGTCCGCCAAGCCGGAGGGATTGGTGATCTGGAACTGGAAGACGGCGCTGAAGCCCGAGATCGTGTATTGGCTCGTGGTGAAGACCGAGCCGCGGTCATGGCCGGTGTCCGCCAGCACGGCCACGCCGCCGCTGACCGAGGAGCTGTTGAATTTCAGCGTCGTGTCCCCGCTCGAAAAGGAGCCGTAGGCCAGCGTCTGCGCCCCGGCGCGACCGGCGAAGGTCGCGAGCAGGGCGAAAGCAAGCATGCTGAGTCGTGGGGATCTCATGCCGGTCGCCGGCTACGCTGCAAGCGCGTTGCATTGCGGCGAGATTATTTACCTCGGACTGGGAAAAACCCGGCGGGCCGATCGGCTAGGTCGGCCCGTTACGGAAATTCCCCGAAGCGCCGCTTCCCCAAATTGCCCTAGCCGGAAGCGGGAGCCGGTCAGAGGTCGCCGCGCTGCGGGCGCAGCACGATCTCCTCCACGACCGTGCGCCGGCCGAGCCGCCAGACATCGAGGAACGCGCGCGCAACGTCCTCGGCGGGCATGAGTCGCTCCTCCGCCACGCCGCTGCCGCTCCACGACGGCGTCCAAGTCGCGCCCGGATGCACGCAGCACACGCGCACGCCCGCCTCCTTCGTCTCCGCCCGCAGCACCTGCGCCAGCCCGGTGACGCCGAACTTGGCCGCGCAATACGCGGCGGCGTTCGGGTAGGCGCCGAGGCCGGCGATGGAACTCATGAAGAACACGTCGCCGCTCCGCCGCGCCAGCATCGCGGGCAGGAAGGCGCGCGTGACGAGGAAGGCGCTGCGCAGGTTCACCGCCACCATGCGGTCGAACTCGGCCACGCTCGTGTCGACGAACTTTGCCTGGGTGAACGCGCCGGCGTTGTTGATCAGCACGTCGACGGCGCCGCCGCGCCGGGCGACGGCGCGCGCGGCCTTGGCCACCGCCGCCTCGTCGCTGGTGTCGCACGGGAACGCCGCCGCTTCCGCGCCGAGCCGCGCGCAGGCCGCCGCGACCGCGCGGAGGTTGCGGGCGTTGCGCGCCACGAGCGCGAGCCGCACGCCCTTCACCTCGGCGGCGAAGGTGCGGGCGAGGGCGGCGCCGATGCCTTGCGAGGCGCCGGTGATGAGCACGAGCGGACCGGGGACGGGGAGGATGGCTTGGGCACGGCGCGACGCTGGCGAAAAACCGCCCGCGACCAAAGACGAATCGCTCAGCGCAGGCGCAGCAGCCCGGCCAGGCCGAGGGCGAGGGCGGCGAGCACGAGGAACCGCCCGTAGAGCGGCAGGCGGCGCGCGACGCCGCGGGTCGCGGCCTCGACGCGGTCGGCCTCGGCGGCCTGCCCGGCGCGGCGCAGGTTCTCGGCGTAGCGCTCGCGGTGGCGGAAGGCGTTTTTCAGCGCGCTGTTCACGCGCCAGAGGAAAAGCCGAGGAGCAGGGCCAGCGCGGCCGCGGTGAGCAGCGTCGGGCCGCGGGTGAGCTCCTGCCACATGGCCGCGCGGTGGCGCTCAGCAGAGCAGCTGGCCGAAGTCCATGAAGTCGGCGGTGAAGCCGCCCTTCACGCCCTTGCAGATCACGCTCACGGCGTCGTGCGAGTGCAGCGACTCGAGGTGCGAGCAGGCGATGCGGAAATCGATGATGCGCTTGTCGGCGTCGAACTCCCGGTAGAGCAGGCGGGCGGCGTCCTCGACGAACTTGAGGTAGGCGCCGTTGAGCTCGGCGAAGGCTTGCTCGTCCTCGCGCTTCACCATCACCTGCGTCTCGGTCTGGAGCGCGGCGAGGCAGTGGGCGTGGATGTCCTCGATCCAGATCTTCTTGCCCGGCGCCTCCTCGATCGTGACCCGGGCCTTGCTGCGCTGCGAGTGCGGGACGCCGTAGGCGCCGCGCTGGTCGCGGGCGTGCTCGGTCAGCTCGGCGGAGCACGGGCAGGCCGACGAGTAGACGAAGTCGAAGTGGATGAAGCGCCGGTAGCGTCCGTCGCGGGTCATCACGCCCTCGAACGCGACGTTGTAGAACTGGTAGCCGACGAGCGCGGTGCGCAGGCTCGGGCGCAGCATCGGGTAGGAAAACGCGATCTTCAGGCGCGCGTCCTTGCTGTCGATGTTGCGCAGGTAGTTCTTCAGCACCTTGCCCATCCACTCGCCAGTGGTGACCTCGTCCTTGTGGTCGTAGAAGGTCCGCATGATGCGGCTCATGTTGATGCCCTTCAGCTCGGCCTCGAGCGACACGGTGCCGGTGACGCTGGTCTCGAGCGTGAGGATCTCGCCGCCCTTGGCGCGGTATTTGAGCGGGAGCTTGAAGTTGTGGATGCCGACCTGCTGGATCGGCACGTTGGCGCCCTGGATGGCGTCGTGCGCGGCCTCCATCATGTCCGGAAGCGAGGCGCGATGCGCGGCGGTGCTGCGGAACTTGCGGTCGTAACCGCGCTTGATCCGCGGCTCGGCGCCGTCGGCGGAGCGGTGGAGATACATCGGCTTCTTCTGGCTCATGGTGTCGTTTTTCTACGGGGGACGATAACCGGCGGATGCACCCGCCGGGTCAGGCGGGCGTGGGGCCGAAATACTCGGCGAAATTGCGCGGCGTCTCATAGAGCCGCACGCAGTGGAGGCGGGCGTGCCGCACGTGCCGGAGATGCGGCTCGATCTCGTGCCAGAACGCGATGACGAGGTTCTCGGTCGAGGGGATGATGCCGCGGAGGAAATCGACCTCGTCGTTCAGATTGCGGTGGTCGCACTTGTCGACGATCGCGCGGTGGAGGATGCGCTTCAGCTCGGCCAGGTCGATGAGGTAGCCGGTGACGGGATCGGGTTCGCCGCGGAGCGAGACCTCGAGCACGTAGTTGTGGCCGTGCCAGTGCGGGTTGGTGCAGAGGCCGTATTGCTCCCGGTTCCAGGCCAGGCTCTTCGTCGGGTTGTAGAGCCGGTGGGCGGAGTTGAAGTGCACCTGCCGGGTGATGGTCACGACGCCCCGCTGCGGGCGCACAGCGGGAACGGCGGACTTTTTGCGGGAGGCTGACTTGGCCATGGGAGGGACGAGCCAATCCAGTTTCTCGCCCGCGTCAACTGTGGCGCCGGGCGCCGCCGGAACCACGCACCCGTCGGCGCGGTGCGCTCGCGCCGGAACGCCGCGCCGCGCCGTCGCCGCCGCCGGCCGCGGCGCGATGAAAATTCAGCCGCGCGGACGCCGGCTCCGCGTCTGATTATTCAGTCGGAAAATCTTTGCGCCCCGCGACGGCCGCGGGCCAGAAAAGCCGGGCATGCACCGCTATTTTCGTCCGCTCGACGGCGTGCGCTCCGTCGCCGTCGGCATCGTCCTCGCCGCGCATGGCGGCGTCGCCTGGTTTCGCAGCGGCGGCGTCGGCGTCGACCTGTTCTTCGTGCTCAGCGGCTTCCTCATCACCAGCATCCTCGCCGCCGAGACGGGGGCGACCGGGCGGCTCAGCTTCCGCAATTTCTACCTGCGGCGCTTCCTGCGGCTCGGCCCGTGCCTGCTGCTGACGTGCGCCTTCGTCGGCGTCGGGCAATGGCTCGCGCTCGGCCGCGCCCCGTGGACGGCGATCGGCATCGCGCTGACCTACTCGGCGAACTGGGTGCGCGCGTTCTCGGACACGGATCTCTCGTGGCTGCTGCACTGCTGGACGCTGGCGGTCGAGGAGCAGTTCTACCTCCTCTGGCCCCTCGTGGTGCTGCTGCTCGAACGCCGCGTGCCGGACGCGCGCACGCGCGGCCTCGTGCTCGTGATCGCCGCGCTCGTCATCGCCGTCTACCGCGCGGGCCTGGTCGGCGTCTACTCCGACGAACGCATCAACTACGGCCTCGACACGCGCATGGACAGCCTGATGGCCGGCGCCGCCCTCGCCTACTTCGCCCGTTCCCTGTCCGCCGCCGGACTCGGCGCCGCGACGAGCCGCTGGCTCGGCCGGCTGCTCGCGCCGGCGGCGCTGCTGGTGATCCTCGCCACGCCGCGCATTGTCACGTGGTATAGCCCGTGGATGGGCCGCTTCGGCTACGTGATCATCGCGGCCGCGTCCGCGCTGGTGCTCGCGGACCTCGTGCTCGGCCGCCACTCGCTCCTCGCGCGGCCGCTGTCGTGGGCCCCGCTGGTCTACCTCGGCCGCATCTCCTACGGCATCTACCTGCTGCACCTGCCGATCTACTTCCTCGTCGAGCGCGCGCTGCCCGGCTGGACGCTGATGGAGAAGCTGCCGTTGAAGCTCGCGCTCTCGCTCGGCGCCGCGGCGCTGTCGTTCCACGTGCTCGAGCAGCGGTTTTTGCGCCTGAAGGCGCGCTTCGAGAGCCGCCCGCCCGCCGGGGCCGCCGTGCCGCGGCGGGCGGCGGCGTGAGGCGGGCGCGGAGCGGAGTTTTCCCTTGCGCCGGGCGGAGCGCGCGCCGCTCAATCGCCGCGATGCCCGTGCGCTTTCGCATCCTCGGCAGCGGCAGCAACGGCAACGCCGCACTCCTCACCACCGACGACTCGCGGGTGCTGGTCGACGCGGGCTTCTCCGCGCGCCGGCTCGGCGAGCTGCTCGCCGCCGCCGGCGAATCGCTCGAGCGCATCGACGCCATTTTCCTCACCCACGAGCACGGCGACCACGCCGCCGCCCTCGGCGGCCTCGCGCGGCATCCGCACATCCGCGTCTTCGCCAACTCCGCCACCGCGCAGGCGGTGCAGCGCTCGCTCAAGCACCGCGCCAACTGGCAGGTGTTCGAGACCGGCGCGACCTTCCGCTTCCGCGACCTCGAGATCAGCGCCTTCTCCGTGCCGCACGACGCGCAGGATCCGGTCGGCTTCCTCATCGCCCACGGCCACGAGGGCGACCTCTTCGCCCCGCGCCGCACGCTCGCCTGGCTGACCGATCTCGGCCACGCGCCCTCGCACGTGCGCGAGCGCGTGCGGGACGCGGACGTGCTCGTGCTGGAGGCCAACTACTGCCCGCGCCTGCTCGAGGCCGACACCAAGCGCCCGTGGTCGGTCAAGCAGCGCATCAACGGCCGCCACGGCCACCTCTCCAACGACGCCGCGCGCGAGCTGCTCCAGTCCGTCGCCAGCCCGCGCTGGCGCCACGTGTTCTTCGCCCACCTCAGCCGCGACTGCAATTCGCCCGCGGCGGTCGAGGCGGCGTGCGGCCCCGCGCTCGCGGCGCTGCGCTGCGGCTTCTCCGTCGTCGCCCCGGGCGAGGGCTCGGCCGCCTTCGAGTTCTGAACCGGCCCGTATCGGCCCGGCGCAACCGCCCGGCGCCGCGGATCTTGTCGGCTCTTGCCCGGGAATTGCGCGCTGTTTTGACACGGCCGCGCCGGCTTTTGCTTTGCGGGCTCCCGCCCCCCTGAATTCACTCCGCGGCTCATGAATTCCGCGCCTTTCCGCCGCACCAAGATCATCGCGACCCTCGGTCCCGCCACCGAGAGCGAGGCAATGCTGACGAAGCTGATGGAGGCCGGCGTCGACGTCGTCCGCCTCAACATGGCCCATGCCTCGCACGAGTGGACGCGCACCATCATCCGCCGCATCCGCGAGGTCTCGCGCCAGTGCGGCCGCGAGGTCGCGATCATGATGGACATCAAGGGCCCCGAGATCCGCACCGGCGACGTCGCCCTGCCGATCGAGCTGAAGGCGGGCGAGATCTTCGACTTCTCCGTCAAGCCCGCGAACGAGGCCGAGCGCGCCGAGGAGGTGCGCTCCGTCGACGTCAACTACCGCAATCTGGTCAACGACATCCGCGTCGGCGACACCGTGCTGGTCGACAACGGCCTCATCCGCCTCGAGGTGCTGGAGAAGAACGACACCCGCATCCGCTGCCGCGTGCTCACCCCGGGCGAACTGAAGTCGCGCCGCCACATCAATCTCCCCGGCGTGCGCGTGAACCTCCCGTCGTTCACGGAGAAGGACCGCGGCGACACCCTCGTCGGCATCGAGGAGGGCATCGACTTCGTCGCCCTCTCGTTCGTCCGCGAGGGCAGCGACATCCACGACCTGCGCGCCTTCCTCAAGCAGCACGGCTCCTCCGCCCGCATCGTCGCCAAGATCGAGGACCAGTCCGCCATCGACCACCTCGACGAGATCATCCGCGCCACCGACGTCCTCATGGTCGCGCGCGGCGACCTCGGCATCGAGATCCCGCTCCAGGAACTGCCCGTCGTGCAGCGCCGCGCGGTCAGCACCTGCCTCGCCATCGGCCGCCCCGTCATCATCGCCACGCACATGCTCGAGTCGATGATCGGCCAGCCCATGCCCACCCGCGCCGAGATCACCGACGTGGCCAACGCCGTCTACGAGCGCGCCGACTGCGTCATGCTCTCCGGCGAGACCACCGTGGGCAAATACCCGCTCGAGTGCGTCGCCGTGCTCGACCAGATCTCCCGCCGCATCGAGCAGGAGATGGCGGCCGACATCGACGAGCCCGCCGTCTTCCTCGCCGAGCGCATGAAGCTCCTCCGCTCCGCCGTCGTCATGGCCAACGAGCTGCCCAACTCCGCCCTGCTCTGCTTCACCCGCCGCGGCATCACCGCCGCCGGCCTCGCCGCCCACCGCCCCGCCTGCGCGCCGATCCTCGCCGTCACCGACTCGCTGGACACCCTGCGCCACCTCAAGATCGTGCGCGGCGTCGAGCCGTTTCTGCTCCATCCGTTCGGCGATCCGGAGCGGACCCTCGAGCGCTCCGTCGCCGCCCTGCGCAGCCTCGGCCGGCTCAAGACCGGAGACAAGATCGTCATCGTCTCGGACATCACCACCGAGTCCCACCAGCGCGTCGACAGCATCCAGCTCCGCACCGTCGGCTGATCCCGCCGTTCGAACGCCGTGCCGCGCCGTTCATCAACCGGCGATGGACAGCGGCCGCCGGATCGCTTCAATCCCGCGCCATGGTCCGTCTTCCCCGCCCGGTCCTGCTGCTGGGCCTCGCCTTCTCCCTCGCCCGCGGGGCGTTCATCGCCCCCGACGCGCTCGACGCCCTGCAAGTCGTCCCGCCGCCGCCCGCCCCGGAGTCCGCCGCCGCCGCGGGCGAGCGCCTCGTGATGGTCCTGCTCGAACGCAACCGCACGCCGGAACAGGCCGCCCTCGCGCAGCACTGGGAAAAATACGACGTCTTCAAGCTCGTGCAGCCGGTCCTGGGCGACTGGGCCGACGCCCGCACGCTCCCGAAACTCGCCGCCTTCATCAAGGACTCGACGCTCGAGACCCGGCCGTTCACCGACCGCGCCAAGAACACCTACGCCCGCCGCCGGCCGCACGAGGACAACCCCGCGCTCCATCCCGCCGTCGCCAAACCCGACGGCTTCTCCTACCCCAGCGGCCACGCCACCGCCGGCGGCCTGCACGCCGCCCTCCTCGCCGCCGCCTGGCCCGAGCGCGCCGCCGATTTCGCGCACCAGGCCGAGCTCATCGGCCTCAGCCGCCTCTACGGCGGCGCCCACTACCCCAGCGACATCGTCGCCGGCCGCCGGCTCGGCGAGGCCATCGCCCGCGAGATGCTGAAATCGCCGCAGACCCAGGCCGCCCTCGAAGCCGTCCGCGCCGAAATCGCCGCCGCCGTGGCCGCCCACCGCCAGGCGGCGTGAGCCCCGCGGCGGCACGCCGCCCGCCGCTCAATCGCCCACCCGCGCGAACCGCGGCACCCGTCCTGCCGCGGTCTCCACCGACTCGACGAACATCGCCGCCGGCCGCACCCACGTGCCCCCGGCGCCATACAGCGCTTCGTAGACGACGAGCACCTCGAGCGTCTCCGAATGCCGCGCCAGCCCGTGCACGCGATAGGGATTCCCCTTGTAGTGGCGGTAGAGTCCCGGCCTCGGTTCGCTCGGCAACGGCGGCAACGCGTTCGACATGCCCGCAGTCCGCCGCCGCGCCCCGCGCGCGGCAACCCGATTCTGGCCGGGCACGCCCCGGCCGGCGCCGCGGCCGGACGCCAACCCGCTTGCCTCGGCGGACTTTCTGCCCTCTGTCTTCTGGTCTCCGACATGGCCAACGCTCCCATTCCCGTCACCGTCCTCACCGGCTTCCTCGGCGCCGGCAAAACCACCCTGCTCAATCGCATCCTCACCGAGCAGCACGGCCGCAAGATCGCCGTGATCGAAAACGAATTCGGCGAGGTCGGCGTCGACAACCAGCTCGTGATCCAGAGCGACGAGGAGATCTTCGAGATGAACAACGGGTGCATCTGCTGCACCGTGCGCGGCGACCTCCTCCGCATCCTCGCGCGCCTGATGAAGCGCAAGGACCGCCTCGACGCCATCCTCATCGAGACCACCGGCCTGGCCAACCCCGCGCCGGTCGCCCAGACCTTCTTCACCGACCCCGAGATGCGCGAGCAGTTCTCCCTCGACGGCATCGTCACCGTCGTCGACGCGAAACACATCCTGCTCCACCTCGACGACTCGCCCGAGGCGCTCAAGCAGGTCGCCTTCGCCGACGTCATCCTGCTCAACAAGACCGACCTCATCGCGCCCGCGGAGCTCGACGCGCTCGAGCAGCGCCTCCGCCGCATCAACGCCGTCGCCAAGGTCTACCGCGCCCAGAACGCCGACGTGCCGGTCGACCGCGTCCTCAATCTCGGCGGCTTCAAGCTCGAGCGTGCCGTCGAGGTCGATCCGCAGTTCCTCGAGATGGAATACCCCTTCGAATGGGCCGGCGGCTACGAGCTGTCGCCCGGCGTGCACGAACTCGAGATCGGCCACGACCCGTCGGAAGCCGACGACGCGCACGACGGCCACGGCCACGAAGGCCACGCGCACCACCATCACCACGGCGAGCACGACCACGAGTGCGGCCCCGACTGCGGCCACAACCACAACGAGCTCGACGTCGTCGTGCTGCCCGTGAAGTCCTTCGCCGAGCCCGACCTCACCGCCGCGATCAACGCCACCGTCCAGACCTATTCGGACTGGGAGGCGATCAAGCTCCCCGGCGAGGCGCTCGAGGTCGGCCCCAAGCTCAACCGCCTCAAGCTCGCGGCCGAATACGGCAAGTTCAAGGTGCCGATCGCCGCCGCCGGCCGCTACCTGATCTTCACCGCCCACGACGTCCCCACGCACTTCTACCTCCCCAGCGGCGCGTTCACGAAATACGCCTGGGACCGCACCTTCCGCCACGAGCACGCGCACGACGAGGCCGTCGCCTCCGTCGGCATCAGCGTCCCCGGCGACCTCGACGGCAAGAAGCTCAACGACTGGATCAGCGAGCTGCTCAAGACCAAGGGCGGCGACATCTACCGCATGAAGGGCGTGCTCTGCGTCAAGGGCACGAACAAGCGCCTCGTCTTCCAGGGCGTGCACATGCTCTTCGACGCGAAGTTCGACCGCGAGTGGCAGCGCGACGAGAACCGCACCAACACCCTCGTCTTCATCGGCAAGAACCTCGACCGCGCCGCCCTCACCGAGGGCTTCAAGGCCTGCCTGGCCTGAGGAGCGTTTCCGCGCGTGGCGCCGGCATTCGCCGCGCCGGCCCCGAGCCGACAACCTACGCCGTCCTCCTCGGCCTGTCTGCCTTTGCCCTCGTCGCGCTGCGCCGTCGCTCGGATCGCGCGCAGCGATCGCGTCGCGGCGGCGTGCGCCAGCGAGCCGCTCCCGCCGGCACCGCCCCGCTCAACGGGGCTCACCCGCCGCGGCACCGAACACGTGCATCGGAAAAAACCCGATGTGCGGACACGCTCGGACCAGGACGGTGCCGAGCATTGTTCGCCGCTCTCGTCGTTTGCCGTTGTGCTTGGCCGGACGACGTGTCGGCTTTGAGAACATGGCGCTCCTTTCCACGTCCCGCCGCGGCGCGTTTCCTCGTCTGTTGCTCTTGCTGGTCGCCTGGGCTCCCGCCCCGTGGGCGTGGTCACAGACCGCCTGGCAATCCGGCGGCAGCGACGCCAATTGGTCGACCGCATCGAATTGGGCGAACGGCCTGCCGAGCAACGACGGCACGACGACGGTGATTTTTTCCGACGCCGGCAGCACCGCGCCGGTCCTCGACACCAATTGGAACGTCTATGGAGTGACGTTCGATTCCACCGCCCAGCTCTACACCATCGCCAACTCCGGCTCGACGCTGACGATCGGAGCCGGCGGCATCACGGACAACCAGTCCGCCGGCACCGAGACGATCGCGGCGCTGCTGAATTTCAACTCCGGTGTCACCTCCGCAATCAGCGTCGTCGCCGGCGGAACGCTGTGGCTGCAGGGCGGCAACGGATCCGGCGACCTCACCAAAACCGGCGCGGGCACGCTTCAGTTTACCACCACCGGTTTCACAACCTACTCGGGCACCCTCAGCGTGAACGCCGGAACCGTTCATCTCACGACCGGCGGCGCCCACGCATTCGACAACGCCACGATCAATCTCAACGGCGGCTCCCTGACCACGACCATCACCACGCCCTTCGTCGGCGCGCTGGAGGGCAGCGGCAATCTCTCCCTGAACAAATCCAGCAACGGCGCCGCCGTCACCTACTCGTTCGGCCAGAACAACCGCAGCACGACCTATTCCGGCGCCCTGTCCGGGAGCGGCGGCGTCATCAAGGCCGGAACCGGAACCATGACGCTGTCCGGCAGCAGCACCTACACGGGCGCAACCCAGGTCAACGCCGGCACGCTCCTCGTGAACGGCGCGCTGGGCAACACCAGCTCCGTCACGGTCGCTTCTGGGGCGACGCTCGGCGGCTCCGGCTCGGTGGGCGGGCCGACGACCCTTGCCTCCGGCGGCATCCTCGCGGCTGACTCGCTCACTTTCACCAACGGCGTCACGCTCAATTCCGGAGCGGTGCTGGGCTTCGACCTCGGCACCTCGAGCGACCTGGTCACCGTCTCCGGCGGCACGCTGACCGGCCCCGCGAGCGGCACCGTGACGATCAACCTCGCCAACGCCGGCGGCTTCACCGCCGCCACCTACACGCTCTTCGATTTCTCCGGCGCGACGACCAGCAGCTTCGACGTCAGCGACTTCACCCTCGGCAGCACGATCGCGGGCTACACCTATCAATTGTCGCTCACCGGCTCGACCCTCCAGCTCGTCGCCACCGCCTCCGCCGTCCCCGAACCCGCCACCTGCGCCGCGCTCGCCGGCCTCGCCGCGCTCGGCCTTGTCGGTTGGCGCCGCAGCGCGACCCAGCGCGATTGACGCCGGCGATCCGCGCCCTTTCACAGCCCCCTCGCCCGACCGGCTGCTGTCCCGGCCCACGAGCCCCGCCGACGACCCCGCGAACGCCGGCCCGCGCAACGGCGCGGACGCGCGCGACGGCACCCGGCGCCGAGCCCACGCCGGAAATTTCGCCATCGCCGGACGCCTCTCCACCGTCTGAAGCTCCGCCGGTGCTCCCCGCTGACGACCCTTCCCGCTCGCGCCGCCGCCTGTTCTGGCTTCTCCAGATCGGCGGCTGGGCCGCGCTCGGGCCGCTGGGCATCACGCTCAACGTCCTCTTCGGCGCTCCGCTGCCCACCGCCATCGCGATCGGCCTCGGCCGCCAACTCGCGGGATTTGTCGCCTCCCTCGGCTTGTGGCTGGCCTATCGTCGCTGGCTGAAGAGTCCGCGCACGCCACTCAAGCTGGTGCTCCCGGCGCTCGCCTTCATCGGCGTCGCCACGCTCGTCGACGCGCTCCTCTTCCAGCTGTTCTTCGCCACGCTGCCGCCGGGTTTCACGACCGGCCCCTGGGGCTTCGTGCAATTCACGTCGCTCTTCGGGCGTTTCCTCATCCTCGGCTGCTGGAGCGCACTGTATTTCCTCCTGCGCCAGCTGCTCGACCGCCGCGACCACGAACGCCAGCTGCACCGCGCCGAGACCGCCGCGCGCGAAGCCGAGCTCGCCACGCTGCGCGCCCAGATCAACCCGCACTTCCTCTTCAACGCCCTCAACTCCATCCTCGCCGAGTGTGACGACAACCCCCGGGCCGTCCGCACCATCACTCGCGCACTGGCCGATTACCTGCGCGCCTCGCTGCTGCACCCGGGCCATCACGCGCCACTCGACGCCGAACTCTCCGCCATCGCCGGCTACCTCGGCGTCGAACAGAGCCGCTTCGAGGAGCGGTTGATGCACACGCTCGACATCGAACCCGCCGCGCGCACCGCCCTCGCGCCCACGGCCGTGCTGCTCCCCTCGTCGAGAACGCCGTCAAATACGGCATGCGCACCTCGCCCGTCCCGTTGCGCGTCGCCGTCACCGCCCGCCTTCGCGACAGCCGCCTGATCCTGAGCGTGGAAAACTCCGGCCACTGGCTCGAGCCGCGCCCTGACCGCCCCGACTCCACCCAGATCGGTCTCGCCAATCTCCGCCGCCGCCTCGCCCTGCTCCACGGCGACGACGCACGCCTGACCATCCAGCACGACGACCGCCACGTGTGCGTCACCGTCGACGTGCCCGTGGGCCATCCGCCCGCCACTCCCACCGCGGCCGAAACCACACGCGCCGCATGAGCCCGCATCCGCTTCGCGCTCTCCTCGTCGACGACGAACGCCTCGCGCGCAAATACCTCCGTCAGCTCCTCGCCGAGCACGCAGACGTGACCGTCGTCGGCGAAGCCGGCTCGGTCGCCGACGCCGCCGCCCGCGCCGCGGAGCTGCGCCCGGATGTCATTTTCCTCGACGTGCAAATGCCGCCCGCGAGCGGTTTCGATTTGCTGCCGCTGCTCTCGCCCGCGCCCGCCATCGTCTTCGTCACCGCGCACGACCAGTTCGCGCTGCGCGCCTTCGCCGCCAGCGCCGCCGACTACCTCCTCAAACCCGTCGTGCCCGAGCGCCTCGCGCTCGCCCTCCATCACGCGCGCCACGGCCGCATCCCGCCCGCCGCCGTTTCGGCGCCGCCGACCGCCGTCCCGACAGCGCTGGGCCTCGACGACACGCTCATTCTCCGCGACGCCGGCCGGCTGCGCCGCGTGCGCCTCGGCGACATCGCCGCCATTGTCGCCGAGGGCAGCTACACGCACGTCCACCTCGCGGCGGAGCGCACGATGTTCCTGCCGCGCAGCATGAGCACGTGGGCCCAGCAATTGCCGGCGCCGCCGTTTCTGCGCGCCGACCGCTCGCTCTTCGTGAATCTCGCGCGCGTCACCCGGCTCGAAGTCCGCTCCCGCGACGACGGTCAGCTCACGCTCGACGCCGCCGGCGCGCCTACACTCCTCTTGCGCCGCGTCGCGTTGAGCCAAATCCGCGCCGCGCTCGCCGGCTAACCGTCCGTTCACGCCCGCCGCGCGCGGAACTGGCGCACCGGTCCGCTTCACGTCGTCTGCCCGTTTCGTCGGTTTTTCCGCCTGTTTCGTGCAATCGGGCTAAATCCCAGGCCCGATCTTCCGTATGGACGAGGCACACACCACGCCCCGCCGGATCGCCGGCCAGGGTCCCCTTCCTCCACGCCATGAGTTTTTCCGTCCTTCACCGTCGCCACGCATCGTCCGCACGCGCCCTGTCCCGCCTACTTCGTTGCGCCACGCTCGTCCTGTGCGCCCTCTTCGCCGGGCGTGATGCCGTCGCGCAAACGACCTATTCCAGCAACACCACGATTTCCTCCAACCAAACCGTCAGCGGCATCGTGGTGAACAATAACGCCACGCTCACCATCACCAATGGCGCCACGCTCACCAGCAACGGCAGCGCCCAGGTCGCCTCCCCCTCGAATGGCTCGTTGCAGATCGAAAACGGCGGCGCCCTCAAAGTTACCGGCACCACCTCCTTCGGTTACACCCTCAACCGAACCAGCGTCGCTACGGTCACCGGCAGCAACTCTCAATTGTCGAGCAGCAGCACGCTCTACTTGGCCAGCCGTGGCACCGGCATACTCACGCTCAGTCAGGGCGGCACCGTCGCCGTGAGCAACGGCACCGGCGCAATCACCGCGGCAGTATCGAGTGGCAGCAACGGCACGCTGAACATCGGCGCCGCCGCCAACGCCACCGCCGCCGCCGCCGGCATCGTCAACGCCGCCACCATCACGAACGGCGCCGGCGCGGGCACGCTGCAGTTCAACACCACCGGCACCACCTACTTCACCAAGGACGGCACTTCCTCCGGCACCAGCATCGCCACCTCCGGCACCCTCAAACTCGTCGTGACGGCCGGCGCCAACGTCTTCTCCGGCTCCCTCGCCCACACCGGCGCCACCATGCTCAACGGCGGCACCACCTTCGTCAACGGCTCGCTCACTTCCTCTGCCGTCACCGTCAACACCGGCGCCACGCTCGGAGGCAGCGGCACGATCGGCGGCCTCACCACGATCGCCAGCGGCGGCACGCTCGCGCCCGGCAACTCGCCGGGCACGCTCACGTTCACCAACGGCCTCAAGCTCAACGACGGCGCCATCCTCGACTTCCAACTCGGCACCACCAGCGATCTCCTCCGCGTCTCCGGCGGCACGCTCACCGGCTCCGCCTCCGCCGGCGGCATCACGATCAACCTCGCCGACGCCGGCGGCTTCACCGCCGCCAGCTACACGCTCTTCGATTTCTCCGGCGCCAGCACAAGCAGCTTCGACGTCAGCGACTTCACCCTCGGCAACACGATCAGCGGCTATACCTATCAATTGTCGCTCGTGGGCTCGACCCTCCAACTCACCGCCACCACCAGCGCCGTCCCGGAGCCCGCCACCTGCGCCGCCGCCCTGGCAGCCGTGGCTTTGTGCGTGACTGGGCTCCGCCGACGCAAAAACACTGCGTGAAGAGCCGCCGCTCGCCATCGGCTGCTCCTCGGTCTCGCCACCGCACCGCTTGATCGGGAAAGAGGTCGTCGAATCGACGACGCCCTGGTCATCAGGAGTCCGCGCCCTCCCAGCCATGGATCCGCGCGCGCTCGACCAGTTCGGCAAAGTTGGTCGCCTCGAGCTTCGTCATCAGATTGAGGCGGTGGCACTCGACCGTGCGCACGCTTAGTCCGAGCAGGTCCGCGATCTCCTTGTTCGCGCGCCCCGCGAGCACGTGCCCGAGCACCTGCTGTTCGCGGCGCGTGAGAATCTTCCCCAGCCCCGCCGGCTTCGTGCGCTCCCGCGCCAGCGTGTCGCGGAATTTTTCCGAGAAGAAACGCCGTCCGTCCGTCACCGCATCCAGCGCCTCGGCGAGGCTCCGCGTCGTCTCGTCCTTCTCGACATAACCCTCCACGCCGGATTCCTGCACCCGCGTGATCGTCAGCGGGTCGACCAGTGTCGTTACCAACAGCGCGCGCAGCTGCGGCCGCACCTGCCGCGCCGCCTGCACGAACTCGAGCCCGTCCATCCCCGGCAGTTGGAAGTCCACCAACAGCACGTCCGGCCGCAGCGCGTCGATCTGCTGCAGCGCCTGCTCGCCCGACCGCGCCGCGCCCGCGAACTCGTAACGCGGCAGCTCGCGCACCCAGCGCGTGAAAAATTCCCGCATCAGCCCCTCGTCCTCCACGATCATCACGCGGGCACGCGCTGTGGCGGCGTTCAATTCCGTCGGTGCAGTCGGTTTATTCATCGCAAATTTTCCTCCGGCTTCGCCGCCGCCTCGCGCAGCAGGCAACCAAACTCCGTGCCACCGTCGACGGAAACGCCCGCCTCGAGCCGCGATCCGAGCGCCTGACAAATCTCGCGGCACAGCCGCAGCCCCAGGCCGCCCGTTGCGGTCAGCGGCTCGTTCTCGCCCGTCGCCAGCCGCGCGGCCACCGCTGGGGACAATGGCGGCCCGTCGTTCGCGATCGTCACGCGCACGCCACCGCCGGGCGCGCGCATGACGCGCAACACCACGCGCGTCTCGGCGAATTTCAGCGCATTCGCGAGCAGGTTGCGCACGAGCGTCTGCGCCAACACGAGTTCCGTCTCCACCCGCAACTCCTCCGGCACATCCACCACGAGCTCCACGCCGCCGCTCGCGGCGAGCGACCGGTGGAGCGCCACCGCCGGCGCGATGACGTTCGCCGCGGGGTGCGCCGCGATCTGGCGCGTGCCCGCGCGCAGTCGCGCCCACAACACGAGATCCTCGATCAACAGCAGCACCGCGCGCCCCGTGCGCAGCGTGTCGCGCGCGAACGTTCCGCTCTCCGCCTCCGCCGCGCGCATCAGACCGGCCAGCGGACTGCGCAAGTCGTGCCCGATCACCGCGAGCATGCGGTCCTTGTCCGCATTGGCCTGCTCCAACTCGCGCGTGCGGTCGCGCACCTCCGCCTCGAGTTCGTCCGCGTAGGCCTCTTGCAACGCCCGCCGCCGCTCCGTTTCGCCCGCCAGCCGCTCCTGCGCTTCCGCCTTCTCGCGCTGCGCCTGCGCGAAGCGCTCCGCCACCGCGCGCGACAGCAGCAGCATCTCGAGCGCCGAGCCGAGCATCAATCCGCCCAACGGCACTTCCTCGCCCGCCCGCCACCACCACGTCGACATGGCGACGAGCGAGCCGGCGAACAAACACCCGAAGGACTGCACGAAAAACCGCGCCTGCGCCGCGCCCGCCCGCCACGCCGCCAGCGCGAGCGCGAACCACGCCACGTGCAGCACGGCGTCGGCCAGCACCGCCAGCGCGAAGCCGTGCGCCCGCGCGCCCCACGGCGTCGCCAACCCCGCCGCCGCCAGCGCCAGCATCGCCCAGCCCGCGACGCGCATCGCCCGATCCGCCCGCGGCAGCCACCGCGCCGTCTCCAAAAACTCCCGCGCGAACCGCGTGAGAAAATACGCGCTCAGGGCCAGCGTCACCGCCAGCGCCGTCTCGAGCGCCGGCGACGCCAGCGTCACGCCCGCCGCCGCCGGCCACGCCCGCGCCAGCAGCAGGAACAGCGCGACCGTCGCCGCGTGCAGCACGTAGAACCCGATGTCGGCCAGCCGCAGCCGCCCCCACAACAGCGCGTTGTAGCCGAGCAGCGCGAACAGCGCGCCGAAATACACCGCCTCGGCGATCCAGCGGCCCGTCACCGCGGCCGAGAAATCCGCCACGTCGCGCCACCACAGCCAGCCCTGCCACGCCACGAAGCGATCCTCGCTCCGGAAAAACACCACCGCCTCGCCCTGCGCCGGCACCTCCACCCCCAGCGCGATCTCGCGTCCGCGCAACGGTCGCTCGCGCACCGGTGTCGCCTCGCCCAGCTCCCGCCGCGTCCACCCCTCGCCGTCGCGCGTCCAAGCCTCGACGCGATCGGTGAACGCGCTGCGCGCCGCCAGCACCCCATGCCACGGCTGCGCGGTCGGATTCCGGAGCGTTACCCGCGTCCACCACACCCCGCGTCCCGGCCAGCCGCGCGTCGCGTCCGGTCCCGGCTGCCACGCGTCCGCCGGCAATGCGCACACCGCGCCGAAATCCAGCCCGCGCCCCGCGTCTGCCAGAAACGCCATCTCGCCGTCCGTCGCCGGCAAGCCGACCGCGCCGGGATTCTCCCGCGAGAACAGCAGCGCGAGGACCAGCACGACGACCGCGGGCGCGAGCACGCCGACGAAAGTCAGCCAGGAGGTGGCGCGCGGCGGGGGCATGAGCGCGAGCCTTGCACCCCGCGCCGCGTTCGCAAGACCGCCGCTGCGGGAAAACTAAGTAGTGCTACTGAGCTTGGCCGGTTGTCACGGCGGCGGCGCGAACCAAGGTGAACCGCACCGTGTTCGCCCGCGCCGCCCGAAAATTCCTCCCGCTGCTCCCGCTCTCGGCTCGGCGGCCGACCGTCCGCTTCGGCCTAGGCCTCGTCGCCGTCGCTCTCGCGACCGCGGACCTCCGCGCCCAGGCCATCGACTACGTCGGCAACATCGCTTTGCCGGACAATCACGGTTTCATTCTTCCTTTGAACGGCCGGAACGCCGGCCTGACGGGCACGCGCGTGATGTCAGAGAGCCGCCTCTATCGATGGAACGCCCTCACGAATGCGTTGGAGACAGAGGTGCCCCAGTTTCCGGCTGCGTTTAAGATCTCTCCCGAAATCCCTGTCGCCGCCATCGGCAACCCCGTCGGAAGCTCCGGTCCCCTGATCTTCGCGTGGGGCGCGCGTAACCTCGTCTATACCTACGCCACCATCGGTAACAGTTTCACTTCGGTGACCTTGAGCGTGCAACGTGTGGGATCCGCGATGTTCGCTTACGCCAACGACTCGATCTTCACGCTTTCGATGTCCGAAAATCCAGATCGCTTCTACGTGGTTAACCGCGCTAACGGAGTCGCGACGGATACCGCCGTCGGCCTGGTTAGCAACGTCGGCGGCACCGCGTTCGGCCCCGACGGATTGCTCTACGTCCTCGACAACCCCAACGGCACCTACCGCGTCCAGAGTTTCGACCTCAGCGACGGCCTGGCCGATGCCGACCGACTCCGCAGCTCGTTCACCGTCGCGGCCTCCCTCACCTCCGGCTACGCGGGCATGGCCATCAACTCCGCCGGCCATCTCTTCATCGCCGACGGCCTCGGCGGTGGCACCGCCTACGATCTCGCCGGCAATCATCTCGATGACTTCACCTTCACCGGTGGCGGCAATCCCGACACCAACGGCCGGAACGGCTGGACCGGCGCCTCCTACCTCAACCTCGACGACGCCGGCAACGTCTTCGTCTACACCCCCGAGACCGGCCTGCAGCACTACTTCGACACCAGCTACAGTGCCAGCGCCGTCCCCGAGCCGTCGACCTACGCCGCTCTCATTGGCGCGTGCGCCCTCGCCTTCGTCGCCCTCCGCCGGCGCCGGCCCGTCGGCCGGAGCCGTGGCGAAGGCTGCCCCCGAGCCCGCGACCTACGCCGTGCTCGCCGGCCTCAGCGCGCTCGGCCTTGTCGCGTTGAACCGCCATCGCGCTTCCGCGCGCCTGCGCGAATTTTTTCCCGCAGTCGCTCGCGAGACCAAACGAACCTCGGATCGCGCCGCGAGGACCTCACCGCGGACATCGGAACGGACGGGGCCGAGCCATACCCAGTTCTGCGCGGGAGGCACCTTGCCGCTCAGACCGCCGCCGCGGGAAAACTAAGTAGTGCTACTGAGTTTGGCCGTTCGCCTGCGGCGCCGCGCTGCGTCCTCCTTGCCGCACCACGCGCCATGCACCGCTCACGCTTTCTCCGCCTCCTTTCCCTCGCCGGCAGCGCCGTCCTCCTCGGCGGGGCGGCCCTGCGGGCTCAGACCACGACCACGATCAACTACACCGCCGGGCAGATCGACACCGCCAACTACACCGGCGCGAAAGTTTACCTGAACATCGACTCCGGTTCCGCGGTTCAAACGGGGACCGTCTCGGCCTCGCAGTCTTTGTATAAAACCGGCGCCGGCACGCTCACCCTACCCAATTACGAGGCAGACATCCTGGTGGTTCAGGGAGGCACGCTCAACGTCCACTCCGTGTCGGCACCAGACAGCATCGTGCTGGGCAACTCTCCCGATAGTGGCGGAGGCGATTTGAACCAAGGTGGATCGCTGATTGTCGACGGATTCTCCTATTTCGAGGCAGGGCGGTTGGATCTGTGGTCGTCCTCGTCGCTGACGCTCGGTCGCTCGACGGGCGCCAGAATCGTGACCGAAGTCTCGGTGTGGGGTGACAACAACCAACTCAACCTGAATCGCAGTGGCTTTGAAGCCTCCCTCGTTACGGTCTACGGTTCGGGCAACACGTTTAACATCAGCGACAGGACAGGCGTCCTGACCAACTATGTTTATCTCGGACAGGATTCGAGTAACAATCAGATGATCTTGAACGGGGTGACCACCTGGCGAACGCTCCAACAAACTTACATCGGATACGATGGCGGTAGCGGCGTCGCCGGCGCCAACAACTCCTTGACCGTGCAAAATGGCGGCCGCATGCAGGCCGATGGTGGCCTGATTCTCGCTGAGGGCAGCAACTCCGGCGGCACCTTGAACATCGGCGCCGCGGACCTCGCCAACGCCACCACGGCGGGAACGGTCACGGGACCCGGCGTCGTCTTCGGCGGCGGCACCGCCGCCATCAACTTCAACCAGACCGACGCGACCACTTTTTCCTCAGCATCAACGGACCGGGCACCGTGACCCAGCGCGGCATCGGCACCACCACGCTCGCAGGCGATAGCGGGTTCTCCGGCACGACCGCCGTCGCAGCCGGCACGCTCATCGCGGGCAGTCACACCGCCTTCGGCTCCAGCAGCGTTGCCGTGCACGGCGGCACGCTCGACGTCGGCGGCTACACGCTCGGCAACACGATCACGCTCGACGGCGGCACCCTCGCCGGCACCGGCACTCTCACCGGCGCGGTGACGCTGGGCGCCGGCTCCACCCTGGCTCCCGGCAACTCGCCCGGCACGCTCACGTTCACCAACGGCCTCAAGCTCAACGACGGCGCCATCCTCGACTTCCAACTCGGCACCACCAGCGATCTCCTCCGCGTCTCCGGCGGCACGCTCACCGGCTCCGCGTCCGCGGGCGGCATCACGCTCAACCTCGCCGACGCCGGCGGCTTCACCGCCGCCAGCTACACGCTCTTCGATTTCTCCGATGCCAGCACGAGCAGCTTCGACGTCAGCGACTTCACCCTCGGCAACACGATCGCGGGCTACACCTATCAATTGTCGCTCGTGGGCTCGACCCTCCAACTCACCGCCACCACCAGCGCCGTCCCGGAGCCGGGCACCTCCGCCGCCATTCTGGGTGCGTGCGCCACCGCTCTCGTCGCGCTCCGCCGCCGCCGCGCCCGCGCAACCTGATCCGGCACCCCTGCGCCGAGCGAAACCCACTCGGCTCCTCAGCCTCGGAGTAGCCCGCCGGACGACGCGGTGCGCATCGCTCACCGCGCCAACGCGGGATAGGTGAACAGGAAAAAGTGCAGCGCGTTCAGCGCCCAGTGCGCGAGCACGCTGGCCTCGACGCGCTGCGTCCGCTCGTAAACCCAGCCGTAGCCCGCGCCGGCCACCGTCGCGAGCGCGACGTATTTCCAGCCACCGGCGGCGTGCGCGAGACCAAACAGCACCGCCGCCACCGCCAGCGCCGCCCAGTTTCCTCCGCGCCGCCGCTCCCACGCGCGCCGCAACCCGCCCTGCACGAACCCGCGGAACAGCGCCTCCTCTGCCGTGCACGTGAAAAGCAGATTCACCGCGAGCCACAGCGGCGCCTCCACCGGCAGCTTCGGCGCCCAGCGCACGTAGCCGAGCGCGAACGAGCCGGCGAGCACCACCGCGATCGCCAGCGGCGCCACCTTCGCCACCTCCACGAACACGCGGCGCCACTCGCGCGCCGATGCGACCCGCGCGTGCGCCAGCCCGAGCAGCCCGAGCGCGAGCAGGGTCTTGTCGAAATTCACGTAGAGCGAGAACGGCACCGCGTCCGGCGTGAACCGCACCGCGTCGATCAAGCGCGGATTCGCGAACCCCGGCATCGCGTGCGCCATCAGCGCCGCGGCCGCCACCAGCACCACCCCCGCCTCCAGCGCGCGCCGCCGCCCCGGCGCCCCGCCGTCGATCGTCCAGACCTGCAGCGCCAGGAACCACAGGTAGGCCACGCACGCGCCCTCCGCGCGGATCACGCCGCTCCCCCAGGCCGCCCCGAGCGCCACGACCGTGAGCCATTGCCACGCCGGCCGGCCAAGCCACGAGCCGGGCAGCCACAACGCCGCGACGGCCAGGGCCAGCAACGCACACGCGAGGGACGCAATCATGTCCCGACCCTATGTCGCCGGCCGCGCCGCGCGCACCATAATTCTCCCGCTACCCCGTCCTCGCACCGTGCTTGACCCCGCTCCGCCCCGCCGCGAACGTCTCGCCGCGTGACGTCCCCCGCCACACCGACACCCAAGCCGACGCTGTTCATCAGCTACGCCTCCGAGGACCGCGAAGCCGCGCGCCGCCTGCGCGACACGCTCGCGGCCGCCGGCCTCGACGTCTGGTATGACGAGAGCGAACTCGAGGGCGGCGACGCCTGGGACCAGAAGATCCGCCGCCAGATCCGCGAGTGCGACTACTTCATGCCCGTGATCTCGGCCAACACCGAGCGGCGCAAGGAAGGCTACTTCCGCCGCGAGTGGCGCCTCGCGGTCGAGCGCACGCTCGACATGGCCGACGATGTCATGTTCCTCCTGCCCATCTGCATCGACGGCACCACGGAGGGCAACGCCCGCGTCCCGGAAAAATTCCTCTCCGTGCAATGGCTCCGCGCCGCCGCCGGCGCCGCCACGCCCGCGCTCGAGACGCTCGCCCGCCGCCTCGCCGCCGGCGAGCACCTCGCGCCCACGCCGCCCCGCGGCCGGACCGAGCCGCCCATCTCGCGCGCGCCGACGTCGCCGCACGCGCCGCCGCCGCTCCCGCCCGGTTCGCCCGCGGCCCACGACGGCCCGCCGCCGATGCCGTCCTTCCCGCACATGCAGGGCACCGGCCTGCCCGCCGGCCTGAAGTTCATCGCCGAGGTCCTGTGGTGGATCATCACCGCCGCCTGGCTGCTGTTCCGCCGCGCCCCCAAGTGGGTCCGCGCGATCGTCATCGTCTGGTTCATCCTCTCCTTCGTGTCCTACTGCGCACGCGGCGGCGGCAGCTCCGAGAAGCGGGAAAAACCCGCGGCGGAAAAGAAGCTCAAGCCCGCCGAGGTGCAGGCCGAGATCGCGAAGGCACGCGACACGCTCAACCAGTCCGGCCTCACCGCCCTCGGCGAGGAAATGGCCAAGCGGCTCGCGACCGAACTCAAGAACTCCGAGGCGGCCGACAAGCAGATCGTCGCCGTGCCGTTCGCCGCCGGCCTCACCGACCCGGCGGACGTCAAATTCCTCACCGACGTCTTCACCCCGCTCTGGGGCCGCCTCTCCATCGAGCGCGCCGGCGACACCGCCCTGATCTCCACCCCGCTGCCCGCGCCGTCGAACGAGGCGCTCGCCAGCCTGGGCAAGAAACTCGACGCCACCTTCGTGCTCGGCGCCCGCCTCGTGCGCGCGCCGGTCCCGGCCACGCCGGCCACGACGACGGAGCCCGCCCCGCCCGCGCCGGCGGCCGCCGCCCCCGAGCTCGAGGTCGTCCTCGTGCGCGGCGAAAACGGCGCGGTGGCCTGGTCGGGCCGCTTCCCGGTGACGGACAGCGATCCCGCCGCGCTCGGCGCCCAGATCGCCGACGCCGTGCTCAAGGCCGCGGCGGCCAAGTGACGCGCCTCAGCGCCCCGCCTGCCGCTCCTCCCACTCGTCGATCGTCCTCGGCCAGTCGGAATTGAGCAGGCGCGAGAGCGAGCGATCCGCCAGCAGCTTTCCCCGGTCTGGCAGCGCGGACAGTAGTTCACCTCGTTCTCCGCGTAGCGGATGCGCTGCACCGTCGTCGCGCACACCGGGCACGGCGCGCCGAACTTGCCGTGCACGGCCATCTCGGGCCGGAAGGCGGTGACTTTCCCGGGGAACCCGCCGGCCGCCTCCGCGCGCAGGCGCTCCGTCCACTCGCGCAGCGTGCGCTGCGCCGCCGCCTGCAGCCGCGCGATCTCGTCCGCGCCCAGCTTCGACGTCAGCGTCACGGGCGACAGCCTCGCCGCGTGCAGGATCTCGTCCGAATAGGCGTTGCCGATGCCGTCGAACAGCCGCGGATCGGTCAGCGCGCGCTTCAGCGTGTGGTTCTCGCTCTGCAGGCGCGCGGCGAATTCCGCCGCCGTCGCCGCGAACACGTCGAGCCCGCCGCGCGCGTGCGCCGCCAGCCCCGCCTCGTCGGCCACGACGTGCAGCGACGCGCGATGCTTCGTGCCGGCCTCGGTCAGCGTGAGCACGCCGCCCGGGAACACGAGGTGCGCGAGCGCGTTGCGCACCTTCGGGGACGCCGCGGCGGCGCCGGCCGCCGGCGTCCACTGCAGGCGGCCGGCGACCATCAGGTGCAGCACGAGCCATTTCCCGTCCGCCAGCCCGAACGCGAGGCGCTTCCCCAGCCGCCGCAGCTGCGTCACCCGCTGGCCCGCCACCGCGTCGAGCGGCGGCCGCGCCGTGCGCAGGACGAAGATGTCCACCAGCCGCACCCGCTCCAGCACCTGCCCGAGCACCCGCGCCTCCAGCGCCTCCAGGTAAACGGTGATGTCGGGCAACTCGGGCACGCCCGCCAGTGAAGACGTGGCGCGGCGCAATTTCCTCTTTGCGTCCGCCCGCCTTTCGTGAAATTTGCGGGCATGAATTTCGCCAAGCACTGGGCCGCCACGCTCGACGACTACGTGATCGACCTCGCGTGGTCGCCCGACGGCTCGCTTCTCGCCGCCGCCTCCGCCGCCGGCGGCGTCACGCTCTACGCCGCCGCCTCCGGCACCGTGCGGCACGCGCTTCCCGGCCACGCCGACGGCGCGAATTGCCTCGCCTGGTCCCCGTCCGGCAACGTCCTCGCCACCGGCGGCCAGGACGGCTGCGTGCGCCTGTGGGACCCCGCCACCGGCGCGCCGATCGCCGCCGCGGAACTCGGCCGCGCGTGGGTCGAGCACCTCGCGTGGACGACTCCCGCGGCCCCCGGCGCCCCGCTCCTGTTCGCCGCCGCGGGCCGCAAGCTCTTCGCCCTGCGTGCCGACGGCTCGGTCGCGCACGCGTTCCCCGACGCGCCGAAGGCGATCGCCGCCCTCGCCGTGCAGCCTCCGTCCTCCGTCCTCAGTTCTCCGTCCTCCGCCATCGCCGCCGCCTGCTTCGGCCACGTCGCGCTCTGGAACGCGGCGACCTTCGCCGCCGAGAAGGAGTTCGCCTACGGCAACGCCATCTACGCCCTCGCCTGGTCGCCCGACCGCCGCTGGCTCGTCGCCGGCTGCCACGACAACGCCGTGCACCTCTGGGCGCCGGCCGAGGACCTCGAGCTGCACATGAGCGGCTACGAGACGCGGCTGAAGGAACTCTCGTTCTCGCACGACGGGAAGTGGCTCGCCACCGGCGGCGGGCGCGACGCGTGCGTGTGGGACTGCAGCGGCGCCGGCCCCGAGGGCCGCGAGCCGATGATGCTGCCGCACGACGCGCGCGTCGTCGCGGTGGCGTTTCAAAACTCCCACGGCCTGCTCGCCAGCGGCTCCGCCGAAGGCGGGTTCTCGCTCTGGGCGCCGGCGCGCAAGAATCCGCTCTTCGCCGAGGTGAAGATGCCGTCCGCCGCCACGAAGTTCGCCTGGCGCGGCGACGACACCCTGCTCGCCGTCGGGACGGAAAAGGGTGCGCTCTTCGTCTTCCGGACCGACTGATCGCCCGCGCCGGCTGGGAACTGTGCCGGTCGGTGCCACTGTGCCGGTGCGATTAGCCGAAAGCAGGGCGGGCGGGACGCGATCGCCCCTTGCCGCGGCGTCCGGCGCGGCCACTGTCCGCGCGTGCCCGCCACGCTTCCTCTCCGCCATCTGCTGCTCGCGCTGCTCGTCGTCGCGATCTGGGGCTCCAATTTCGTCGCCATCAAGCTCGCCCTCGCCGACCTGCCGCCGCTGCTGCTCTGCGCGCTGCGCTTCGTCGGCGTGTCGCTGCCGCTCGTGTTCTTCGTGCCGCGGCCGGCGGTCACGTGGCCGCAGCTGCTGACCTACGGCTTCACGATGTTCGCCGCGCAGTTCGCGCTGATGTTCCTCGGCATGAAGCTCGGCATGCCCGCCGGCCTCGCCTCGCTCGTGCTCCAGTTCCAGGTCTTCGTCTCGCTCGCGCTCTCCGTCGCTCTGCTCGGCGAGCGCGTGAGGAGGTGCAGGTCGCCGGCGCGCTGGTGGCGGCGGGCGGCTTCGCCGTCGTGGCCCTCCACACCGGCGGCGACGTCACCGTCGCGGGCCTCGTCTGCGTGCTGCTGTCCGCCACCTCGTGGGGCTTCGCCAACGTCACCTCGCGCCGCCTGGGCAAGGTCAACCCGCTCGCGCTCGTCGTCTGGGGCGGCCTCGTCGTCCCCCTGCCGATGGGCCTGGCTTCGCTGGCATTCGAGGGCCGCGCGGCGGTCTGGCACGGCCTGACCCACGCGGGCCCCGTCGCCTGGCTCAGCCTCGCCTACACCGTCTACCTGTCGACGCTCGTCGCCTACTCGATCTGGAGCTGGCTGCTGGCGCGCCACCCGGCGTCCACCGTCACGCCGTTCACGCTGCTCGTGCCGGTGTTCGGCATGGTGACCTCCGCGTTCTTCCTCGGCGAGGCGCTGCCCGGCTGGAAACTGCAGGCGGCCGCGCTCGTCATCGCCGGCCTCGTGCTCTGCGTCTTCGGGCCGCGCTTCCCCGGGTTAATCCCCCAGCGCGCGCGCAGCTGAGCCGCCGCTCGTCAACGGCTCCGCCCCGTTCGTCAGTTCGCCTTGGAGGCAAACCCCGTCGGTGCGTCGGATGCGCGTCCGCATGCCCACCATCGCTGACCGCTATTGCGCGAGCCGCCGCATCGCTCCGACGTGCTTCGCCCGCCACGCGCTGTTTCGCGCGCTGCCGCTGCAAGGCCAGCTGCTTTACCCGCTGCTCTGCGCGATCCCCGGTTTCTTCGCTCCCGACCTGGAATTCATCCGCGACGTCGGGCGCGCGCACACGCTCCGGCACTTCGCCGCCGATGCGGCCGATTTCAAAATCCACCCGGACAATGCCGGCTTCGTGCGCCGCGTGCTGAAACTGCGCGTCTCCGCGCGCAAGCTGCGCCGCCACCTCGCCGCCTCCCTCGAGGCGGAGACGATTACGGCCGAGCCGGCGCAAACCTGAGCCGGTCGCCGCGCTCCTGCCGCGCACGGGGAATCCACCTCAGCGCCGCGGGCTTGCAGCGGGAACGTCTTGCCGCAGCGTGCGGAGCGCATGCGGCGCGCCACGCTCCTGCTCAGCACCTTGCTCGCGCTCGTCGGCGCGGTCGGCGCGCCGGCGACTCCCAGCGCCACCCTCGGTCTGCCGTTCTCCGACTTTTTCGAGCCCCGCGACTACGGCGGCCACGTGCAGGTCTGGTCCGCCACCGAGGACGCCGCCGGGCTGATGTATTTCGGCAACTTCGCCAGCGTGCTCGTCTACGACGGCGCCCGCTGGGATCACATCGCGGTGCCGGGCACCACATTCGTCCGCGGCGTCGCCATTGACGCCGCCGACACGCTGTGGATCGGCGCGGTCAACGAACTCGGCTACGCGCGCACCGACGCCACCGGCCGGCGCATGTTCGTCTCCCTGCGCGAGCGCGTGCCGGAAAACGCCCGCAACTTCGGCGAGATCTGGCGCACGATCGTCACCTCCCAAGGTCCGCTCTTTCTCTCGAACACCTGGCTCCTTCGCTGGGACGGCGACCGCTTCACCACCTTGCGCCTGCCGGAGGGCAGCGGCTGGAACCTCGCCGCGGCGGGCGACGACGTCTGGGTTTCCGCCCCGCTCGCCGGCTGGTTCCGGTTGCGGCAAAGTGCGAGCGCGCTGCAACTCGAGCCGTTCGCGCGCCCGGAGCGTTTCCAGCGCCAGACGATCATGACGGTGCTGCCCGAGGAAAAACCCGGGCACGTGTTGCTCGCCCTTTCGCGCCGCGGCTGGTTGCGCTGGGACGGAAAGGAACTGCAGCCGTTCACGACCGACCTCGACGCCGAACTGCGCGACCAACTCCTCTACCGCGCGGCCCGTCTGCCCGACGGACGCTTGGTGGCAGTCTACATGCAACGTGGCGTTTTCATTCTCGATGCCGAAGGCCGCATGCTCGCGCGCATCGACGACGGCGCCGGTCTGCCGAGCAAGCCGATCTTCCCGTTCGCCAATCGCCGCGGCGATCTCTGGGTCTGTCTGCAGCGCGGCATTCTCCGGATCGACGCACGCCCGTGGCTCACGTGGTTCGGCCCCGAGCGCGGCGCGCCGCGCAGCCCGATTTCCCCGCCGACGAGTTTCCGGGACGAACTCTACTTTTCCTCCGACAACGGCTTGCTGCGTCTCGCGCCGGCGGTGGGCAGCCAGCCGGCGCGGCTGGTGCCGGTGCCGGAGTTCACGTCGTTCCTCGAAGGCATCACGGTCGCCGGCGACACGTTGATCGGCTACGGCGAATCGCTGTGGGAATGGCGCGGCCCCGGCACGAAGCCGCAGCTGCTGCCCGGCGAACCGAACAACGTCTTCGAATTCGCCGCCATGGGCACGCAACCGGGACGCTGGCTCGCCATGCGCGACGGCGGAGTTCATTCCTATCGTCGCGAAAACGAGCGCTGGATCTACGAAGGGGCGATCCCGGGCCTGGGGCACATCCGCTCGCTCGCGGAAACCGCGGGCGGCGTCTGGTGGATGGGCACGCCCCGCGACGGCGTCTTCCGGGTGCGCTTCCCCGCGCCGACGCCGACGGGGCCCGGCGTGCCCGAGATCACGGTGTTCAACACGGCCAACGGCGGGTTGCCCGCCGGCCACGGCTGGACGCGAGTGAGCGTCCGGGGCGGCGCGCCCCTCCTGCGGTGCGAAGGCGGCCTGTTCCGTCTCAGTGCCGACGGAAAAAATGGACGCCGACGACGGAATACGGCGCGCGGTTCGCCGACGGCACGACGACCACGCGCTCGAATGTCGACGTGCCGCGCGACGGACTCTGGGTCGCGGCCCGACCGGCGGGACAGGCGGAGCTCGTGACGAACGTGTCGGTCGGCGTGGCCACGCCCAACGGTGATTGGCGCCCCGTTTCGCTCCCGCAGCTCACGCGCTTGGACGACGTCACGGGCATGGGTTACGACGCCAGCGCGGATCTGCTCTGGATCGGCGGCGAAGGCGGACTGCTCCGCCTCGACCTCGCCCGCTGGCGGGAAGAGCCGCTGGCGGCACCGCCACGCGTGCAGTTGCGCGCCGTCGAAAACGCCGGCACGCGACTGCCGCTCGCCGCGGGCGCACAGCTGCCCGATGCGCGCCGTTCACTCGCGATCGATTTTGCCGCCCCGGCGCTCGCGGGCGACCGCGCCGCACAGTTCGAAAGCACGTTGCGCAGCGGCGACGGTGAAACGCTCGTGACGGTTGACGCCACGCCGCGCCGCGAATTGCCCGCGCTGGCCGCAGGAAACTACACGCTTTCGGTTCGCGCCCGCGGCAGTGACGGGCGCTGGGGAGAGCCCGTCGCGTGGAGCTTCAGCGTCCTGCCGCCGTGGTGGCGCAGCGGCTGGGCCTGGGCGGGCTACGCGGGGCTCGGCCTCGCCGCGGTCTTCGGGGTGATCGCCCTCCGCACGCGCGCCCTGCACCGCCGCGCGGAGATTTTGGAAGCCACGGTCGCCACCCGCACGGAGGAGCTGCGCCGCTCGAACGACGAGCTGGTGCGCCTCCACCGCCTCGAGCTGGATGAGAAAACCGCCGCGCGACTCGCCGAGGAAAAGGCCCGGCTCGAACTGCTCCGCTATCAGCTCAACCCGCATTTTCTCCTCAACGCCTTCACCACGTTGCGCAGTCTCGTCTTTCAGCAGCCCGCCGCCGCGGGCGACATGATCGCGCAACTCGCCGAGTTCTGCCGCTTCGCACTGACCCGCACCGACGAATCGGGCGGCACCGTGGCCGACGAGATCAAGCTCATCGAGACTTACCTCGCCACCGAGCAGGCGCGCTGGCGCGACGATCTGCACTGCACCGTCGTGGCCGAAGCCGCTGTCGCAGACGTGCGCCTGCCGCCGTTCCTGCTGCAACCGCTGGTCGAGAACGCCGTGAAATACGGCGGCCGCACCTCCGCCGATCGCCTCGAAATCCGCGTGCACGTCCGCAGCGACGGCGCCGACGGTCTCCAGGTCGAAGTCGCCAACACGGGCGCGTGGGTCGAGGCCGGCGACCCGCACCGTGCCAGCTCGACCGGCATCGGCCTCGAAAATCTTCGCCAACGCCTTCGCCGCTATTACCCCGAGGCGCCACCGCCCGAGATTCGCTCGGCCGACGGCTGGGTGCGCGTCCTGCTGCATCTTCCCCATCCCGCCCGTGAACCCTTCCGCCCGCACCCTGCTGATTGACGACGAGGAGCCGGCGCGCGACGACCTGCGGCGCGCGCTCCTGGCGCATCCGCACGTCGCCATCGTGGGCGAGGCCGGACGTTTTCCGGAGGCGCAGGCGGCGCTGCAGCGCGACGACTACGACCTCGTGCTGCTCGACATTCAGCTGCGCGGCGGGAACGGCTTCGACCTCGTGCCGCTCGTGCGCCCGGGCGCACGCATCATCTTCGTCACCGCGCACGACCAGTATGCCCTGCGCGCGTTCGCCGTGAACGCGCTCGATTACCTCCTCAAGCCCGTGCAGGCCGACCGGCTCGGCGAAGCGCTGCGCCGCGTCGCGGCCGTCGCCCCCGATCCGAGCACGAACGCGCTGCGCGCGGACGACGTCGTGCACGTCAAGACCGGCCCCGGCTCCGCCCGCTTCGTGCGCGTCAGCGACATCGCTGTCATCAGCTCGCAGGACAACTACTCCGAAGTCCGCCTCGCCACCGGCGAACATTTTCTCGTTCGCCAGACGCTCGCGGCCTGGGAGGCGCGGCTGCCCGCGTCGCATTTCCTGCGCGTGCATCGCCAATATGTCGTCAATCTGCTCCGGATCGACGGTTACACGCACCTCGATGAGGAGACGACCGCACTGCGCGTCGCGTCCGCACCGGACTCCATCCGCGCCCGGCGCGCGCACTGGCCGGAGTTGCTGACGCGCCTGGCCGCACTGGGCCGCAAGCTGTAGGCGCGTCCCGCCGGCCGGTTTTCGCCACAAATTTCCGGGGGATTCGCCCCCGTCGCCTCGGCGATGGCGGAGATTTCGACCAGCACCGAGGCGATCTGCCACGCTTCATGAGAACTCTCCTTCGCCTGATCGCGCCGGTCGCCGCCCTTCTGGTGGTTGCGCTTCCCGGCTTTGCCCAAGTCACATTCAACGCCACCGCGCTGACGGTGCCGAGCGGCGACCCGGTCACCGTCACCGGCGCGACCACCGTGAGCGGACAGACCGTGTTTCTCGGCATCTACGCGCCCAACGGCGGGGCGGATCCGACCGCGCGGGTGTTCACGTCTGCGAACGGCACGCCGAGCAATCCCAACCTCGGCTCCCTCGGCGGCGATGCCGTGCTCAGCGTTTTCGGCAACTCCGCCGGCCAATTCGCCGGTCACGCGCAAACCGCCACCACCTTCCACGCCTACTTCTCGAACGGCGGCACGATGGTCGATCTGGGCACCTTGAGCGGCAATGCCGCGCAATCGAGCTACGCCACCGGCATCAACGCCGGCGGCATCGTCGTCGGCGGCTCCGTCGCGAGTTCGGCCACCACGCACGCCTTCCGCCTCGACACCACCGTGGGCACGTCGCTCGCGACGAACGGCGTCGATCTCGGCACCCTGGGCGGCCTCGGATTTTTCAGCACCGCCAACGCCGTCAACGCCAGCGGCACCATCGTCGGCAGCTCGCACTACACGAACGCGAACACCAACAGCCACGCCTTCCGCCTCGACAGCGGCACCTTGACCGCCAACGGCGTGGACCTCGGCACGTTGGGCGGGACGACCTCCAGCGCGCACGCCATCACCAACTCCGGCGGCATCGCCGGCGTCTCGGACATCGCGGGCGACGCCCACACGCACGTCTTCTATCTGAGCAGCGGCACGCTCAGCGCCGCCAACGACATCGGCACGCTCAACGGCGCGACCGGCAACGTGACCTTTGGCGGCATGAACAACAGCGGCCACATCGTCGGCTCCTCCGCCTTCGACGGCACTTTCGATCCGAACGACGCCTCCACCAGCCGCGCGTATTATTTCAACGGGAGCCAAATGCTCGACCTCACCAGTCTCACGAGCGGATTGTCGAACGGCATCGTGCTGCACGACGCCCTCGCGATCAGCGACGCGGGCGACATCCTCGCGTTCGGCTACAATGCCGACTTCAGCGCCGGCGGCTATTTCGTGCTCTCGGCCAGCGCCATCCCCGAGCCGTCCACCTACGCGGCGCTCGCCGGCGCCGTTGCGCTGGGGGTGGTCTTGGTCCGTCGCCGTCGCCACGCCCTCGCGAACGCGTGCCAGCGCTGACGACCGTCGCACCGGCGGCTGCCGGTCGTTGATTAAGCAAACACGGCCCGACGTTCCGTCGCCGTCAGCTCGCGCCATTTTCCCGGCGCGAGCGCCAGGGATGCGAGCGTCAGCTCGCCCATCCGCGCGCGCACGAGGCGCAGCGTCGGATGCCCGACCGCCGCGGTCATGCGCCGCACCTGGCGGTTTTTCCTTCGCTCAACTCGAGCGCCAGCCAGCAATCCGGCACGCTCTTCCGCACGCGGATCGGCGGCTCGCGCGGCGGCAGGTCGGGCGCCGGCTCCAGCCGTCGCACCGCGCACGGCTGCGTGCGGTAGCCACCGATCGTCACGCCGCGCGCCAGCTGCGCCAGCGCCGCGTCGGTGGGAATCCGCTCCACTTGCACCCAATACTCGCGCCGATGTCCGTGCTCCGGGTCGAGCAGGCGCGAGTTCAGCCCCGCCTCGTCACTGAAGAGCAGGAGTCCCTCGCTATCCGCATCGAGCCGGCCGAGCGCATAGACGTCCTTCGGCAGACCAAATTCCGCCAGCGTCCGCCACCGCGAGCCGGGCTCGGGCGTGAATTGCGAAAGGACGCCGTAGGGTTTGTGCAGGGCGAGGAGCACGCCGGGCATTCCGACGAATTGTCCCGAAAAGTCACAAAAATTGTGCTCGAAGCGCGGCCCGGAACGCGCGGCTATAGCCGTTCTTCCCGGCAAGACGCAGCGTCCGGCCTCTCGTGTCTCTCGTGGCCCCTCCCCCGACCGTCCCTCAAATCTTCCTCGCCGCCCTGCGCCTCGGCTGCACGTCGTTCGGCGGACCGGCCGCGCACGTCGCCTACTTCCGGCGCGACTACGTCGAGCGCCGCCGCTGGATCGACGAGCCGCACTACGCCGACCTCGTCGCGCTCTGCCAGTTCCTGCCCGGCCCCGCGAGCAGCCAGACCGGCTTCGGCCTCGGCTACCTCTGGCGCGGCTGGGCCGGCGGCCTCGCGGCGTGGCTCGGCTTCACACTGCCGTCCGCCGCGCTCATGACTGCCTTCGCCCTCGGTGCGGGCCCGCTCACCGCGCGCCTCGGCACCGGCTGGCTCCACGGGCTCAAGCTCGCCGCCGTCGCCGTCGTGGCTCAGGCCGTGCTCGCGATGTGGCGCACCCTGGCGCCGGACCGGTCGCGTTCCGCGCTCGTCCTCGCGGCCGCCGCGGCGCTGCTGCTCCTGCCGCTCGCGTGGATGCAGATCGCGGTGATCGGCGCCGGCGCGGCGGTCGGCGCGGTCCTCTTCCCCCGCGGGGCGCCGCGCGCGCCCGCCCCGCCGCCGCCGGCCGCCCCGCCCTACCGCGCCGCCGCGGTTCTCCTCGCGCTCTTCCTGGGACTCCTGGTCGCGTTCCCGGCGATGCGGCGCCTGGCGCCGTCTTCGCCCTCCTCGCCCTCGCCGCTCACTGCTACGGCGCCGGCGCGCTCGTCTTCGGCGGCGGACACGTGGTGCTGCCGCTGCTCGAGCGCGCGTTCGTCGCGCCGGGCGGCCTGACCGCGGAGCAGTTCCTCGCCGGCTACGGCGCTGCGCAGGCGATGCCGGGACCGCTGTTCACCTTCGCCGCTTTCCTCGGCGGCACGACGCACGGCGTGGCCGGCGCGGCCTGGGCCACGCTTTGGATCTTCCTGCCCGGCCTCCTGCTCGTCGCCGCGGTGCTGCCGTTCTGGCGGACGCTGCGCACCGATCCGCGCGCGCAGGCCGCGCTGCGCGGCGCCAATGCCGCCGTCGTCGGCCTGCTGCTGGCCGCCCTCATCCGCCCGATCGGCGCCGCGGCGCTGACCGACGCCCGCAGCGCCGCGCTCGCCGCCGGAGCCTTCGCCGCGCTGCTCGTCCCGCGCGTGCCGGTGTGGGCGGTGGTCGCGGCGTGCGCCGCGGCAGGATTTCTTATGCCCGGCGCGTAGGACTTGATTTCAATCACGGTCCGCCGCGAAACCGCTTGCGCCGCGCCGGCCCGCGGCGCATTGCATGCCGCGATGCGCCGCCATGTCTCCACGTTCGCGCTGCTCTTCGCCTGGCTCTGTGCCAACGGCGCGGTGTGGAACGTGGTGCAGGTCGTGGCGTGGGCCCGGATGTTCCACGACTACGCGGACGCGATGCCCGCGGCGCAGGCGCTGCGCCTCACCTTCGAGGGCGAGGCGTGCGACCTCTGCCACATCGCCCAGGCGGCGCAGGACACCGCGCGCAACCAGCTCCCGCACGACGCCGCGCTCGGCGGCGGCGACCGCGTGCTGCTCGCCTTCCAGGCCACGCCCGCCATCGTGGTGACCGCGCCCGATTTCGCCTGGCCGGGCCTCGTCGACGAGGCCGGCCTCACGCGCACCGACACGGTGCCCGTGCCGCCCCCACGGGCCTGACGCCGCCCACCGCTCCCCGCGACTGACCGCCGCGCGCTTCCGCGCGCCGTTGCCGTCATTGCTCCGCGTGTCCCCGTTCGCGCCCGTCGGCGCGGACCCGTTCCCGTCCCCTCGTCCCGTCATGCACTCCTTTTTCCGTCCCTTCCTTCCCTTCGCTCTCACCGCTCTGGCCGCCACGGCGTCCGAGCCCGTTCTTCCCCCGCCCGCGAGCCCGCCGTCGAACTCGACCCCCTGGTCGTCACCGGCGCCCGCACCGCGCAGCCGCTCGTCGTCACCACCGACCCGAAGGCTCCCGCCCAGCCCGTGCCCGCGCACGACGGCGCCGACGCGCTGAAGGCCGTGCCCGGCTTCGCCGTCATCCGCAAGGGCGGCACCGACGGCGATCCCGTGCTCCGCGGCATGGCCGGCTCGCGCCTCGGCGTGCAGCTCGACGGCCAGTGTATCTTCGGCGGCTGCGGCAACCGCATGGACCCTCCGACCGCCTACGTCTTCCCCGCGGCCTACGACCGCATCACGGTCGTGAAGGGCCCGCAGTCCGTCGTGCACGGCCCGGGCAACAGCGCGGGCGTCGTTCTCTTCGAGCGCACCTACCGCCGCCTCGCGCAAAACGAGTCCTCGCTCTTCGGCTCGCTCACCGGCGGCAGCGCCGGCCGCTTCGACGCCGTCGTCGACGCCCGCACCGGCGCCCCCGACTGGCAGGTCCGCGCCACCGGGACCGCAACGCGCGCCGACGACTACGCCGATGGCGCGGGGCGCGACGTCCACAGCGCCTACGCGCGCTGGAGCGCCAACGCCGCGCTGGCCTGGACGCCCGACGCGCGCACCTTCGTGGAGCTCTCCGCCGCCCGCAGCGACGGCGAGGCCGCCTACGCCGACCGCGCGATGGACGGCGTGAAATTCGCCCGCGACAACTACGCGCTGCGCCTCCGCCGCGAGCAACTCGCCCCGCTCGTCGCCGCCGCCGAGCTGCGCGGCTTCCACAACTACGTCGACCACGTGATGGACAACTACTCGCTGCGCCCGTTCGCCGCGACGGCCATGATGCCGAGCCCCGCCGTCTCGAACCCCGACCGCGAGACCCGCGGCGCCACCGCCCAGCTCGAGCTCACGCCCGGCGAATCGATCCGCCTCACGCTCGGCGCCGACACGCAGGTGAACATCCACACCCTGCGCTCGACGGCCAACGAGACGACCCTGCCCTACGAGGCCAAGGCCCGCGTGCGCGACGCGCGTTTCGAGCAACGCGGCCTCTTCGGCGAGGCCGCCGTCACGCTCTCCCCGGGCGAGCGCGCCTACGCCGGCGCGCGCCTCGACCGCTGGGAGGCCACCGACAGCCGCGCCGGCGTCGCGCTCTCGATGATGAGCACGGCGCCGAACCCTCCGCCGGTCGCACCCGCACGAGCGGCCTCGCCAGCGGCTTCGTCCGCTACGAACGCGACCTCGGCGCGCCCAGCCGCACGACCACGCTCTTCGCCGGAATCGGCCGCACGCAGCGCTACCCGGACTACTGGGAAGCGATCAAGAACGAGGCCACGGACAGCGTCAGCGCCTTCGGCACCCGCCCTGAGACCACCACGCAGCTCGACGCCGGCCTGCTCGGCCGGCACGGCACCCTCGAGTGGAACGTCTCCGTCTTCGCCGCCGACATCGCCGACTTCATCCTCGTCCAGAGCGCCTACGCCAAGCCCGCCGGCATGACGGGCACGCGCAGCGCCGTCGTGACGCGCAACGTCGACGCCACCACCCGCGGCGGCGAGGCGGGCCTCGCGTGGCGCTTCGCCGCCGACTGGAAACTCGACGCCTCGCTCGCCTGCGTGCGCGGCGAGAACGACACCGACGCCCGCCCGCTCGCACAGCTCCCGCCGCTCGAGTCGCGCCTCGCCCTCGCCTACACGCGTCCGACCTGGTCCGCCGGCGCGCTCCTCCGCGCCGTCGCGCGACAGGATCGGGTCGCGATCAACCAGGGCAACATCGTCGGCCAGGACCTCGGCGCGACGCCCGGCTTCGCCGTGTTTTCCTCCACGGCAGCTGGAAGCCCACCGCGCACACGCGCCTCTCCGCCGGCATCGACAACCTCTTCGACCGCGCCTACGCGGAGCACCTGAGCAAGTCCGGCGCGATGGTCCCCGGCTTCGTCCAGACCGCGCGCGTCAACGAGCCCGGTCGCACGCTCTGGCTGAAATTCGACGTGACCCTCTGAAGCGCACGCCCCGCTCCGGGCGGGCCGCGTCGCGCTCTCGACGCGGCCCGCCTTTTCGCTAACTTGCCGCACCCACGCCTATGAAAACCGTTCTGACGGTCCTGCTTCCGCTCACGCTCGCCGCCGCCGGCCTCGCGGCGGACGGCCTCCGCGAGCTCCCTCGCCCGCGCCGGCGGCCAGCGGCGAATCGTCGCTCGTCACCGGCCCCGACGGCACCACCTACCTCACCTACGCCGGTCCCGGCGCCGCCGCGGGCGAACGCGCGCTCTGGCTCGCCACGCTCGCGCCGGACGCCGAGGCGTGGAGCGCGCCGCGCCCGGTCGTGAGCACGACGCAGCTCATAGAAAACTGGGCCGACTTCGCCACGCTCGCCGTCGGCACCGACGGCCAGCTCTGGGCGCAGTGGTTCCAATCCCGCGCCGGCGAGGACGCGCACGGCTACGACGGCTGGTGCGCCCGTTCGCGCGATGGCGGCGCCACCTGGTCGACGCCCGCGCCGCTCGGTCACGAGTTCGTCAGCCTCGCGCCGCTCAGCGGCGGCCGCGTGCTCGCCGTCTGGCTCGAAAGCACCCACCCGGCCGGAGCGGACGCCGGCCACGATCATGCCGCCCCCGCGGGCAAGGACGCCGCCGCCCCGGCGATGCGCCTGAAGTCGCGGTTGCTCGCGCCCGACGGCTCGACCTTGCAGGACTGGGTGGTCGACCCCGACGTCTGCACCTGCTGCCAGACCACGCTCGCGCACCTCGGCGGCGACCGCGTCGTCGTCGCCTACCGCGGCCACACCGCCGACGAGATCCGCGACCAGCGCCTCGCCTTCTTCAACCAGAGCATCTGGGGTCCGCCGCGCCCGCTGCACGCCGACGGCTGGAAAATCCCCGCCTGCCCCGTCAACGGGCCCGCGGCCGACGCGCGCGGCGAATCGCTCGCGATCGCGTGGTTCACCGCCGCGCACGACACCGCGCGCGTGCAGGCCAAGCTCTCGCGCGACGGCGGCATCACCTTCGGCCCCGCGCTCCCCTCGACCTCGGCCGGCCCATCGGCCGCATCGACCTGGTCAAGCTCGCCGACAACTCCGCGCTCGTCTCCTGGGTCGAGGCGAAATCGCAGGGCAACGCCGCCGGTCTCTACGTCCGCCGCATCTTCCCCGACGGCGCGCTCTCCGCCCCGCTGCTCGTCGCCGACGCCAGCTCCGCCCGCGCCAGCGGCTTCGCGCGCCTCGCCGCCCGGCGCGACGGCAGCGCCATCATCAGCTGGACCGACGCCGCGGGCCCCGCCCTGCGCGTGCGCACCACGCGGATCGACCCGGCGCCGCTGCGCCCGGCCGCAACGCCCGGGACGGCGTTCCGCGCTTCCCCCGGCTCCCCGCCCCCGCTCGAAGTTTGCGCTCCGGACGCCAGCGTCCACACTCCCTAAACTCACTCCCATGAAACAACGCCTCCTCCTCGCCGCCCTCCTGCTGCTCTCCCCGGTCGCCGCGCTCCGCGCGCAGGACCCCAGCGCCCACGGCGCGAACGCCGCGAAAACCGCCGCGCCCAAGCTGCACCCGCTCAAGGGCGTGGTCGTCGACGTGTTCGCCGACAAGCAGTCGCTGCTCGTGAAACACGAGGAAGTGCCCGGCGTCATGCACGCCATGACCATGGCCTTCCACGTCGAAGCCAGCGTCCTCGCCCAGGTGAAGAAGGGCGACGCCATCACGGCGCTGATGGGCCGCGACGAAAACAAGAAGTGGATCCTGCGCGACGTGAAGGTCGTGCCGAAGAGCTAAGGCTAACCCCGCCGCCGCCGCGCGGCGGCGCGGCCTCACTGCACGCGCTTCACCCGCACCCACAGGCCGTCGGGCAGCAGGTAGAGCTTCCACGTGCCGAACGTCGCGGGCCGGATCTCGACCTCGGCGTTCTCGCGCGGGGGAAGTAGCGCGATTCCGCATAGCGGTCGGCGACCCACACCTGGCCGTTCTCGAGGCGGAAGCTCGTGTTCGGGCCCCAGCCGCGGAACGTGCCCGCGAGGCGCGAGCGGATCGCGTCCGCCTCGAGCGCGCCGGGCTTCGGCGCGAGGCCGACGCTGGCCTTCTTCTCCGCCTCGAGCTCCGCCTTCACCTCGGCCTTGGCCTCCGCCTTCGCCACGGCCTTCACCTCCGCGATCGCCTTCTGGCGGGCGCTCGTGACGGCGTGCTCCGACTGCGTCGCCGCGTAGCGCTCCGCCAGCGCGTCGAGCACGGCCTGCTGTTCGGCGGTGAGCTGCTCCACTCCGGCCCGCGCGCGCTGCTCGGGCGTGAGCGACTGCCAGAAACTCTCGCGGGCGGCGGCGCTCGCGACCAACACGCAGAACACGACGAGGGCTTGCTTCATGGCGACGGAAGCAAGCAGCCCCGCGCGGCCGGCTCCACTCTTTTCTGGCCGCGCGTCCCCGGCGCCACTTTGCGCTGGCGGCGCGTCCCGGCGCGGCTTCGCTGGACCGCATGAGCCGCGTGCAACGCCTCTTCGTCGCCCTGACGCCGCCGCCGCCCGTCCGCGCGGAGCTCGCCGCGCTCGCGGACGAGCTCGCGGGCGCGCGCTGGAACCCGGCGGACAACCTGCACCTCACGCTGCGCTTCATCGGCGACACGCCGGCGGAAACGCAGGCCGCGATGGAGGAGGCCCTCGCGCGCGTGCGCGTGGAGCCGTTCGTGCTGCCGGTCGGCGGGATCGGCGTCTTCCCGCCGCGCGGCCCGGCGAAGGTCCTCTGGGCCGGCGTGGGCGGCGGCCACACGCGGCTCTACCAGCTGCGCAAGCAGGTCGACGAGGCGCTGCTGTCGGTCGACCTGACGCTCGACGTGCGGACCTTCGCGCCGCACTTCACGCTCGCGCGGCTCGGCGAGACGGTGGAGCCGAAGCCCCTGGCGAAGCTGCTCGCGCGCCACCGGGAATTCGAGGCGCCGCCGTTCCGGGTCGCGTCGTTCGAGCTCTACGCCAGCGAGCTGCGGCCGGGCTTGCCGCCGGCGTATCGCGTGGTGCGGAGTTTCACCCTGGCCGCGTGAAGCGGGCGCCGGCGCTCGCGCCCCGCAGGCGGCGACCGGCGAAAACCGGGCGCGAAAAAGCGGAGCCTCGCGGCTCCGCTCGGATCGTTCGCGCGCCGCGCGGGGCGCGGCCGGCTCATTTCCAGTTGAGGATGAGCGCGGAGAAGTAGGTCGTGTCCAGCTTCGGGGCGTTGCCGGCGGGCTGGCTCTGGTAGTCGTTGTTCACGCCCATGCGGAGCTTCCAGAAGTCGCCGCTCTTGATCGGCAGGTCGAAGGTCGTCTCGTGCAGCACGCGGTAGTTGGCGAACTCCTTGAACGCGGGCGTGTAGGTCAGCGTGTTGTTCATCGTGGCCCAGCCGAGCGTCTGCTTGTTGAGCAGCGCGATGTCGAGGCCGGCGGAGCTGAAGTCCGGCGTCGTGCCCGTGTAGGTTTCGTAGATGTAGCCGAGACCGAGGCGGACCTCGGTGTCGCGGGTGTCGGAGTGCGCGAGCTTGCGGCCGACACCGAAGGCGGAGTTGGAGCGGAGGGTGATGTTCTTGATCTTGTCCTTCGAGAGCTCGGTGCGGGCATACCACACGGCGGAGCCGGTGAAGAACGAGGAGTAGTCCACGCCGGCCTTCCAGTCGTCGGCGGTCTTGTTGCCGTTTTCCTGGGCGCGGTTGATGGCGGCGTTGAACATCAGCTTGTCCTCGCTGCTCTCGAGCGTGGCCTTGAAGCCGACGGCGCCGGCGAACTTCTCCGAGCCGCCGGTGCGGCCGTTGATCGCGGCCGAGGCCTCGTAGGCCCAGCGGCGCTTGAGCTTCTCGGCGGCGGCCTTGGCCTCGCGGATGGCGGGGCTGTCCTCGCCCGGGCGCCAGACGGCGACGACGTTGGCGGCGCTGGCGGACATCTGGCCGTCGGCGGCGGTCACGGCGATGCCGCTGCCGGTGGCGGCGACGGTGCCGAGCACCTGGGTGCCGGCCTTGAGGCCGACGTTCACCGCTTCGTCGGTCGCGAAGGTCTTGATCTGGTCCTGCGCGATCGTGATCACGCCGGCGAACTTCGTCTCGACCTTGAACTGGCCCTGGTCGGCGGCGAGGAGCTTGCCGTTCACGACGGAGCCGTCGGTCAGCTCGATCCGGTCGGCGCGCGCGGCGCTGGCGAAAGCGAGGGCGGCGGAGGCGCTCGCGAGAAGGCGGAGGAGGGTGTGTTTCATGAGTGGAACCGCTGGGTGAAACAGGGGAGTTTCTTCGGCACAATCCCTAAAGCGCGCCCGGACCCAAGTGAACACTAAGTTTACCCGCGCCGCCTTCGCGGTTGCCGCGCGCGCCATTTCCCCCGAGGAAAGCGCCATGCCGACGCGCGCCTGGTTTCCCACCTACCTGTATCACGAACCGCTGCAGCGGGCCGGACTCGATCGCTTCAACGCCGAGCTGGCCGACGAGTGCCGCCGCATCCGCGACTACGACGCGGCCGGCCGCAAGTGGTCGGAGAAAAACTACCCCGGCGGCTACACCTCCTACGCCTCGCTCAACCGCCTGCACGAGTTCTCGTCCACCTTCGCCGGCCTCGAGCGCAAGATCACGGCGCACGTGCGGAAGTTCGCCCGCGAGCTCGACATGGATCTCCGCGGCCGCGAGATCGCGATGAGCGACTTCTGGGTCAACATCATGCCGGAACATGCCGCGCACAGCCTGCACCTGCACCCGAACAGCTTCCTCAGCGGCACCTACTACGTCGTCACGCCGCCCGGCTGCCCCGGCCTGAAGTTCGAGGACCCGCGCCTGAGCAAGTTCATGGCCGCGCCGCCGAAGATCGCCGGCGCGCGCCGCGAAAACCAGACGCACATCACCTACCCCGCGAAGGCCGGCTGGGTCCTGCTGTTCGAGAGCTGGCTCCGCCACGAGGTGGCGGCCAACCGGACGACCGCGGAGCGCATCAGCGTCAGCTTCAACTACACCTGGAGCTGACGCCCGCCCCGGGTCCGACCACATTTTCCCCGGCTTCGTCCCGCCGGAGGCGCCGGCGATGAAACTCCGGCGCGGCGCGCGCGTCTCAACGGCGATGCACTCACTTCCCCTGCGTTGGCCGTCGCTGGCGGCCGGCCTCTTGGCGTTTCTCCTCGCGTCCTGCGCCTCCGATGAGCGTCCGCACCGCGGACCGGCCAAGCCGCCCGCACCGGTGGCGGGCGAAGGCACCTATTTCAACGGCCAGATCGTCGCCTCCATCCGCATCGGCGCCGAGTTCCGGCGGCCCGAGGGCGGTGCGGACGGCGAGAGCCGCGGCAATCGCGACGGCGGCCCGCGGCGCGGGGCGGCATGGGCCTCGGCGGCGGCGGGGGCGGTCGCCATGGCGGCGGCATGGGCGGCGGCATGGGCGGCGGTCCCGGGGGCGGCATGCCCCCGGGCGACTTCGGCGGCGGGAGCGGCGGCCCGCGCGTGCGCCCGGCCGGCGGCGGCGTGCCAATGATGATCCACGTGCAGCTGCGCAACACCGGTTCGGCGGAAGTCGAGGTCGCGATCCCGAGCTTCGCCTCGCCGCTCGGCAATTTCGCCGTCCAACCGGCCTCGCTCACGATCCCCGCCGGCGCTTCCGCCGAGGTGAACCCGATGACGTCGTTCGTGCAGGGCGACCTGCCCGACGAGATGCCGGCCACCCTCGTCCTGCGCCTCGCCGGCCGGAACGAGAAACAGGTCATCGTCCTGCGGCCCGTGCCGCGCGACGCCGCGCCGCCTAGCGGCGGCCCAGATCCTGAATCTCGTCCGACGGATAAATGAGCGTCCCGCGCGCGCCTTGGCCGAAGGACGCGCGCAGCATCGCCCGCGCGACGACCTCGGCCGGGATCGCGCGGAATTTCCGCCACCGCCCGATGAGGAAGGGCTCCGACAACGCCAGTCCGACCGCGCTCAGCCGCTCGCCCAGCCGGTATTCCGTCCGCGGCCCGAGCAGCAGGCTGGGGCGAAAAATTCCGAGCGTGTCGAAACCCATCACGCCGAGCGCGTGATCGGTCTCCCCTTTCACGCGAGTGTAGAAAAACCGCGACGACGCGTCCGCGCCCATCGACGACACATGGAAAAAGCGCCGCGCCCCGCCCTGCTGCGCCGCCCACGCGAAGGCCAGCACGGCGCCCTGGTCGACCGCGCGGAACGCCTCGCGCGAACCGGCCTTCTTGATCGTCGTGCCGAGGCAGCAGAAGGCATCGTCGCCGCGCAGCGGCCGCTCCAGGGTGCGGAGCGCCGCAAACTCGGTCGTCACCGTCACCAGCTTCGGGTGTGCGACGTCGAGCGGACGGCGCGCGACGGCGACGACGCGGTCGTAGGTGTCCGCCGCCAGCAGTTCCTGGAGCAGGCAGCCTCCCACGAGCCCGGAGGCGCCGGCGATGAGCGCAGTGGCCATGCGCCGACGCTGCGCGCGCCGGGACGCGATGCAACCGCGCACTGGCGGTTTTCGCGAAAGCGGCTTTGCTGCCGCCATGCTCGTCATCCGACGCATGGACGATGGTAAGCGCTCCTACACGGCGATGTTCCTGCCGGGTGAGGAGCCGCGCATCTTTCCCACCACCGACCAGGAGCACGCGCGCATCCTGCAGATTTACAAGCAGGACAAGCCCTACGAGGGCGTGATCAACGATTTCACGGAGTTCCAGCTCGGGCGCGACGCGAAGTAGGTCCGGCTTCAGCCGGACCATCGGCTTTCCCGGCCGGGGCGCCGGTGGGCGGGCGCGACTGGATTCCGGACCGGCTGGCGCCGGTGCTACCTCGCCGCCGCGTGCGCCTCGCAGGCGCGCAGCACGCGCAGGGTGTTCCCGCCCCAGAGCTTCGCCAGCGCCTCGTCGCTCCAGCCGCGGGCGCGGAGCGCGCGCGTGAGGTTGGGGTAGTCGCTGACCTGATCGAGGCCCTCGACGCCACCGCCGCCGTCGAAATCGCAGCCGATGCCCACGTGATCGATGCCGGCGACCGCCACCGCGTGCTCCACGTGGGCGATGTAGTCGTCGAGCGTGCACTTCGGCGCCGGGTGCTCGCGGTCGATGCGCGCCCACTCGGCGCTGAATTCCGCGCGCAGCTCCGGCGTGAGCACGCGATCGGTCAGCTTGAGCAACAGCGCCGCGCCGAGCTCGGTCTGGCGGTTGCCGGGGGCGTTCTTCACCGCGATGGGCAGGGCGTTGATCTGGATGACGCCGCTCTTGGCCGCGAGCGCGCGCAGCAGCTCGTCGCCGATGTTGCGCGGGTGATCGCAGACCGCGCGGCAGCCGCTGTGCGTGAGCAGCGGCGGCGTGGCGGAGAGCTCGAGCAGGTCCCAGAGCGCGTCGTCCGAGGCGTGCGAGGCGTCGAGCGCGAGGCCGAGGCGGTTGCACTCGGCCAGGACCTCGCGGCCGAACGGGCTCAGGCCGCCCCACTCCGGCGGGCGCGGATCGGTGGACGAGTCCGCGACGTCGTTGTGCAGCATGTGATTCAGCCCGAGCATCCGCACGCCGAGGGCGTGAAACTTGGCGACGTTGCCCGCGTCGAGGCCGAGCGAGTAGCTGTTCTCGATCGCGAGGTAGAGCGCGCGCCGGCCCGCCGCCTTCAGGCGCGGGCCGTCGTCGGCGCGGAGCGCGATGCCGCAGCGGTCGGCGTGCTGCGCGGCGACGGCGTGGATGCGCGCGAAGGTCTGCACCGCCTTCTCGTGGGCGAGCGCGAAGCCCGCCGGCGTGCGCGCGGCCTGGGTCACGAACACGGCGAAGCCGAGCGCGTCGATGCCGCCCTCGGCCATGCGCGGCAGGTCGCATTGCGTGCGGTCGGCGGCCCGGTCGTGCCGCACCCCGAAGTCCCAGCCCTCGCGCAGGAGCGACGCCGTGGGCGTGTCGAGGTGGGTGTCGAAGGTGAAGAAACCGTCGTGCGGGCCGGGCGCGGGCATCGCGGGGAAGTTGCGGGCGGGGCGGACGGGACGCAAGCCGCCGCACGGCCTGAGTCCATCGGACTAGCCGGCGCGTCATCTGCGGAGTTGCGCTGGCGGCGGCGGTGATTTCTCTCAGGGTCTTTCCCATGTCTGCCCAAGTCGAAAACGTCGTCATCGTCGGCACCGGCTGCGCCGGTCTCACCGCCGCCATCTACACCGGCCGCGCCAATCTCTCGCCCCTCGTCATCGAGGGCTCGCTGCCCGGCGGCCAGCTGACGACAACGTCGGAAGTGGAGAACTTCCCCGGTTTCCCGGAGGGCGTCGACGGCTTCATGCTGATGCAGAACCTGCGCAAGCAGGCGGAGAAGTTCGGCACGCGCTACGAGAGCGGCACCGTCGTGGGCCTCGACACCTCGAGCTGGCCGCACACGCTCAAGCTCACCGATCGCGAGATCAAGGCGAAGGTCGTCATCGTCGCCACCGGCGCCTCGCCGCGCATGACCGGCATCCCGGGCGAGAAGGAGCTCTACGGCGGCAAGGGCGTGACGACGTGCGCGACCTGCGACGGCGCGTTCTACCGCAATATGGACGTCGCGGTCATCGGCGGCGGCGACAGCGCGGCCGAGGAGGCGCTGTTCCTCACCCGCTTCGCCAAGAAGGTCTATCTCGTCCACCGCCGCGACACGCTGCGCGCCTCGAAGATCATGGCCGACCGCGCCACCTCGCACCCGAAGATCCAGTGCGTGTGGGACAGCGTGCCGGTGGCCGTCGAGGGCGTCGCCGAGGGCGCCGTCTCCGGGCTCAAGATCAAGCACGTGAAGACCGGCGCCGAGAGCGTGCTGCCGGTGAAGGGCATCTTCGTCGCCATCGGTCACGTGCCGAACACGGCGCCGTTCCGGGGCGCCGTGGACACCGACGAGCAGGGTTATTTCGTGCCTGTCGCCGGTTCGCAGGTGCGCACGAAGACGCCGGGCGTCTACGTCGCGGGCGACTGCGCCGACCATGTTTTCCGCCAGGCGATCACCGCCGCCGGCATGGGCTGCCAGGCCGCGATCGAGGCGGAGCGCTGGCTGGCCGAGCACGGTGGCTAAGGGGCGCTACGCGCGCCTCTGGGCGCGGCTCGGCATCCCGGCCGACTACCCGCGCACGCGCGGGCTGCCGCTGCAGCGCGAGGCGCCGCGGCTGGTGCTCGTCGCGCGGGCGCCCGACGACGGCAAGGCCATCCGCCTCGCGCCGCGCGCCGCCGCCGCGTGGCGGCGCATGCAAGCCGCGGCCGCGGCCGACGGGGTGACGCTGCTGCCGCTGTCCGGTTTCCGCAGCGTCGCGCGCCAGACGGCGATCATCCGCGGGCACCTCGCGCGGGGCCGGCCGCTGGCGGACCTCCTGCGCTACGTTGCCGCGCCCGGCTGCAGCGAGCACCACACCGGCCGCGCCATCGACATCGGCTCGCCGGACGAGCGCGCGCACTTCGAGGCCAGTTTCGACCGCACGCGGGAGTTCCGCTGGCTGCGCCGGCACGCGGGCCGTTTCGGCTTCCGCCTCTCCTACCCGCGCCGCAATCCGCATCGCATCGGCTACGAGCCCTGGCACTGGTTCTTCGTCGGACGCCTGGCCCGGCGCTGAGTCCCGCGGGCCGTCCGTCGCCCCCGCGTCCAGCCGCGCCGGACAGAAACCATTCAAGAACGCCCCGGGCACACCGATGGAAAAGGCAACCACGCCTGTCCACGCCGCGCGGCTTCAGCGCGTCCACGTCCATGAAGTTCTCCGTCAGCCAGAAAGTCTTCAGCATCACCACGCTCGCCGCCCTCGCCTTGGGCGCGCTGCTGGCGGTCACCTTCCGCGAATTCAGCGACATTCGCGCCACCAACGACCGCGTGCTGCTCCTCGCCAGCGCGCTGCAGACCCAGCAGTCCGCGGACATGATGCATGACGCCCTCCGCGGCGACGCCATCGCCGCCACGCTGGCCGCCCAGCGGCACGACGAGGGCCAGTTGCAGGGCATCGAGAAGGACTTCCAGGAGCACTCGCGCGAGATCCGCACCCGCATGGAGGAAAACCGCCAGCGGGCGCTCGACGCCGCGATCCGCGACCGCATCACCCGCATGTCCGCCCCGCTCGACCGCTACGTCGCCATCGTCGGGGAGACCGTCGCGCTCTGCCGCCGCGACCTCAAGGGCGCCGAGGCCAATTTCATCGCCCTGCAGAAATCCTTCCACGAGATGGAGGACGAGCTGGCCCAGCTCAGCGACGCGATCGAGGCGGCGGCGCACCAGGCCAACGCCGAGAGCGCGGCGCATTTCCAGGCCTTCACGCGCCACGTGCTGATCACGGCCGCCGTCGCCTTCGTCCTGCTGGCCGGTCTCTCGCTGGCCGTCGCCCGCAGCATCCCGCGGCCGTTTGCCGAGGTCATCCGCCGCCTGGGCGAGGCCGCCGACGGCAACGACCATTCCTCCCGCGCGCTGTCCCAGAACAGCAACGTCCTCGCTGAAGGCGCCTCCTCCCAGGCCGCTTCCCTCGAGCAGACCAGCGCGTCGCTTGAGGAAATCTCGAGCATGGCCAAGCGCAACGCCGAGGGCGCCGCGCGCGCCAAGGAGCTCGCGACCCACGCGCGCCACTCCGCCGACCAGGGCACGCACGAGGTCTCGGCCATGAACGACGCCATGTCCGCGATCAAGGAATCGAGCGACGGCATCGCGAAGATCATCAAGGCGATCGACGAGATCGCCTTCCAGACCAACATCCTCGCGCTCAACGCCGCGGTCGAGGCCGCCCGCGCCGGCGAGGCCGGCGCCGGTTTCGCCGTCGTCGCCGAGGAGGTTCGCGCTCTCGCCCAGCGCAGCGCCGTCGCCGCCCGCGAGACCGCCGAGCGCATCGATGATTCCGTCGCCAAGAGCCGGCACGGCGCCGAGGTCTGCGCCAAGGTCGCCGCCGGCCTCCAGGAGATCACTGCGAAGTCGCGCGAGGTCGACGAACTCGTCGGCGAGATCGCCCGCGCCTCGGTCGAGCAGACCCAGGGCATCGAACAGGTGAACCGCGCCGTCGGCCAGATGGACAAGGTCATCCAGAACAGCGCCGCCCGCGCCGAGGAAGGCGCCGGCATCGCCCAGGAACTCATCGTCCAGTCTTCCGCGCTGAAGGACAGCGTCGCGGAACTCTCCCGCCTCGTCGGCGGGACGGCCACGGTCGCTCCGTCCGGCCTGCCGCGGGCGTCGGCCGCGTCCCCGGCCGTGCGCGCCCGCGAGTTCGTCGCCGCCTGACGGGGACTCTTGGTGTCGGACGCGTTTCCCGGCGCGCGCCCAAAACCGCGGTGGGTCGCCGCCGCCTGCAACGGCGGCACAGACGCAACCTTGCCCCGCGAGGATGCCGGGGAACCACCGACGACCATTCCTGGCATGAGCTGCCTGAGGCAGGGGCGCGGGGACAACGGCCCCTGTCACAACGTGCCGCGGGCACGGTGCCGGACTCGGGCGGTTGATTGCGCCCAGGGTTCACGGATCGCCAGGACCGTCCGCTCCCCGGTCGGGCCGTAGGATTCGCGCGCCGGGAAACCGTCCGTCGAAATTCGCCTCAGACCGCCTTCGGTGCGTGTGCCGCCAGCGCGTCGCGCCACCACGGGGCCAGGTCGGCCAGCGGGCGCGTCCACACCTCGCGGTGCAAGCGGTCCATCGAGTCGGCGTCGGCGAGCAGCGCCGTTTTTTCGTGCGGCTTCAGGGCCGCCGGACCCTCGCGCAGCAGGTGTTCCTGCATCATGCGGAAATACTCGGTGATGCTCTCCGCGCGCCCGGAGCGGTCGCGCAGCTGGCAGCGGTGCACGGCGTTGACGTAGGGATCGGCGATCGCCCGCGTGAACGCCACGTCGCGTCCGCCCATTTCGCGCTGGAAGGCGGCGGTCTCGGGCGCCTCGAGCTTCCAGTGCAGCTCGCGCAGCTCGTCGGGCGGCGCCAGCTCGTCCGGCGTGCAGAGCAGGCCCGCGCGCTGCGCCGCGAGGCCGAAGCGGCGCTGCGCGGTCAGGGCCGAGAAGGGCACGGCGAGGACCATGCCGAGCAGCACGGGCGACATCCAGGCCAGCAGACCCGGGGCAAAGAGCACAAGAGTGAGCGTCCAGACCAGGCCGAGCAGCAGGTGCCCCCGGTGCGTCTCGTAGGCCTCGCGCCAGTTGATCGCGTCCTCGCTCTCGCGGCGCTGCGTGACCCACTTGACGCCGCTGCCGAGGAGGATCGAGACGACGAACTTGGCGTGGAACAGCATGAGCACGGGCGCGAGCAGGACGGAGAACACCACCTCAATCAGCACGCCAGCGCAGACCTTGCCGAAGCCGCCGAAGCGCGCCATGCCGCCCGGCTGCAGCGCGAGGTCCGCCACCGCGAGGATCTTCGAGAGGAAAAGCAGCACGAAGGTCGCCAGCGCGAGCACACCCGCCTGCGCGCCGGCGGGCAGGCCGAGCAGGTTGGCCACGCCGGGCTCGGGGATCCAGGTCAGGCCGGTGCGGTTGAAGCCCACCACGAACAGCGTGCCGATGATCAGCGAGATGAACCAGAAGAGCGACGAGCTGTAGGCCAGGATGCCCATCGCAAAATGCACGCGGCTGACGCTGTGCAGCCCGCGGGCGAAGACCAACCAGAAGTGCTGGAGGTTGCCCTGGGCCCAGCGGCGGTCGCGCTTGGCATAGTCGATCAGGGTCGGCGGCAACTCCTCGTAGGTGCCCTCGAGGCCGGGCGTGAGCCACACCTCGTAGCCGGCGCGGCGCAGCAGCGCGGCCTCGACGAAGTCGTGCGACAGGATGCGCCCGCCGAACGGTTCGCGTCCGGGCAGCTGCGGCAGCGCGCAGTGGTCGATGAAGGCCTTGACGCGGATGATGGCGTTGTGGCCCCAGTAATTGCCCTCGCTCTGCTGCCAGTAGTTCAGGCCGGCGAGGAAGATCGGACCGTAGAGCCGCGAGGAGAACTGCAGCACGCGCGCGAAGAAGGTCTCCGCGCCCATGAGCGCGGGCGCCGACTGGATGAGGCCGGCGCGCGGGTTGCGCTCCATCAGGCGCACCAGCGTCACGATCGACTCGCCCGCCATCACGCTGTCGGCGTCGAGCACGACCATGTAGCGGTAGCGGCGGCCCCAGCGGCGGAGGAAGTCGCCGATGTTGCCGGCCTTCTTGTTCGAGTTGATGCGGCGCTTGCGGTAGAAGATGCGGCCGCGCGCGCCGAGCTCGCGGCAGAGCTCCACCCAGGCCATCTCCTCCTTGACCCACTGGTCGGGCTCGGTGGAGTCGCTGAGGATGAAGAAGTCGAAATGCTCGAGCTGGCCGGTCCGCTCGACCGATTTGTAGATGGCGCGCAGGCCGGCGAAGACGCGCGTCACCTCCTCGTTGTAGACCGGCAGCACTATGGCGGTCGGCGCCAGCGGCACGGCCGAGGGATCGTCGGGCAGCGTGCGGAAGATCGTGGCGCGGTCGCCGCGGCCGCGCCGGGCGAGGAAGCCGAACGCCGCCTGCGAGGCGCCGAACGAGAGCAGGCCGAAGAGCAGCGTGAACAGCGCCCAGATGACCCCCGCCGCGCCCTTCAGCGGCATGCCCCAGAGCAGGTCGCCCATGAGGAAGGAGCCGGTGGCGGTGACGACGACGACGAAGGTCGCGACGGCCGTGCGCCGGCGCGTGATGCGCGAAGGCGAGCGCAGCTCGAAGGGCAGCAGCGGGACTTTGATGCGGAAGCCCATTCAGTAACGCACCGCGTAGAACGCCGCCGCGAGCGCGCCGAGGTAGATCAGCCAGGTGGCGACGCCGCGCAGGAACGGCCACTTGTCGAAGGTGCGCCAGGTGGTGTCGGCCACGTCGGACACCGGGCCGAGCTCGATCGCGCGCGGCGTCATGTTGGAGAATTCCAGGTCGGGCCCGGCCTCGACGTAGGTCGTGCGCAGCTCGCGCAGCATCTCGGCGGGCGGCTCGGCCTCGCGCAGGAAGTGCTGCGGCCAGCGCTGCGGCAGGTCGGCGAGGTGCACGGCCGCACGCTCGTGCGCGAAACGCCGGCCGGCGTTCTCGCTCGGGTCGAGGCCGACGTGCATCTGGATCCAGCCGTCGATCAGCAGCATCGCCGCGTCGGCGGCGATCTCGACCGGGTGCTGCTCGCGCTGCGCGGCACGGCGCTCGCGGGCGAAGCCGATGACCTGCTCGGTCAGCTCCTCGAGGCGGCCGGGCGGCACGCCGTGCGCGCTGAGGTAGGCGCGGACTCGTTCCCGCGCCTCGGCCCAGGCCGCGGCGTCGGCGACTGTGCCGGCGGCGTTCACGGCTTCCAGGCCATGGCCCAGGTCTCGGTGACGACCTTGTCGCCGAGCTTGAGGCGGGCGCGCAGTTCGGTGAGCGGGGCTCCGGGCGCGGCGGAGAAGGCCATCACGAGCCGCCACGAGCCGTCCTGCTCGTTGCGGACCACGTGCACGTGCTCGAGCTTGGCCGGGCCGGCGGTGACGATCTCGGGGAACAGCTCGGCGTTGGCCGGCACGAGGTCGGTCGTGAGGCCGTTGAAATCGACGACGTAGCGCGTGCGGTTGTCGGCGCCGTCGTGGATGGTCTGGCGGGTGGAGCGCACCCAGCCCGGCGCGCCGCCGAAGGTGGCGGCGTTGGTCCAGTGCAGGCGCCAGGCGAGTTCGAGGGGCTTGCCCGGGGCGACCGGCTGGTCGGGCGTGAAGAAGGCGACGATGTTGTCGTTGAACTCGTTGCCGGCGGGCAGCTCGACGAGGCGGACCTTGCCGGCCGGCCACGGGCCGACGGTCTCGACCCAGACGCTCGGCCGCTGGTGATAAAAGGCCTCGAGGTCCTCGTAGCTGCGGAAATCGCGGTCGCGCTGGAGCAGGCCGAAGCCCGCGAGCGCCGGCGCGGTGAAGTCGCTGCGCTGGAGCCCGGCGGGGTTGGTCAGCGGGCGCCAGAGGCGCTCGCCGCTGCTGGGCGCGACCAGCAGGCCGTCGGAGTCGTGCACCTCGGGACGGAAATCGCCGTAGTGGTGCGGCGAGGCCTCGCCATACCAGAACATGCTCGTGAGCGGCGCGAAGCCCGGCAGGTCGACGCCGGTGCGGAAGAAGAGCGTGGCCTTCACGTCGATGACGGTCTCGGCGCCCGGGGTGATGACGAAGCTGTAGGCGCCGCACACGCTCTTGCTGTCGAGGAGCGCGTGGACGGTGAGCGATTTCGCGCCCGCCTCGGGCTTGCCGAGCCAGAACTCGATGAAGGCCGGGAACTCCTCCGCGGCGGGGCCGCCGGCGTTGAGGGCGAGGCCGCGCGCGGAGATGCCGTAGCGCTGCTCCTTGGCGAGGGCGCGGAAGTAGCTCGCGCCGAGGAAGGAGATGATCTCGTCCCACTTGCCCGGCTGGTTGATCTCGTTGATCACGCGGAACCCCGCGTAGTTCAGCCCGCGCTTGGCCCAGAACGACGGCTTCAGCTCCTGGTAGTCGAAGAATTTCTGCGTGAACGGAATCGGCTGCGTGTGCGTCGCGGTGAACTCGTGGATCTCGAGCGTCTGGTTGAAAAGGTAGCCGGGGTGAAAGAACTGGACCTGGAAGGGGAGATTCTCCGCGCGCCAGAGGGAATTCTCCGGGATGAAGCGGATGCGGCGATACTGGTCGTAGCCGAGCTTGCGGAAGAACGGGCTCACCTGCTCGCGCGGCGGCTCGTAGGGCTCGGTCGCGATTTCCGCCGCGAGCTGCTTCACGTAATCGTGATCGACCGTGACGCGCTCCACGCCGGCCGCGACCAGGCCGGCGGGCGTGAACCACAGAAGCGCCGCACAGGCGGCGGTGAGACGGTGAAAATTCATTCTAGTCAACGTGCTAACCCCACCGGACTCGGACGACCACTCAATTTCAGCCGATGTCGTGCCACACTGGGCAGGGTGGCCGGGCCAACCCGGCAGCGGACGGCCAAGCCGAGAGCGATTAATCCCTGATTGAAGAGCACTTGGTCATCACGACAGCCGGATTCCTCCCAAGTGCCGCTACTGGGAGCTAGTGATGACACAGCTTGTTTAGAACTATTCTAATTCTCACTTGAAACTCAGTCCCAACCGCATTGCGTTCACCCTCCCTGCAATGGAAACCACGCCTTTCACTCCCGACGCGCTGGTGAAGCGCCTGACCGACTCCGGTCTGCGGCCCACGCCGCAGCGCGAAGTCGTGTTCAAGGTCATCGTCGAAAAACGCGACCACCCGACGGCGGACGAGATCTTCGCCCGCGTGAAGTCGCAGATGCCGACCATCTCGCTCGCCACGGTCTACAACTGCCTGGAGACGCTCGTGCAGTGCGGTCTGGTGCGCCAGGTGAACTTCGAGCGCGCGCCGACGCGCTACTGCCCGAATCTCTGCCAGCACGCGCACTTCCACGACGAGACCACCGGCGAAGTGCACGACATCGACCTGCCCGCCGACGTGATCGCGCGCCTGCGCGCCTTGCTGCCGGCGGGTTTCGACGCCTCCGACATCGAACTGAGCTTCCGCGGCCAAGCCGCCCCCGGCGCCGTCCCCGTTTCCCACGGCACAAACTGATTTCTTTCCGCCTCTCCCAACTCTCATCCCTCAACTCCCAACTTTCCGCATCCGGACATGAGCCAACTCGAAATCAAAGACCTCCACGTCAACATCGGCGACAAGCCCATCGTCAAGGGCCTCAGCCTGACGATCAAGCAGGGCGAAGTGCACGCCATCATGGGCCCCAACGGCACCGGCAAGAGCACGCTCTCCAAGGCCATCGCCGGCCACCCCGATTACACCATCACCAGCGGTGACGTGCTGATGGACGGCCAGTCGATCCTCTCGATGGAAGTCGACGAGCGCGCCCGCGCCGGTCTCTTCCTCGCCTTCCAATACCCGAGCGAGATCCCCGGCGTCTCCATCGCCAACTTCCTCCGCGCCGCCGTGCAGGCCCGCATGGCCGAGGGCGAGGAGCTCGACGCCACCGCTTACTACAAGCGCCTCTACTCGAAGATGGACATGCTGAAGATCGACCGGAAGTTCACCTCCCGCTCGGTCAACGAGGGCTTCTCCGGCGGCGAGAAGAAACGCTGCGAGATCCTCCAGATGGCGATGCTCGAACCCAAGTTCTCCGTCATGGACGAGACCGACTCCGGCCTCGACATCGACGCCCTCCGCATCGTCTCCGAAGGCGTCAACGCCCTCCGCGGCGCCACCCTCGGCATCCTCCTCATCACCCACTACCAGCGCCTCCTGAACTACATCGTGCCCGACTACGTGCACGTCATGTATGACGGCCGCATCGTGAAGAGCGGCGACAAGACCCTCGCCCTCGAACTCGAAGCCAAGGGCTACGACTGGGTGAAGAAGGAACTCGTCAAGGCCTGACTCGGCAGGGCGCACCGTCCCGGTGCGCCGCCACTCTCCACTCTCCGCGCTCAACTCTCAACTTTCCCCCACTCCATGAAACCTCCGAGTGAAACCGACGCCGTCGACGTCCCGATCGAGAATCCCGTCGCCGGCATCGACCAGTCCGTCGGCGACTTCAAATACGACGTGAACTACGAGTTCGACGCCGGCACCGGCCTCACCGAGCAGACCGTCCGCTACATCTCCTCGGTGAAGAAGGAAGCCGACTGGCTCCTCGAGTTCCGCCTCAAGGCCCTCAAGACCTTCCTCGAAAAACCCCTGCCCACGCACTGGGCGACGAAGGATCTCGAGAACATCAATTTCGACAAGATCCGCTATTACCTCGCGCAAGGCCAGAAACCGAAGCGCACCTGGGACGAGGTCCCCGAGGACATCAAGAAGACCTTCGAGCGCCTCGGCATCCCCGAGCAGGAGCGCAAGTTCCTCGCCGGTGTCGAAGCGCAATTCGACTCCGAGGCGGCCTACTCCAACATCAAGGAAGCCGTCGCGAAGCAGGGCGTCATCTTCGTCAACTCCACCGAAGGCCTGCGCGAGCACCCCGAGCTGTTCCGCAAGTTCTTCGGCAAGGTCATCCCGACCGGCGACAACAAGTTCTCCGCCCTCAACAGCGCCGTGTTCTCCGGCGGCTCGTTCATCTACGTCCCGCCGGGCGTGAAGGTCTCGCACCCGCTCCAGGCCTACTTCCGCATCAACGCGGAAAACTTCGGCCAATTCGAGCGCACCCTCATCATCGCCGACGAGGGCTCCGAGGTCGTCTACATGGAAGGCTGCACCGCGCCGAAGTTCTCCACTTCCACGCTGCACAGCGCGGTGGTCGAGCTCGTCGCGCTCAAGGGCGCCAAGATCCAGTATATCACCGTCCAGAACTGGGCACCCAACGTCTACAACCTCGTCACCAAGCGCGGCCTCGCGATGGAAAACGCCGAGATCAAGTGGATCGACTGCAACATCGGCAGCCGCCTCACCATGAAATATCCCGGCGTCGTCCTGAAGGGCGAAGGCGCCCGCGGCGAAGTCATCTCGATCGCCCTCGCCAACGACGGCCAGCACCAGGACACCGGCGCGAAGATGATCCACGCCGCCAACAACACGACGTCCAACGTCATCTCCAAGTCCATCTCGGTCGGCCAGGGCCGCGCGACTTACCGCGGCCAGGTGCACATCCCGAAGAACCTCAAGGGCTGCAAGAACAACACCGAGTGCGACGCGTTGCTGATCAACACCAACAGCCGCACCGACACCTATCCCGCCATCACCGTCCGCGGCGACAAGAACGCCACGCAGCACGAGGCGAGCGTGTCCAAGGTTTCCGAGGACATGATCTTCTACATGCAGCAGCGCGGCCTCACCGAGGCGCAGGCGATGAGCCTCGCCGTGAACGGCTTCATCAACGACCTCGCGCGCCAGTTCCCGATGGAATACTCCGTCGAGCTGAAACGCCTCATCGACCTCGAAATGGAAGGCTCCGTCGGCTGAGCCATTAAACGCCAAGGCGCAAAGATGCTAAGAACTCTCTCAAGAGCCTTCTCTGTCCGTCGCGCCTTCGCCTCTTCGCGTTAAATAAAGATGTCCTCTTCCCTTTCTCCTACCGCTTCCGCCGTCGTCGGCGCCTTCACCCGCGAAGCCTTCGCCGCGCACCTCGCGCGCGTGAAGCACCTGCCCGCGTGGTGGCTCGACCGCAAAAAAGCTGCCTACGAGCGCTTCGCCGCGCTGCCGATGCCCAAGCGCACCGACGAGGGCTGGCGCTTCTCCAACTACGGCGGCCTCACGCTCGACGGCTTCGCGCTGCCCGAGCCCGTGAAGCTCGCCGACGTGCATCACACGTCCGTCGGCATCGCCGGCGCCGGCACCCTCGCCCTCGCCAACCACCGCGTCGTCCTCCACGAGCCCGTCGCCGCCGGCCTCGCCCAGCAGGGCGTGATCTTCGAGTCGCTGCAGAACGCCCTGCTCAAGCACGGCGAACTCGTCCGCGCGCACCTGCTCACGCAGCCCTCCAAGCTCGGCTCCGAGAAATTCGCCGCCCTGCACGAGGCCTTCCTCGAGGACGGCGCCTTCATCCACGTGCCGAAGAACACCGAGGTCGCCATCCCCTTCGCCGTCTTCCATTACGCCGCGCACGCCGGCACCGCGCTCTTCCCGCACACGCTCGTCGTCGCCGAGGAGAACGCGAAGGTCACCGTCGCCGACTTCTTCCGCTCGTCGAACGCCGGCGAGCGCCAGTTCGTCTGCGGCGGCAACGACCTCTTCGCCGGCCACGGCGCGCAGATCACCTACGTCGCTATGCAGGACTGGAGCCGCGAGGCGCTCTCGCTTCAGTTCAACGCCACCGTCGCCCGCCGCGACGCGCGCGTCCTCTCCCTCAATCTCCACGCCGGTGCGCGCCAGGCGCGGCACGAGAGCTTCTCTCAGTTGCAGGCGCCCGGCGCGCACTCGGAGATGCTGGCTCTCACCATCGCGCACGGCACCCAGGAGTTCGACCAGCGCACACTTCAGATCCACCAGGCGCCCAACACCTCCTCGAACCTGCTCTACAAGAACGCGCTCCTCGACCAGGCGAAGACCATCTTCTCCGGCCTCATCGTCGTCGATCCCGACGCCCAGAAGACCGACGCCTACCAGTCGAACCGCAACCTCATGCTCTCCGACGACGCCGAGGCGCACTCGCTGCCCGGCCTCGAGATCCAGGCCAACGACGTCCGCTGCACGCACGGCGCCACGTCCGCCCGCATCCCCGCCGAGCAGGAGTTCTACCTCCAGTCCCGCGGCATCCGGAAGGCCCAGGCCGACGAGCTCCTCGTGTTCGGTTTCTTCGAGGAAGTCCTCGGCAAGATCGAGAACGAGCAGCTTCACGACAAACTCGGCGAAATCATCCGCGCCAAATTCAAGGAGTGATTTATGCCCACGGAATACACGGAACACACTGAACCCAACCCTTCCGTGTATTCCGTGTGTTCCGTGGGCCAAAATTAGTGTTCATCAGTGTCCATTAGTGGTTCCCACCTCATGACCAACCGCGAACGCACCCTCTCCCGCGACGTCGTCGCGCACCAGATCCCGTCCGGCGACAAGCAGACCCTGCCCGCCGGCGAGACCGTCCTCATCCACCAGGTTCTCGGCGGCAGCTACACGGTGCAGACCGGCTACGGCCTCTTCCGCATCAACGGCGCCGATGCCGACGCCTTGGGCGAGCAAGTCAAAGCCGCCAGCGTCGCCACCGCCGCCTCCGCCGACGGCGCGCCCGACTCCGAGGCGATCTGGCAGCAGCTCCGCCAGGTCTACGACCCGGAGATCCCGGTCAACATCGTCGACCTCGGCCTCATCTACTCGATGGAGGTCTCGAAACAGGACGACGGCGGCCACCGCGTCGACGTGCAGATGACGCTCACCGCGCCCGGCTGCGGCATGGGCCCGGTCATCGCCGAGGACGCCAAGAGCAAGATTCTCCTCGTCCCCGGCGTCGCCGCCGCCGACGTCCGCATCACCTGGGAGCCGCCCTGGAACCAGAGCATGATCTCCGAGGAGGGGAAGATGAAGCTCGGCCTCATCTGAGCCTCCCGCTCCCCGCCATCCACCCGACGCGTCCGGACGATCCGGACGCGTTTTTGTTTTCACCTGCGCGCGGCCGCCCAAGTCTGCGGGCATGCGCCGATACCCCCGTCTGCTGCTGCTCGCGCTCGCCGGATGCACCCTGACCGCCGCCGTCGCCGCGACGCGTCGGCCCAACATCGTCCTGATCCTCGCTGACGACCTCGGCTACGGCGACCTCGGCTGCTACGGCCAGACGCAAATCCCGACGCCCCACATCGACCGCCTCGCCCGCGAGGGGATGCGCTTCACCCAGTTCTACGCAGGCGCGCCCGTGTGCGCCCCCTCCCGCAACGTGCTCATGACCGGCCAGCACACCGGCCACACGCAGATCCGCGGCAACGCCAAGGTCGATCTCCGCCCCGAGGACATCACCCTCGCCCAGGTGCTGAAGTCCGCCGGCTATTTCACCGCCCTCTACGGCAAGTGGGGACTGGGAAGTGAGAACAGCGCCGCGCCCCCGCGGAAAAAAGGCTTCGACGCCTTCTTCGGCTACCTCGACCAGACGCACGCGCACAATTACTACCCGAGCTTCCTCGTGCGCGACGAGCAACGCGTCCCGCTGCGCAACGTGGTGCCCCAGGAGGGACGCTACGGCCAGGGCGTCGCCGCCACCCGCCTGGACTACAGCCATGACCTGATCGCCGACGCGGCGCTGACCACGCTCGCCCGCCAGACCTCCGCCCGGCCGTTTTTCCTCTATCTCGCGTTCACGCTGCCCCACGCCAACAACGAGAAGTCGCCCGACGGCATGGAGGTCCCGGACCTCGGCGCGTTCGCCCGGACCGCCTGGCCCGGCCCGGAAAAGGGCTTCGCCGCCATGGTCGCGCGGCTCGATCGCGACGTCGGCCGCGTGCTCAGCCAGCTGAAGGCCGCCGGCCTCGATGACAACACCATCGTCATCCTCACCTCGGATAACGGTCCGCATCGCGAAGGCGGCCATGACGCCGACTTCTTCAACTCGCGGGGCTCCCTCCGCGGCTACAAACGCGACCTCTACGAGGGCGGGATCCGCGTGCCCTTCGTCGTGCGCTGGCCCGGCCACATCGGCGCCGGGCAATCCAGCGACTTCGTCGGCTACCTGGGCGACGTGATGGCGACGCTGGCCGAACTGGCCGGCGCGTCACCGCCGGCGCACCTCGACAGCCTCAGCTTCGCCCCCACCCTGCTCGGCCGCGCCGCGGCGCAACCGCCGCACGAGTTTCTCTACTGGGAGTTCTACGAGGGGCGCTCCGCCCAGGCCGTTCGCTTCGGCGACTGGAAAGCCGTGCGCAGCCCCTGGGCACCGGCCCCATCGAGCTCTACGACCTCGCCACTGACCGCGCGGAGGAGAAGGACGTCGCCGCCGCCCATCCCGCCGAGGTGGAGCGCGCCCGCGCCTGGCTGGACCAAGCCCACCAGCCCTCCGCGCTCTGGCCCGCGCCGCGGTGAGAAAATCCGCCGTTGGCGAGCCCGGGCCTCCCCGGCAGCTTGCACGGCCGTGACTCCCCTCTCCTGCGCGCCATGCTGCTCGCCGCGGTCCTGGGCGCCGGCGCCCCCGTCGGCGCAACCCCACCCGCCCTCCTTCCCGGCCTCCAGCACGACGGTTCCGTGCTCCTGCCCAACCAGTGGTCGCTCCGTCCCGCGGGCCGCCAGGTCCCGCTCGGCGACTTCCCCGTGAATCTCGCCGTCCATCCCAGCGGGCGCTACGTCGCCGCGCTGCACTGCGGCTACTCGCGACACGAGATCCGCATCCTCGAGCTGCCCTCGGGACAGCCGCTCTCGAGCTTCCCGCTCGCCGAGGCGTTCTACGGCCTCGCCTGGTCGCCCGACGGCCGGCGCCTTTACGCCAGCGGCGCGAGCCTGGAGGTCGTGCACGAGCTCGCCTTCGCCTCGGGCCTCCTCTCCGCGGCCCGCGAGCTGCGCGTCCGCCGCGCCGGCGAGACCGGCGTGCCCATCGGCCTCGCCCCGAGCGCCGACGGAGCCGCCCTCTACGTCGCCGAAGGCTGGGGCCAGGCGGTGAAGAAACTCGCGCTCGCCGACGGCCGCCTGCTCTGGAGCAACACCCTCGCCGCCGCGCCGCCCAACTCCGGCACCGACCCCGAGGGGCGCCGCTGGAAGATGGTCGCGTCCACCGACGCCGCCTTCCCCTACGCCCTCGTGCCGGACGAGAAACACGGCCGCGTTTTCGTCAGCCTCTGGGCGCAGTCCGCCGTCGCCGTCCTCGACGCCGCGAGCGGCCGCACCCTCGCGCGCTGGCCCGTCGGCGCCCACCCGAACGAGATGCTCCTGGCGCGCGACGGCCGCCTCTTCGTCGCCGAGGCCAACCTCAACACCGTGAGCGTGCTCGATGCGCAGGACGGCCGCGTGCTCGAGCAGCTCTCCGCCGCCTTCGCCCCCGACGCGCCGCCGGGCGCCACGCCCAACAGCCTCGCGCTCACGCCCGACGGCCGCACCCTCTTCGTCGCCAACGCCAACACCAACGCGCTCGCCGTCTTCGACGTCTCCGACCGCGCCGCCGCCCGCTCGCTCGGCTTCATCCCCGTGGGCTGGTATCCCACCGCCGTGCGCGTGGCCCCCGACGGCCGCGCGCTGCTCGTCGCCAACGGCAAGGGCGTCGCCTCCGCGCCGAATCCCGGCGGTCCCTTCCCCGGCGACCCGCGTCCGCGCCGGCTCCAGGCCTACATCGCCGCGCTCTTCCGCGGCACCCTCAGCCTCATCGACTGGCCCGCCGCGGCCGAGCGCCCCGCGCAACTCGCCGCCTGGACGCGCGACGCCCTCGCCTGCTCACCGCTCTCCCCCGCCCTGCGCCCGCAGCGCGAGCGCCCCGCCGATTCGCCGATCCCCGCCCGCCTCGGCGAGCCGTCGCCGCTCCGGCACGTCATCTACATCGTCCGCGAGAACCGCACCTACGACCAGATCCTGGGCGATCTCGAGATCGGCAACGGCGCGCGCGAGCTCTGCCTCTTCCCCGAGGACGTCACGCCCAACGCCCACGCCCTCGCCCGCGAATTCACGCTGCTCGACAATTTCTATGTCGACGGCGAGGTCAGCGCCGACGGCCACGAGTGGACCCTGGGCGCCTACGCCAGCGACTTCGTCGAGAAAAGCTGGCCGCTGAACTACGGCCACAACGCGCGCCGGAAATACGACTACCCCGGCGAGGCCGCCTACGACATCACGCGGCCCGCGCGCGGCTACCTCTGGGACGCCGCCGCGCGCGCCGGCGTCACCTACCGCAGTTACGGCGAGTTCGTCCGGGAAATCCGGGGCAAGCCCGGCACCGCCCTGCCGTCGATCCCGGTGCTGCGCGACCACATCGATCCCCAGTTCCACGGCTTCGACCTCGACTATCCCGACGTGAAGCGCGCCGCGCGCTTCATCGCCGAGCTCCGGCGCTTCGAGCAGGAGGGCGCCATGCCGCGCCTCCAGGTCATCCGCCTCGGCAACGATCACACGGCCGGCGCCCGCGCCGGCGCGCGGACGCCCACCGCCCTGGTGGCCGACAACGACCTCGCCCTCGGCCAGATCGTCGAGGCGGTCACCCAGTCGCGCTTCTGGCCCTCCACCGCGATCTGCATCCTCGAGGACGACGCCCAGAACGGCCCCGATCACGTCGACGCGCACCGCAGCCCCGCCTTCGTCATCAGCCCCTACACCCGCCGGCGGCACATCGACTCCTCCCTCTACTCGACCACGAGCATGCTGCGCACGATCGAGCTCATCCTCGGCCTCGAGCCAATGTCGCAGTTCGACGCCGCGGCCACGCCGCTCTTCGGCGTTTTCCAGGCGCAGCCCGACCTGGCCGGCTTCGTGGCGCGCACGCCGCGGGTCGACCGCACCGCCCGCAACACCGCCGCGGCGTGGGGGCGCGCCAGTCCGCGCAGATGGACCTGCGCGAGGCCGATCGCGCCGACGACCTCGTGTTGAACGAGATCGTCTGGCGCTCGGTCAAGGGCGCCGGCTCCCCGATGCCCTCGCCGGTCCGCGCCGCCTTCGTCCGCCCGCCGCCACGCGGGACGGCGGAGGAGGACGACGATTGATCAGGACGCAGCGGCTCCGGCCGCCGCCCGGATGAGATCGAGCCGCGCCGCGCGCCGGCGCGTGACACGCGCGGGGACGGGCGCCGGCGCGGGATCCTCGGGCGGGAAGATCAGGTAGGCGCCGCAGTTTTCGCACAGGTGCAGGTCGTCGCTGGCGGCGGCCTGGCGCACCCAGGCCGCGAGCTTGAGGTGGCAGCCGCCGCACACGCCGTGGCGCACCTCGGCGATCGGCTTCACCCGGTTCACGACGAGCCGGTTGTAGTGCGCGAGCACGGGCGGCGGGATCTGGGCGCGCAATTCCGCCGCGCGCTGCTGTCGTTCGCCGGCCACGTCGCCGGACCGGCTTTCGATCTGTTGGAGTTCCTGAAGGAGAGGGATGCAGGCATTCATGACATGAAGGGGACAGGGAAAAGAAAGGGCGGCCCGTCGTCCGGGCCGCCCGTGTGGAGTCAGGTCAAAGGGCCGGCGCGTGCTTCGACGCGCGCTGCTTCTTGCCCGGACGCGGCGCGGCGGGTTTCACCGCGGCGGTGACGACGGGCTGGGGCGCGACGGACGGAGCGGAGGCGGTCGGGGCGACCGACACGACGGCGGGCACGGGAGCCGGCTGGGCGGCGACGGGCGCCGGCGGGTTCGTGACAGGAATAGTCTCGGGATTCATGAGGAATGAAGTTGAAGGTTGATGCGCCCGATGCGGACGCACTTTCCCTATCGCAGCGCTCGTGCCGCCGGACCGGACGGCGTCACTTCCGCACGCAGGCAAACGACTTGCCGCGGGAATCGCCTGCCTCACCCCACTCGCGCCCGCGTTCGCGCGGGGGCGGTTCCGTGCAATCTCTGCACCGCGCCGGCCCGCGCGGTGCAATTTTCAGACCGCGCCCGGCGGGCGCTCGAGCAGGCCGTAGCGCTTCAACTTGTATTGCAGCGCGCGCCGGCTGATGCCGAGCAGCCGCGCCGCCGCGGCGCGGTTCGCCGTGGCGTGCTTGATCGTCTGCGCGATGAGCAGCTTCTCCGCCTCCTCGATCGTCATGCCCGGGCGGATCGCGACGCTCGCCGCGGCGCCGTCCTGCGCGCGGATGTCGTCGGGCAGCTCGTCCACGCCGATGACGTTGCCCGACGAGGTCACGACGAGCCGCTCCACGACGTTGCGCAGCTGCCGGATGTTGCCCGGCCAGGGGAAACGCTGGCAGAGCCGCATCGCCTCCGGCGCCAGCCGCTTCGGCCGCCGGCGGTGCTTGGCGCAGAAGCGCACGAGGAAGGCCTCGATCAGCAGCGGCACGTCGTCCGCGCGCTCGCGCAGCGGTGGCACCGCGATCGGGATCACGTGCAGGCGATAGTAGAGGTCCTCGCGAAACCGGCCCGCCGCCACCGCGTCGAGCAGGTTCTTGTTCGTCGCCGCGACCACGCGCACGTCGACGCGCACGAGCTCCGTGCCGCCGACCATGCGGAACGCGCCGTCCTCCAGCACGCGCAGCAGGTCGCCCTGCCCCTTGGGCGAGAGGTCGCCGATCTCGTCGAGGAACAGCGTGCCGCCGTTCGCGAGCTGGAAGCGCCCGGGCTTGTCGGCGCGCGCGTCGGTGAACGCGCCCTTGCGGTGGCCGAACAGCTCCGCCTCCACCAGCTGCTCCGGCAGCGCCGCGCAGTTGACGAAGATGAACGGCTGCGCCGCCCGCGCACTGCGCTCGTGGATGAGCCGCGCCACGAGCTCCTTGCCCGTGCCGCTCTCGCCCTCGATCAGCACCGTCACGTCGCTGCGCGCCACCTCCTCCGCCGCGCGCCGCAGGCGCCGCATCGCCTCGCTCTCGCCGATCAACAGCGCGCCCTCGCCGTTCTCGCGCGGAGCCGTTTCCACCGCCGCTTCGAATTCGTGCGCCATGACCCCGCAATGCGCCCGCCGCGCCGCGCGCGCAAGCGCCCGCCGTGTATTCGGCGCGACGCTGCTGCCGCCGCCGCGCCGCGGGCGACGTTGAGCAGTGTCAGGCCGGCTGATGGGCCCGATGAGCAATGCTCCAAGCCCGCAGCGCCCCACGAGTAAGCCCGCCTTTGCCGCGCGCCGTGGGCGCCGCCACGCGCCACGGCAAAAATTGCACCAAAGCTCATCCGGGTCGGTGCGCCGGCTAATTTCCGCCGCGCCGCGGCGGACGGGAGGACACGCGCGTCACTTCGCCGCGACGGCGACCTGCCACTCCTCGGGCAGCTCCTGGCCGTTCGCCTTCGCGACGGCGCGGAGGAAGAACTGGCCCTTGAGCGCCTCCGGGAACGCCGCCGTCAGCATCGCGGCGAGCCCGGCGTCCTCCTTGCGGATGATGAAATAGAGCGCGAACCGGCCCTTGCCGGCGGTCTGCGTCGCCTTGAGCACTTCGAAGTCGGAGTTGATCATCGCGCGCGGCAGGCCCGAGCCGACGACGAGGCCGACGTCGAAGCTGCCGTTCGCCAGTCCCCACGCCGCGCGGTCGGCATCGGGAGCCTGGGGCTTCACCGGCACCGGTTCTTGGCAGCGCCGGCCGAGCTCGAAGGCCAGTGCCTCCGCGAACGCGGTGTGCAGGGCATCGTGCCCCGCGGCGCGGCGGTCGGCATCGACGATGGCCAGCCGCAGCGCGCGGCTGGATTCGACGCGGAGTTGGTTTTCTCGGCGCCCGGCGCCGCCGTGACGGCGCACGCCAAGGCCAGCCAGACGACAAGGGGCTTCGTGGACATGGACAACGTGGGGTTGAGGGGACTAAGCGGCCACCCGTCTCATCGGCACAGGCCGCGCGCGACTTGAGCGCGGACATCGGTGGCGCGAGCGGCGCGCGTGGCGTTTTCGCGGCGAATCGGGCCAGCAACTTGGTGAGGTTCATTCCCTGCGGCGATGGGCGAAGGCGCGCGCGCTTGCGGTGGCGCCACGCGCTGTTCCTCTCGGCGCCCGTCACCTAACCATTCCCATGCCTTCGTCCCTTCCCACCCGCTTCGCCGTGCTCGTCTACGGCCTCCTCAGCTACGCCGTATTCTTCGTCACCTTTCTCTACGCCGTCGGCTTCATCGGCAATTTCGGCGTGCCGAAGACGATCGACGGCGCACCGGTCGTGCCGCTGGCCGACGCGCTGCTCGTGAACGGGCTGCTGCTCACGCTCTTCGCCGTGCAGCACAGCGTGATGGCGCGGCCGTTCTTCAAGCGCGCCCTCGCCCGCATCCTCCCGGTCGCCGCCGAGCGCTCGACCTACGTGCTGGCGTCGTCGCTGGCGCTGATCGCGCTCTTCCGCTTCTGGCAGCCGATGGGCGGCGGCGTCTGGTCGGTCGAGCAGCCGGCGGCGCGCCTGCTGCTCCAGGTCGGCTACGGCGCCGGCTGGCTCATCGTCCTCGGCACGACCTTCCTCATCCACCACTTCGACCTCTTCGGCCTGCGCCAGGTCTGGCTCTTTTTCCGCGGGCGCGACTACACCGGCCTGAAGTTCGTCACGCCCGGACCGTATCGCCTCGTGCGCCACCCGCTCTACGTCGGCTGGCTGGTCACCTTCTGGAGCACGCCGCAGATGACGCTGGCGCACCTCTTCTTCGCGGTGATGACGACAGCCTACATCCTCGTCGCGATCCAGTTCGAGGAGCGCGACCTCGCCGACGCGCATCCGGAATATCACGACTACCGCCGCCGCACGCCGATGCTCGTCCCGCGCCTGCGCCGCGACGAGGCGAACTGACTTTCCGCCCTCGGGCCGGGCGTGTGTGCCCGCCCGGGCGGCGCGGCGGGACCCGTTCCCGCCGGGCGCACTGGGCAGTGCGCCGAGATTTCTCTTGGAACCGCACCCGCGTGGTGCGGTTCTTTCTTTGCCATGAGCCACCCGTCGCGCCCGGAGTTCTGGGATGAACGCTATGCCGCCGGCAAGACGCCGTGGGACTACGGCGGCGTCCCGCCGCAGCTCCGGCACTATCTCGCGGCGCGGCCGAACGGCGGGCGCGCGCTCGTCCCGGGCTGCGGGTCCGGCCACGAGATTGCGGCCTTCCACGCCGCCGGCTACGACGTCACCGCGATCGACTTCGCCCCCGCCGCCGTCGAGCGCGCCCGCGCCAATCTCGGGCCGCGGCTGGGCGAGCGCGTGCTGCTCGGCGATTTTTTCACCCACGATTTCGCGGCGGCGCCGTTCGACGTCATCTACGAGCGCACGTTCCTCTGCGCGCTGCCGCCGGATCTGCGCGCGCCCTACGCCGCGCGCATGCGGCAGCTGCTGGCGCCGGGCGGCGCGCTGATCGGGCTGTTCTACCTCGGCGAGGAAATGGACGGTCCGCCCTATGCCCTCCACGCGGCGGACGAAGCGCAGCTGTTCCCGCCGCACCTCCAGCAGGTGCAGGACCAGCCGGCCGCGGAACCGTTCCCGCTCTTCGGCGACAACGAGCGCTGGCGCGAATACCGCCGCGTCAGCTGACCGCCCGCCTCACTGGTTCAGCGGCACGAAACCCCACTGTGCGGCGGAGAACAGGCCGCGGTCGCTCAGCTTCAGATCGGGGATCACGAGCAGGGCCATGAACGAAAGCGTCATGAACGGCGCGTCGAGCTTGGAGCCGAGCTTCTTGGCCCCCGGTCGAGCGCGGTGTAGCGCGCCGCCACCCAGCGGCCGTCGCGATCCGACATCAGCCCCGCGATCGGCAGCGGCAGCACGGTCGCACGACCGTCGCGGCCGACGAGGCCCAGGCCGCCGCGGTGCTTGATCACGGCGTTCACCGCGCGGGCCAGCGCCGCGTCATCCGCGCCGACGGCCACGATGTTGTGCGAGTCGTGCGCGACCGAGGAGGCCAGCGCGCCGGCCTTCAGGCCGAAGCCGCGGATGAAGCCCACCGCGACCGGCGCGCGCGGCGCGTAGCGGTTGACGACCGCGATCTTCAGCAGGTCGCGCTTCGGGTCGGCGACGAACGCCCGCTCGCGCACCGTCGGCTCCTCGCGCAACCGGCGCGTGATGAGCTGGCCGTTGAGCGCCTCGATCACGTTCAGCTTCGCGCCGCCCGTCGGCCGCACCGCGAAATCCGCCGCCGTGCGCGGGCGGGCGCGGAAGCGATTCGGCGTCCGCGCGCGGAGACGCTTGAGCCGCGAGCGGCCGTTGGCCGCCACCAGCGCGCCGGCGATGTAGGTGCGCTCGACGCGGAAGTTCTTCCAGCCGTCGACGACGATGAAGTCCGCCGGATCGCCCTCGCGCAGCAGGCCGACGTCCATCCGGTAGTGCTCGACCGGGTTGACGCTGGCGGCGCGCAGGACGTCGAAGCGATCCGCGCCGGTCGCGAGCGCGCGGCGGACGTGCGCGTCGAGGTGGTGCTGCACGAGCAGGTCCGGGTGCAGGTCGTCGCAGCACAGCATCACCCGCGCGGCGTGCGTCCGCAGCAGCGGCGCCAGGGCGGCGAAGTTCCGCGCCGCCGAGCCCTCGCGGATGAGGATCTTCATCCCCGCGGCGAGCTTGTCCTGCGCCTCCTCGAGCGTGAAGCACTCGTGGTCGGTCGACGGGCCGGCGGCGGCGTAGGCGCGCGCCGGGGCGCCGCGGAGGCCGGGCGCGTGACCGTCGACCGGTTTGCCAAGTTTCCGCGCCGTCGCGATCATCGCGTGCAGCGCGGGGTCGCCGGCGAGCACGCCGGGGAAGTTCATCACCTCGGCGAGGTAGTGGACGTCGCGGCGCCGCAGCAGCCGCGCCACCGCCTTCGCGTCCAGCGCCGCGCCGGCGGTCTCGAAGATCGTGGCCGGCACGCACGAGGGCGCGCCGAAGTGGAATTTCAGCGGCGTGCGCGCACCGTCGCGGATCATGTAGTCGACGCCGGCGGCGCCGAGGACGTTGGCGATCTCGTGCGGGTCGGAGATCGTCGCCACCGTGCCGTGCACCACGGCGAGCCGCGCGAACTCCGAGGGCGGCAACAGCGAGCTCTCGATGTGGATGTGGGCGTCGACGAAGCCGGGCAGGATCAGCCGCGTCGCGCGCACGGTGTCGTCGCGGATGACACGGAAAATGCGTCCGTCGCGCCACTCGACCCGGCCTGCGTAGCAGGTTCGGGCGTGCAAATCCACGATCTGGCCGTCAAGTTTGCCGCTGTTCACCGCCCCAGATTGGGGCGACGAGCGGGTCGGGCCAATCCGCTTTTCGCGCCCCAGCGATCCGTTCCCCCATGCGCCTCACCCTGCTCGCCCGCCTCGCCCTGCTCTCGTCCTGCTTCGTCCTCGCCGCGCGCGCGGACGCCCCCAGCCCGCCGCGCCGGCGACCGGCGCCCCGGCGATCGAGAATTCGATCGTGAAGGTGTTCTCCACCGTGCGCGGCCCCGACCTGGCCCGGCCGTGGACCAAGAGCTCGCCGCGCGAGGCCTCCGGCTCGGGCGTCGTCATCGAGGGCAAGCGCATCCTGACCAACGCCCACGTCGTCCTCTACGCCAGCCAGGTCCAGGTGCAGGGCAACCAGTCGGGCGAGAAGATCCCGGCGCGGGTCGAGGCGATCGCCCCCGGCATCGACCTCGCGGTGCTGAAGCTCGACGACGAGTCGTTCTTCGACACGCGCCCGGCGCTGCCGCGCGCCAAGCAGCTGCCCGCGGTGAAGGACCCGGTCATGGCCTACGGCTTCCCCACCGGCGGCACCGGCCTCTCGATCACGAAGGGCATCGTGTCGCGCGTCGACTTCACCAACTACAACTTTCCCGTCTCCGGCCTCCGCATCCAGATCGACGCCGCGATCAATCCCGGCAACAGCGGCGGCCCCGCGCTCAGCGGCGACCAGATGATCGGCCTCGCGTTCAGCCGGCTCGGCGGCGGCGACAACATCGGCTACATCATCCCCAACGAGGAGATCGATCTCTTCCTCGCCGACATCGCCGACGGCAAATACGACGGCAAGCCGGCCGCCTTCGAGCAGCTCCAGCCGCTGCAAAATCCCGCGCTTCGCGCCTTCGCCAAAATCCCGAAGGGCACCACGGGCGTCCTCGTCACCCAGCCCGACAGCGCCGCCGCCGACTACCCGCTCCGGCGCTGGGACGTCATCACGCACATCGGCGACGCGGCGATCGACGACGAGGGCATGATCAAGCTCGGCGAGAATCTCCGTGTCGGGTTCGCCTACCGCATCCAGCACCTCGAGAAAAACGGCCGCGTGCCGCTCGCCATCCTGCGCGACGGCCACCCGCTGCAGATCGAGCTGCCCGTCGCGCGCACGCGCGCGATGCTCATCCCCTCGCTCGCGGGCGAATACCCCGCGTATTTCATCTACGGACCGCTCGTCTTCTCCACGCCGTTCGCCGAGCTGCTCTCGGTGAACACCCCGCAGGCGAGCCAGCTCTACAGCGTCCTCGGCCGCATCGGCAGTCCGCTCATCACCCGCCGCCACGAGCGCCCGGCCTTCGCGGGCGAGCAGCTCGTCGTCGTGTCCTCGCCGCTCTTCGCCCACAAGCTCGGCCGCGGCTACTCCAACCCCACCCTCCGCGTGGTCGACACCGTGAACGGCACCGCGGTCCGGAACCTCGCCCACCTCGTCGCCCTGCTGCGCGACGCCACCGGCGAGTTCGTCGTCTTCCGCTTCCACGGCGAGGGCACGGACGCGATCATCCTCCCGCGCGCCGAGGCCGTCGCCGCCACCGACGAGATCCTCAACGACAACGGCATCCGCGCCCAGGCCTCGCCCGACCTGCTCGCGGTCTGGACCGCCCGACCGGGCAAGTGAGCCGGCCTTCCCCCGCCCAAAAACGACTCGCAAAACGGCACCGCCGGTGCACGTTTCGACCCCATGTCCGCTCACAATCTCACCCGCGATTACCCGAACCCGCTCACGCCGCGCCTGGACGACGATGACGACCGCGAGGACCCGACCGTCGGCAAGACGCCGACCCCGGTGGGCGCGCAGATCCAGCGCAAGTTCCTCGAACAGCGGAAAATCTTCCTCTGGGGCGCCGTGACCGACGAATCGGCGAAGGACCTCACCGAGAAGCTCCTCTACCTCGAGGCCGTCGCGCCCGGCAAGGAGATCAACTTCTACATGAACACCCCCGGCGGCTCGATCACGGCCGGCATGGCGGTGTTCGACACCATCAAGCTCATCACCTCGCCGGTGAACGTCATCGTCACCGGCATGGCCGCCTCGATGGGTTCGATCCTGCTCAGCGCCGCGCAGAAGGGCCGCCGCTACCTCTACCCGCACGCGCGCGTGCTCATCCACCAGCCGCTCATCTCCGGCCGCTTCATCGGCCCCGCGACGGACATCAACATCCAGGCCCAGGAAATGGAGAAGATGCGCGCCGAGCTGAACCAGATCCTCGCCGAGGCCTCCGGCCAGCCGATCGAGAAGATCACCAAGGACAGCGACCGCGACTACTACCTGAACGCCAAGGAAGCCATCGCCTACGGCCTCGCCGACAAGATCGTCGACAAGATCTGAGCGCGGAGCCGCACGCCTTCATTTTCAGCCCGCCCGCGAGGGCGGGCTTTTTCTTTCCCCGCCGCGCCTCACTTCGGCAGCGACGGCGCGTTGGGCAGCGGCAGGCCCGCCGCCTGCCGCGCGAACTCCAGCGCACGGGTCATGTCGCCCGCCGCCTCCGCCACCCGGCGCGCGTCGCCGAGGGCGTGCAGCTGGGCGTCGGGATTCGGCGCGGTGGACTTCACCAGCAATTCGAAGAACGGCAGCGCCTCGCGCGCGGCGCCGTGCGCGGCCACCAGCTCGGCCGCGTGCTTCAGCAGCGGCCAGTCGGCGGCGGACACCGGCGGGAGCCGTGGCACGAAGCCCAGCGCCGTCACCGCTGCGTCCGGGCGGCCGTGCGCGATCTCGTAGCGCGCCACCGTCAGCGCCAGCGGCAGGCTCGGCCGCTCGCGCATGCCGCGCGCGAGCAGGGCGCGCGCCTCCGGGTCGAGCCCCAGCCGGTCGAGCACGGCGACCTTGCGCGCGATCACGTAGCACGCGAGCGCGGGCGGCAGCTCCGCCAGGTGCTGCATCTGTTCGTCGAGCGAGACCCGGAACGGACGGTAGAGCGGGTCGCCGATCACGACGGTCTGCCAGCTCAGCGCCGGCGTGGCGAAATACGCCGCGTCGCCCAGCGTCCGGCCCTGCGCCAGCTCGGCCAGCAGCAGGTGCGGCCGGATCGTGAACTCGAGGTAAGGCTCGAACACGTTGCCGAACGTCGCCGTCACGCCGTGGGCGAGGAACGGCCCGCACCAGAAATCCTTCGTCGTGCGCAGCGAGGCGGCGGACACGCTGTGGATGTGCAGCGCGATCGCGCCGGGCGGAAAGCGGAACTCCGGCCGCACGAACGGGCCGTTCGCCGTCAGGGCATACCAGCCGAAGTAGAGCACGGGGGCGTCGAAGCGGTCGGTGACGTCGAACATGCCGCTGCCGCCCTGCACGTCGCCGAAGAAGCCGAGGTCGACCAGCTGGTCGCGCGTCGCCTCGAGCCAGCGGTCGCCGCTGGCGTGCGGCCCGCCGAGGTCGACGTAGTAGCGGCCGATCAGGCCCTGCCGCTCCGCCTCCAGCGCGGAGGTGACGAGGTGGCGTGCGGCCGCGTCGCTCGGGCCGTCGAGGCGCGCCACCTTCACCACGAGCTCGCGGCTCACCTCCGCCGCGCGGGGCGCGTTGAAGAGCGGGTTGGGCAGCGGGCCGAGGGTCGGCGGATTGTTCTGGGCCAGCAGCGTCAGCTCGGAGTCGACGCTCGCGGCCGTGGTGCGGAACTCCTTCTGCACGCGCGCCGCGGCGCGCTCGTCGAGCGTCGTGGGATCGTGGTCGATGCGCAGCGGCGTGCCGCGACAGAGGACGAGGTAGGCGAGCTTGTGCCCGGTGATGCCGGAGCGGCGGCGGCCGAGCGGATCGAGCTGTTCGGAAAGGAAACCCTCCAGCCAGCCGCGGCGGAGCAGTTCGTCCTGCAGCGGCTGCCAGACGGAGTCGACGAACGTCCGCCAGGTGATGGTCTCCTCCGCCGGCAGCGGCAGGGCGACGAGGTTGGTCGGCGGGATGCCGCGCTGGGCGGCGTAGAACCGGCCCAATGCCACCGACTCGGGCTGGCGGGAGTTGACGAGGATGACCGTGCGCGCCGCGAGGTCGTCCGGCGCCGCGCGCGCCACCGCCACCAGGGCGAGCAGCAGCCAGACAACGCGGCCCCGGAGGTTCATGCGCGGCCGAGGCGGTAGCCGAGCCAGACGGTGAGCAGGCAGAGGGCGACCGAGAGCAGGACGTTCAGCGCCGCCGCGAGCCACTGGCCGCGCAGCAGCTGGTCCAGCGTCTGCCAGCTGAAGGTGGAGAACGTGGTGAAGCCGCCGCAGAAGCCGACCACAAGCAGGCTCTGCATCCGGGCCGCCGGCGCGGGCTCGAGCGCGCCGAGGCGCGCCATCAGCCAGCCGATCAGGAGCGAGCCGGCGGCGTTGATGAGCAGCGTGCCCCAGGGGAAGCGCGTCCCGGCGAAGGCGTGGCCCGCGAGCGCGCGGAGGACGGAGCCGAGCGCGCCGCCGAGGGCGATCCAGAGCAGCGCGGCGGGCGTCACGACGACGGGGTTTCCACCGGCATCGGTTTCCCGGGGGCCGGCGCGGACTTGGTCTGGCGGCGGACGAGTTGCTCGCGCAGGAAGGTGTCGAGCGGGGCGGATTTCCAGGCCGTCACCCAGAGGCGGGCGAGCATCTGGCCGCCGGCGAGGAGCTGGCCCTCGAAGAAGGCGCGCGCCTCGGGCGTGACCGGCAGCTCGGGCTTGTTGCCGAGGAGGCCGGCCTTCTCGAGCTGGTAGAGCGGCTCGACCTTCGCGTGCTGCGCGAGGATGTAGTCCATCACGGCCACGAAGAGCGGATCGCGATCGTCGGCGCGCTGCGGCAGCGGCATCGGCTCCGCCACGGTGACGCGCGCCTGGAGGTCGGTGGCCTTGAGCCCGGCCTTGGCGAGGAAGCCGCCGTCGCACCAGGTGTGGATCCGCGGCCAGGTGCTGTAGCCGTTCGGGTTGGGGCCGACCCAGCCGTTGTGGTGCACGGTGGTGTGGAGCGGCTGCGCGCAGTCGGCGACGCTGTGGCCGAGCAGGCCCATGGCGTAGAGGACGTCGGCCTGGGCGTTGGCGATCTCGGAAGGCGTGCCGCCGACTTCCTGGTAGGCCTTGAGGTAGCCGAAGGCGGAGCGGAGCTTGTGGAAATTCTCGGTGATGGCCCATGGGGCGAAGCCGGGCCACTCGCTGGTGTGGCCGGCGTTCTTGGTCGGATCGACCATGGCAAACCGCTCCGCGTGCGCGATGCGGCCGGCGGCGAACATCAGCGCGAAATCGAGGCGGAGTGAGGGCACCGTCTTCGGGTCGAGGCCGGCATCGGGCAGCTGCTCGAGGTCGAGGAAGTGGTCGGTCCAGCTCCCGCCCACCTGCTTGAGCGCGGGGTCGACGTTGCGCCAGCGGTCCGGCACGTTCGCCATGTGCAGGATGCGGTCGGTCGCGGCGGCGTCGCGGGCGAAGACGGGGAAATCGGCCGGCAGCGCGTAGAGGGCGACCTGATTGACGATGCGGTGCCCCTCGGCGTCCCAAGCCTGCGCGAGGGTGGCGGCGCCCAAGGCCCCGGCCAGGAGGGTAAGACGAAACGATGACAACATACCCGCCATTCAGCGCGCCTGCGGCAGGGAGGCCAGTCTGATTTCGACCGGGCGGGACGCGCTGCGACCAGCGGCGTCGGGCTCACGACGAAGCCGGCCGAACCCGCCGACGAACCGGCGGGGCCCGCGTCAGTTTTTCGGCGCCGGCCGGAGCTTTTCGAGCTGGTCGCTGTAGGCGTCGATGCCGGCCACGATCGACTCGGCGATCCGCTGGCGGAACTCCGGCCGGGCGACCCGGCGCGCCTCCTCGTCGCTGGAGAGATAGGCGCACTCGACGAGCACGCCGGGAGAGCGGAGCGTGCGCAGCACGGCCCAGCGCGCGCGCTTGTAGCCGCGGTCGGGCGTCTCGACGCCACGGACCATCGCGCGATGCAGGGCGAAGCCGAGGAGCAGGTTGGCGTGGTCGTAGCGGTTGCCGGGCAGCGCGCGCGGCGTGTCGTCGTCGGGCTCCGTCGCCGCGGTCGAGAGCATGTGCTGCGGCGTGAGGGTGTAGGTCTCGACGCCCTGGATGGACTCGGGGGCGTTGTTGAAGTGGATGCTGACGAAGAGGTCGGCGAGCGCCTTGTTGGCGAAGTCGGCGCGCAGCGGCAGATCGACGCGGGGGTTGCTGGAGAAGCGCGTGTCGCCTTCGCGCGTCATCTTCACGCGGTAGCCGCGGGCCTCGAGCAGCTTTTTCACGCGCAGCGCGACGTCGAGGGCGGCGGCCTTCTCGGTGATGCCGACGCGGCGGTTGTCGGTGCCGGGGTCGGTGCCGCCGTGGCCGGGATCGAGCACGATGAGGCGGGGCGGGCCGACCGGCAGCTGGCCGGCGAGGTCGGCCGGGCGCAGGAGCGGCAGGAGGGTCTTCTCGGCGTCGAGCTTCGTGATCCAGAGGCTGCCCGCGGAGCCGACGACCGGCTTGCCCATATGGATGCGGATGCCGTCGAGGTGGAAGTCGCGCTCGACGTCCTCGAACACGCAGCGCGGGCCGCCGGCGTCGGCCAGGGTCGCCTTCTTGCCGGCGAGGGTGAACTTCAGACCGAGCTTTTTCGCGATGACGGCGAGGTCGAGGTATTCGTCGCCGTAAAGGCGGGCGCTCGGCCACTCGATCGTCCCGAGCACGGCGCCGGGGCGGGTCGGCGCGGCGCGGACCGGGGCGGGAGTCTGCCGGGCGCACACGCCGGCCGTCGCAGCGAGCAGCGCGAACGCGGCGGCGAGGACCCGGATCATGCTCGGCGGCGCCGTGGGGCGGCGCGCGTCAGGCTTCCGGCGCGGCGGCGGCGCCGTGATCGCCGCCGGCACCGGCCGGCGGCTGCGCCGGCGCGGATTCGCGGACGTGATACTTCGGCTTGCGCTTGTTCACCGGGTTGGGCGTGAGCATGACGTTGATCTGCTTGCCGTTCAGCTTCGGCGGCGCGTCCGGGTGGCCCATCGTCTCGAGCTCCTTGAGGGCGCGGTTCATGACGTCGAAGCCCATCTCGGTGTGGGCCATCTCGCGGCCGCGGAACTTGAGGCGGAGCTTCACCTTGTTGCCCTCGTCGAGGAACTCCTCGGCGTGGCGGACCTTGGTTTCGAAATCGTGCTTCTCGATGCGGACCGTGAACTCGATTTCCTTGAGCTTCGTGCCGGCCGGCTTCGAATGGGCGTGCTTCTTCTGCTCCTCGTAGATGTATTTGCCGAAGTCCATGATGCGGCACACCGGGGGGACGGCGGCGGACGCGACTTCGACGAGGTCGAGATTGAACTGCTGCGCGAGGGCGAGCGCCTTCGGCGTGTCGAGGATGCCGAGCTGGCGGCCTTCGGGGGAAATGACGCGCACCTGGGGGGATTTGATGCGCGCGTTACGCTTGATGTGAGCGTAGGGGTCGTTGTTGCGCGGAGCGCCGCGATTGTAGGGCTGGCGGGGACCGCCGGAGGAGGAAGGAAGTGCCATTAAGTAGGTTTGCTGAACCGAGTAGGTCGGGGCGTGTTGTTGTCGCGAAGCCGGGTGATGACAACCCCTTTTTGAGCGGGTTTCGCCCGGGGAAGGGCCGGCCGCGTCACACGCTGAAGCTCTCGCCGCAGGAGCAGGAAGCCTTGGCGTTGGGATTGGCGAACTTGAACCCGCCGCCCACCATCTGGTGCGAGTAATCGAGCACCGTGCCCTTGAGGTAGAGCGCCGTCTTCGGGTCCACGACCACCTGCGCGCCGGCGGTGCGCACGAGGATGTCGCCGCGCCGCGGCTCGGCGACGAAGCGGAGCTTGTAGCTCAGCCCGTTGCACCCGCCGCCGGTGATGGCGATGCGCAGGAAATCCCCTGCGATTCGCGCGCGATGAGCGCCGCGACCTTCGCGCCGGCATCGGGCGTGAGGCGGACGAGGTTCTCGTTACCTTCGCGGACGCCTTCGGGCAATGTGACTGGAGCGGCGGGGACCACGCGCAGAGTTATTGCCGGGCGCGGAGATTTATCAAGCGCCGGGCTGTGGCCACGGCGTTGGCGAAGCTCCGGGCGCTCGCCTTCCCCTGCCCCGCCAGCCCGAAGGCCGTGCCGTGGTCGGGGCTCGTGCGCACGAAGGGCAGGCCGAGGGTGATGTTCACGGAGTCGTCGAAATCGATGACCTTGAGCGGCGCGAGGCCCTGGTCGTGGTAGAGGGCCACCACGACGTCGAACTCGCCGCGCAGCGCGCGGGCGAAGAGCGTGTCGCCGGGCTGGCAGAGCGACAGGCCGGGAAACTCGCCGCGCAGCTTCGCCAGCGCCGGGTTGAGGAAATCGCGCTCCTCGAGCCCGAGCAGGCCGCCCTCGCCGGCGTGCGGGTTCAGGCCGCAGACGCCGATGCGCGGCGCGGCGAGGCCGTCGGCCCGGGCCAGCTGGTCGGCCGCGGCGATGGTGCGGTGCAGGAGCTGCGGACCGAGCTGCTGCGGCACCTCGACGAGCGGCACGTGCCACGTGGCGAGCGCCACGCGCAGCCGGCCGCCGCCAAAGCACATCACCGGCTCGCCGCCCCAGCGCGCGGCGAAGAACTCGGTCTGCCCGGGAAACTCGTAGCCGATGGCGGCGAGGCGCTCCTTGCTCACCGGGCCGGTGACGACGCCGGAAAATTCACCGGCCTGCGTGCCCGCCGCCGCCCGCTCCATCGCGGCCCAGGCCAGCAGCGCGCCGTCGCCATCGGGCCGGCCGGGCGTGGCGGTAAAATCCTCGAGGCCGACCGCGATCTTCGCGCCGCACGTCGGCAGGGTGTCGAGCCAGCGCGCCGGACCGATGACGGCCACGTCCGCCGCTTCGGCCGGATGCGCGGCCAGCCAGGCCGCGATGATCTCGGGGCCGACGCCCGCCGGGTCGCCGCAGGTGAATGCGAGGTGCGCCATGTCAGTCCGCCGCCGGCTCCTCCGCGCCGTGCGCCGCGGGCCGGGCGAAGCTGCGTTTGCCGCCGGCGAAGAACTCGAGGAAGCGGCGCGCCTCGGCGCTTTGCGCGCCGCCGAGTTTCGCGGCGGCCCGCGGGCGCGGGTCGCCGCCGGCGAAGACGTGCGCGTAGCAGGCCTTGATCTCCAGGATGGTGGCGCGGGGGAAGCCGCGGCGCTTCAGGCCCACGAGATTGAAACCCGGCACCTCGTCGCGCTCGGCGACCATGAGGAAGGGGCGACGTCCTTCGTCAGGCGCGTGAGCCCGCCGACCATCACGCCTTCGCCGATGCGCACGAACTGGTGGATGCCCGCGCCGCCGCCGACAAAGGTGAAGCTGCCCACGCTGACGTGGCCCGCGAGCATGACGTTGTTCGCCAGCACGACGTCGTCCGCCACCGCGCAATCGTGCCCGACGTGCACGTTGGCCATGAGGAAGCAGCGCGCGCCGACGACGGTGTTCTTGCCGGCGTAGATCGAGCGGTTGAGCGTGCAATGCTCCCGGATGACCGTGCCGGCACCGACCACCACGCCGCTCGCAGTGGCGGGATCGAACTTCAGGTATTGCGGGTCGCCGCCGACGACGGCGAACGGGTGCACGGTCACGCCGTCGCCGAGCACGGCGTGCTTCGTCACGATCGCGTGGGCGTGGAGGGTGCAGTTGGCGCCGAGCTGCGCGCCCGGCTCGACGATCGCGGTGGGATGGATCACGGGAAAATCACTCCTTGCCCCGGCGGCTGGCGACGCGCTCGCTGAGCAGGTCGAGCTGCGGATCCTGCAGCAGGTCGTAGTTCTTCAGCACGCGGATGAGCTGCAGGGTGTCGCTCTTGCCGTAGTTGCGGTTGAGTTCCACCTTGTCGATCAGGTCGAGCAGCATGGCGCGGAACGAGATCACGGCGTCGACGCCCTTCTCCTTCAGCATCGCCACCGCCTGCGAGCGGAACGGCTCCGCGGTCGGCAGGCCGGGCAGGACGAGGATCTTCAGCAGGCCGGCGCCGTCCGGATCCTCGGTCTCGCTGGGAAAGAGGCGCGACGCCTCCTTGAGGACGCTCTGCTCGAGGAAGCGGAAAATCTCCGGCTGGTTGCGCAGCGTGCTCGGCGTGAAGCGCCCGGCGGCGTGCCAGCCCTTGATGCTGATCACCGCGCGGTGGACGAACGGCAGCTCGTTGGCGAAGAGGAAGAAGTCGGGCTTGCGCGAGCCGCGCTGCCAGGTCGGGTTGAACACGACGAGGTCGATCACTTCGTCCGCCGCGCCCTTGCGGGCGGTCAGCGCGTATTTGCGCGCCTGGCGCACGAAGAAGCCGGCTTGCTCGAAGTATTCGCGGACGATGCCCTCGTCGATGGCTGACATGGGAAGGCCAACCTAGCGCCCGGCGCGGCGAGCGCAGTCAAAAAATCACCCGGCCGCGCCGACCTCGCGCCAGACCTGCTCCACCGGCGCCACCGGCACGTCGCCGCGGGTCGCGGCGCGGCCGAGCGCCGCGAGGACGACGAAGCGCAGCCGGCCGTCGCGGTTTTTCTTGTCGCGCGCCATCGCGTCGAACAAGGCCGCCATCGGCAGCGGCTCGCGCAGGCGCACAGGCAGGCCGTGGGCGGCCACGACGCGCTCCACGCGCACGACCGCCGCCTCGTCGACGAGGCCAAGCTCGCGCGACAGCCGCGCGGCGGCGGCGAGGCCGATCGCCACCGCTTCGCCGTGCAGGTAGGAGCCGTAACCGGCGACGTTCTCGATCGCGTGGCCGAAGGTGTGGCCGAGATTCAGCAGCGCGCGGCCGCCTTCGGGCGCCGTCTCGCGCGGATCGGCCTGCACGACCTGCGCCTTGATCTCGCAGCAGCGCCGCACGGTCGCGAGCAAGTCGGGATGCGCGAGCGTGAGCGGCCGGGCCTCGAGTCGGTCGAACAGGGCCGCGTCCGCCAGCAGGCCGTATTTCACCACCTCGGCCGCCCCGGCCGCGAACTCGCGCGGCGGCAGCGTGCGCAGAAAATCCGCGCAGGCATACACCGCGCGCGGGTGATGGAACGCCCCGGCGAGGTTCTTGCCGGCCTTGAGATTCAACCCCGTCTTCCCGCCCACCGAGCTGTCGACCATCGCCAGCAGCGTCGTCGGGACTTGCACGTAGTCGATGCCCCGCAGGTAGCTCGCCGCGGCAAAGCCGGCGAGGTCGCCCACCACGCCCCCGCCGATGGCCCAGAGGACGCCGCGGCGGTCGAGGCGGTGCCGGGCGAGGAATTCCCACACCTCGGCCAGCTGCGCGACCGTCTTCGTGCCCTCTCCGGCCGGCAAGACCAGCACCGGGGCATCCGCAAATACGTCTCCCGGGGCGAGCCCCAGAACCTTGGCGACCGAGGCATCCGTCACGACCGCCGCCGCGCGCCCCGTCCAGGTCGGCTCGGCGAACGCAGCTTTCAGCGCCTCCAGCGCCGCCCCCGTGCGCAAATGGATCGGGTAGCGATGATCAGGCAGCTGGACTTCGAGGGGAGCGAGCACAGGGACCTTAGAGCGCAAACACTTGCGACGGTCAAACCGCGTTTCGGTCATGCGCGTTTTATGCGGTTTTTCGGTCATTTTGAGACAAATTCTCAAATCTCACTTGACGTGAGATTGGGTCGCATGTGCAGTGCGACCCGTTCTCAATTTACCTGCACCGCCTTCCATGAAACTCCACGCGCTCCTCCTTTCCTACCGCTCCGCCGTGTGTGCCGCGCTCGCCGTCTGCGGCGCGCACACGGCCCTGGCTGCCGCCGACGCCGGCGACACGCCGAGCTACCTGCCTCCGTCCAACGAGGTCGTCCGCCTCGCCCAGTTCGAGGTGAACGGCCAAAAGGCAAAGAACGTCTATACCGTCCAGCGCAGCGTCACCGCGACCAAGACGGACACGGCGCTCGTCGACGTCCCGCAATCGATCTCGGTCATCACCCGCGAGCTGATCGACGACCAGGCGATGCAGAACATCGGCGACGTCACGCGCTACGTGCCGGGCGTCGGCATCGCCCAGGGCGAGGGCAACCGCGACACGCCGGTCCTCCGCGGCAACAGCACCACCGCCGACTTCTTCATCGATGGCGTCCGCGACGACGTCCAATATTTCCGCGACCTCTACAACGTCGACCGCGTCGAGGTGCTGAAGGGCCCCAACGCCATGATTTTCGGCCGCGGCGGCTCCGGCGGCCTCATCAACCGGGCGACGAAACTCGCCAACGGCCGCACCCACCGCGAAGCCACGATCCAGATCGGCTCCTGGGAGCAATACCGCGGCACGCTCGACTTCGGCGACAAGCTCACCAACGCGCTCTCCTACCGCGTGACCGGCCTCTACGAGGACAGCGGCAGCTACCGCGACGACGTCACCGTGAAGCGCTCCGGCGTCAACCCGACCTTCCGCTACGACCTCTCGCGCGCCACCACGCTACGCTTCGGCTACGAATACTTCCACGACGAGCGCGTCGCCGACCGCGGCATCTCGTCCTTCCAGGGCCGTCCGCTCGCCGTCGATCCGTCGACGTTCTTCGGCAACCCCGCGCAAAGCCACGTCGAGGCCTCGGTCCACACCGCGTTCTTCACCGTCGACCACCGCTTCAACGCCGCCATCACCCTGCGCAACCACACCCGCTACTCCACCTACGACAAGTTCTACCAGAACGTCTTCCCGGGCGCCGTGAACGCCGCCGGCACCACCGTCGCGATCCAGGGCTACAACAACGCCACGCAGCGCGACAACGTCTTCAACCAGACCGACCTCGTCTGGAACCTCGACGCCGGCAGCCTCCAGCACCAGATCCTCACCGGCGTCGAGCTCGGCCGCCAGGTCACCGACAATTTCCGCAACACCGCCTACTTCGACTCCGTCGCCGTCGGCACCACCTCGATCCAGGTCCCGCTCGCCAACCCGCGCACGACCATCCCGGCGGTGTTCCGCCAGAGCGCGACCGACGCCGACAACCACGGCGTCGCCCGCACCGTCGGCGTCTACGCGCAGGACCAGCTCCAGCTCACGCCGCAGCTCCTCGGCCTCGTCGGCGTCCGCTACGACCGCTTCGCCGTCGATTTCGACAACCACCGCAACGCGACCTCGCTCGATGTCACCGACGAGATGCTCTCGCCGCGCGCCGGCCTCGTCCTCAAGCCCGCGACGAACCTCTCGCTCTACGCCAGCTACAGCATGTCGTTCGTGCCGCGCGCCGGCGAACAGCTTAGCTCCCTCAGCCTTACCAACCGCAACCTCGATCCCGAGGAATTCAAGAATTACGAGGTCGGCCTCAAGTGGGAGCCGCGCCGCGACTTCGCCGTCACCGCCGCCGCCTACCGCCTCGACCGCACCAACGTCGCCATCACCGACCCCGCCGACTCCACCAAGATGCTGCTCACCGACGGCCAGCGCACCAAGGGCGTCGAGCTCGGCCTCACCGGTCGCCTCTCCCGCAACTGGAGCATCGCCGGCGGCTACGCCTACCAGGACGGCAGCTTCCTCTCCACCCAGTCCGCCACCATCCGGGCCGGCGCCCGCCTCGCCCAGCTGCCCCGGCACACCTTCTCGCTCTGGAACCGCTACGACGTGAGCCGCGACTGGGGCTTCGGCCTCGGCGCCATCTACCGCGACGAGATCTTCGCCTCCGCGGACAACACCGTGCGCCTGCCGGGCTTCGTCCGCTTCGACGCCGCCGCGTTCTACCGCCTCAACGACCGCGTCCGCGCGCAGCTCAACGTCGAGAACCTCCTCGATCGCGACTACGACGCCACCGCCAACAGCAACACCAACATCACGCCCGGCTCCCCGCGCGCCTTCCGCGTGAGCGTCACCACCACCTTCTGAGTGCTCCGGGGCGCGCGGGTCCACCGCGATCCGCGCGCCCCGCTTTGAATTTCCCCGCGCCTCGCTCGCCCCGTTTCCCGCCGCGCTTCCCGTTCGCCGCATGCCGCTGCTCCGCTCCGTCCTCTTCTGGCTCCACCTCGCCGCCGGCCTGATCGCCGGCCTGGTGATCGGCGTCATGTGCGCCACCGGCGCCGCCCTGGCCTTCGAGAAGGAACTCGTCGCCTGGGCGGAGCGCGACGCGCGCCGGGTCGATATCCCGGCGTCGTCCGCGCGCCTCCCGCTCGCCGAACTCACCCGGCGCGTCCGCACCGCGCACCCGGCCGCGCGCCCGACCGCCGTCATCGTCTCCGCCGATCCGCGCGCCGCGGTGACCTTCCAGCTCGGCCGCGACGGCGCGCTCTACGCCGATCCCTACACCGGCGCGATCCGCACGCCCGCCTCGACCCGCGTCCGCGACTTCCTCCACACGCTCGAGGAATGGCACCGCTGGCTCGCGCTGGGCGACGACCGCCGCCCCATCGGCAAGGCCGTCAACGGCGCCGGCAACCTCGCCTTCTGCTTCCTCGCGCTCTCCGGCCTCTACCTCTGGTGGCCGCGCTCCTGGTCCGTGCGCGGCTTCAAGACCGTCGCCCTCCTCAACGGGCGCCTCACAGGCAAGGCCCGCGATTTCAACTGGCACAACGCCGTCGGCCTCTGGTGCGCGCCCGTGCTCATCGCGCTCACGCTGACGGCGCTGCCGATCTCCTACCGCTGGGCCTCGAACGGCGTCTTCCAGGTCTTCGGCGAAACCCCGCCGCCGCCCGGACCCGCCGCCGCTCCCGCCGGTCCCGCGCTCGCGATCGTCCGCCCCGAGGACACGCCCCCGCTCGACCCCGACGCGCTCCTCGCCCGCGCCCGCGCCCTCGCGCCCGACGCGGAGTCCTTCACGCTCCGCCTCGCCGCCGGCAATGGCGGACGCGAGGCACGCCACCCCGACGCCAACGCCGCCGCGCCGGCCCGCCCGTCCTCGCCGCCGCCAGCGACCGTCGTCATCCGCACCCCCGGCGCCTGGCCGCGCACGGCCGCGACCACGCTTTACCTGCATCCCTTCACCGGCGAGCTGCTTCGCCGCGAGTCGTTCGGCGATCTCACGCCCGGCCGCCGCGCGCGCACGTGGACGCGCTTCCTCCACACCGGCGAGGCGCTCGGCCTCGGCAGCCAGCTCGTCGCCGCCCTCGCCTGCCTCGGCGGCTGCCTCCTGGTCTACACCGACTTCGCCCTCGCCTGGCGGCGGTTCCTCCCGCGCCGCGACGCCTCCCGCGCCACCTGAACTTTTCTCCATGTCGCCCCACGCCATGAACCCACCGTCCCGCGCCGACCGACACTTCGTCCTCGGCCTGCTCGCCGCGGTCGCGCTGCTCGCGCTGTTCATCGGCTGCATCCACCTCGCGACATGACGCCTCTTTCTCCATCCGCCCTTCGTCGTTCTCCGGGCGCCTCGCCGGTTCGGAAGCCGCACGGTTCGCTGTGTCGCGAGGCTGTCGCCGGGTCCGCGGATGGAACCCTTTCCGAGTCACGACCTGTGCAGACCGCTGCACTTCATGTCCTCCTTCCGCGAAGACCCATCGTCTGAACGACTCCTCCGCTTCCTTTCCTCTGAATCGAGCCGCGACGCGCTGAACGCGCGGCCGCTCGACGCCGCGCGCCGGACCCGGCGCGGCGGCCCCAACCTTGTGGTCGAGTGCTGACCCTTGCCCGTCCGCGCCGGGCCGCCGCCTGCGCATGTCGTGACTCGGAAAATCACGATCACGCCGGCGCCCGGTGCGGACGGGTCCTTTTTCAACCCTTCCGCCTTTCGTCATGAGAAAACACACCCGCCGCTCCTCCGGCCTTCCTCTCGCCTTCGCCGCGCTCGCGCTCGGCGCCACGCTCCTCGCTCGCGCGCAAACCGCGCCCCACGACGCCCCGGTCGCGCTCGACAGCTTCACCGTCACCGCGAAGCGCGAGCATCGCACCTCCAAGGGCGCGACCAATCTGCCGCTAACTCTCAAAGAAACGCCCCAATCGATCAGCACAATCGACCAGGACGCCATGCGCGACTTCGCCACCTCCGGCACCAACGACGCACTGCGACTCGGCACCGGTCTCACCGTCGACGCCTGGGAAACCAACCGCACCTCCTACAGCGCGCGGGGCTTCGACATCATGCTGACGCAAGTCGACGGCCTCGGCATGACCAACGACTGGGGCCTCGTTGTTGGCCAGGAAGACACCTACCTGTTCGACCGCATCGAGCTGATCCGCGGCGCCAACGGCCTCCTCACCGGCGTCGGCAACGCCTCCGGCACCATCAACTACGTCCGCAAGCGCCCAACCAATCACGACGGCGGCGAGATCGTCGTCCGCGCCGGCTCGCACGACCTCCAGCGCGCCGCTCTCGACTACAACAAAGTCCTAACTCCATCCGGCACTTGGGCCGCCCGCCTCGTCGTCGCGCACGAGGACAAGGATTCCTACCTGCGCGCCCTGCAAGACCGCCGCACCACGCTCTACGGCGTGATCGAAGGCCAGATCGGCAACGCCGGCGCGCTGACCGCCGGCTTCACCTACACCGACTCCCTGCAGCGCTCGCCCTTCTGGGGCTCGCTCACCCTCCTGCGCGCCGACGGCACTCAGCTCGAGTTCGATTCCTCCGCCTCGCCCTCGCAGGACTGGACCCGGTGGGCGCTCCGCTCCGCCAACGCCTTCGTCGAGTATGTGCACACGCTCTCCCCCGACTGGGAAGCCAAGCTCACCTACAACCACCGCACCGGCGACGAAGCCGTCAAACTCTTCTACGCCTACTCGCTCACCGGCACGCTCAACAACGACAACACCGGTCTGCTCGGCTGGCCCTACCGCAGCGATTCCGACTCCCGCAGCGACATCGTCGACGCCAACCTCAACGGCCACTTCAGCGCCTTCGGCCGTCGCCACGAGGCGATCGTGGGCCTCAGCCACTCGAAGCAAAAAACTTACTCCGAAGTCTACTCCATCGTCAGCTCACCCAGCGCCGTCCTCCCCGCGTTTCCCTACGCCGGCAACGCCTACGCCGAACCCGTCTGGGGCGCGACCAGCGTCGGCAACGACGGCCATCAGCAACTCACCCGCGTCTACGCCGCCACGCGTCTCAGCGTGACCGACCGCCTGAAGGCCATCGCCGGCCTCAACGCCATCCGCCTCAACCGCGACGGCACCTCGATCTACGGCGGCGGCGTCAACCTCGATAACGAGACCACCGAGGAAGTCAGCCCCTACGCCGGCCTCACCTGCGATCTCACCGCCAACGTCCTCGCCTACGCCTCCTACTCCGACATCTTCCAGGCCCAGGACCAACGCGACATCAGCGGCCGCTTCCTCGCCCCTATGAAAGGCGTCAACGCCGAGATCGGCCTTAAGGCCGAGTGGCTGAACCGCCGCCTGCTGACCACCGTCGCGCTCTTCGACGCCAAGCAAAAGGGCCTCGCCACCGAAGCCGGCTTCGATCCGGTCGCCCAGCAATCCTACTACGCCCCCAAGGACGTGCACTCGCGCGGCTTCGAAGTGGAAGCCACCGGCCGCGTGGCGTCCAACACCAACCTGACCGCCGGCTTCACCCGCATGGAACTCACCGGCCCCGACGGCGCCGACATCTACGAATGGGTCCCGCGCACCATCGTCAGCCTGCGCGCCGACACCCGCCTGCCCGCGTTGCCCAAGCTCAAGCTCGGCGCCGGCCTGCGCTGGCAATCCGACATCTTCAAGGCCGGCGGCGTGCGCCAGGACGCCTACCTGCTCGTCAACAGCTTCGCCGCCTACGAATTGACCAAGCGCGCCACCGCGCGCCTCAACGTCGACAACGTCACCGACGAGAAATACCTGCGCACCGTCCAATACGGCGCGATCTACGGCGCACCGCGCCAGTTCTCGCTCGCCTTCGAATACAAGCTCTAGCGCGTCCCCGCGTCCGCCCGCCAATTCCATGCGCAAGCGCCTCTGGCAACTCCACTCCTGGCTCGGCCTGGCCGCCGGCCTCGGCCTGCTTGTCATCGGCCTCAGCGGCAGCCTGCTCGTCTTCCACGAGGAGCTGGAGGCGCTGTTCAACCGCGAGCTCGTGCGCGTCGAGCCCACGCCCGCCGGGCGCCGGCCGCTCGACGCCCTGCTCGCGGACGCCCAGCGGCAGCTGCCGGAGCACGAGATCACCGGCTGGCTGCCGCAGTGGGATGAGCCGCGCCACGCCGACGTCCTCTACGTGATCCGGCGCGGCGACCAGGAATGGCTCGTCGCCACGCTCGATCCCTACACCGGCCGCCTGCTCGCGTCGCCGCGCCTCGGCACGACGACGCTCACCGGCTGGCTGCTCGAGCTGCACTACGCCTTTTTCGCCGACCACGCCGGCCTGCTGCTCGCCGCGGTCCTGGGGCTCCTGCTGCTCGTGCTCGGCGTCACCGGCGGGTGGCTCTACCGCGAGTTCTGGAAAAACCTCCTCACGCTCCGCTGGCGCCGCGGCGCGCGCATCCTGTTTTCCGATCTGCACAAATTCGTCGGCATCACCTCCGTCGCCTTCAACCTCGTGCTCGGCTTCACCGGCGCCTACTGGAACTTCACCCACGTCATCGGCGAATGGCTCGCCGGCGAGCACGAGCAGAAGAAGATCGAGCAGCGCCTCTACGCCCCGACGCTCTCGCTCGACGCCCTCGCCCGCGACGCCGCGCAGCGGCTCCCGGGCTTCCGCGGCAACTTCCTCTCGCTGCCGAGCGACCCCGCCGCGCCGGCCGTCACGCTCTGGGGCGCCATCGCGCCGCACGGCGCGCTCACGAGTCCCTACGGCAGCACGGTCGTCTACGACGCCTCGACCGGCGCACACCGGTCGACGAACGACCTGCGCGCCGCCGGCGCCTGGGCGCGGATCGTCGACAGTTTCCGCCCGCTGCACTTCGGCGAATTCGGCGGCCTGCCTGTGAAAATCCTCTGGGCCCTCGCCGGCCTCGCTCCGGGCATGCTCGCCGTCACCGGCTTTGCGATCTGGTGGACGCGCCGGCGGAAAACGGCCTGAGGAATCATCCCCAACATCATCCGCTCGCCACGTCGGCGCGCGCGGGGCTAAACAGCACGCATGGTGCGGCTGACTGCGCGATGCGCGGCGCGAATTTTCCTTCTGCTGGCGGCGTGGTGGACATCGGCCTCCGCGTTCGACGAGACCGGAGACGCGTGGATCCGCGGCGTGTTCACCGGCCACTCGCCGCGCCCGCTCGCCACGAGCGAGTCCGAAGCCTGGCAGCGCGCCGGGGAAATCGTGGGCGCGACGCCCGACACCTTCACGCTCGTCGGCGGAGGCGAATCGATGCAACCGCTCTACCCGCCGGGCACGATCCTCGTGCTGCGCGCGGTCGGATTCGCCGAGCTCCGCCCCGGCCAGACGGCGGTCTACCGCAACCGGGCGCAGCGCCCCGTCGCCCACGTGCTCATCGCCAAATGCCGCGACGGCTGGCGCGTGCGGGGCCTGAACAATGCCCGCCACGACGACGAGGCCGTCGTGACCGAAAATCTCCTCGGCGTGGTCATCGCCGCCTTCACCCCGCACCCATCCTCGGGAGCGGAGCCGCGCCGCATCGCGCGCTGATTCAGCGGCGCGGGAACGCCCACGTCAGGAAGACAGGGAGCGCCTCGGCCCAGGTGGACTCGTGGTGCTTGCCGCCCTCGATCTGGAGATAGCGCACGTCGGTGTCGCGGCGGAAACCCTTCGCGACGAGTTCGTCGATCAGCTCGGTCGTGTCCTGGATCGCATCGATCACGCCATTGCCGTCGCGATCGTCGGTCTCGTCCGCCGTGCCCGCCTCGAACCAGAGCCGCAGCGCCGGCCTGGCCGCCGTCTCGCGCACGATCTTGTGCGCGAGCCGCGAGCGTTGCGCGGCGCGCCAGTCGCCATCCTCGCCGCGCCACCAGAGCGAGCCGGAAAACACGCCGACCGTGCCGAACACGTCTGGATGCGCCCAGGCGAGGTCGAACGCGCTGAGTCCGCCGAGCGAGGCGCCCATGATCGCCGTGCGCGCGGCGGCGGCCTGCACGCCGTAGCGTTGCCGCACCTCGGGCAGCACGAAGTCGAGCACGCGACGCTGGAACGCGGCGGCCTTCTTGCCGCGGCCGGCGTAGTCGAGCGTGCGCGCGAGGCCGTATTCCTCGACGCGGTCGGGCGTCGCGGCAATCGCGACGACGAGCGGAGGCACGATCTCGCCCGCGGCGGCGAGGCGCTGGATCGTCTCGGCCAGCTTCCACGCCGCCATGTTCTGGCCGTCGAGCGCCACGAGCAGCGGCGTGTCGGCCCGGACGCCGCCGGGGGCAGGAAGACCCGCACTTCGCCCGCCGGGAGTTCCTCGGGCGCCTGCACCGCCAGCGCTTCCTCGCGCGCGGGCACGACGGCGGCCGTGGCCTCGGTCAGGCCGAGGCCGACGAGGAGGCGGCCGAGTTGGGCGGCGAGTTTGCGTTCGCGTTTCATGCGGAGCTTGCAAGGGCTACTTCGACCTGTCCGAGCCATTCCTTGAAGTCAGTTTTGAATTTCGTGTCGCACTCGCGCCGCGGGAGCAGCCGCCGGGCCCCGCGCGCGGCGAGAAGTTCGTCGATCCGGCGTCCGCCGGCGCAGAAATCCCGGTAGCTGCGGGAGCCGAGCGCCAGCACGGCGAAGCGCAGCGCGTCCAGGCGCAGCGCGGGCGCGGCCAGGGCGGCGCCGAACTCCGCCGCCTCCGGCGGGAGCTCGCCCTCGCCCCAGGTGCTCGCGATCACCAGCGCGACGTCGAATTCCCGCAGCCGGCCCGCAGGAAAATCCGCGGCGTTCTCCACCGCGCAGCGCCGGCCGCGCGCCCCCAGCGCCGCGGCGGCGGCGTGCGCCAGCGCCTCGGCGTTGCCGGAGACGGTGGCGTAGAGGAGCAGGACGGGCGCGGACACCGGGGCATTTCGGGGGGCAGTAGCGGGTTTGTCCACCGCGGTTTGGCCCGGAATACCCGGGCCGGCCGGGAGGTGCGCGCTTGCGCTTTCCGAGTGAAATCGCCCGAATCCGACCCCATGCAGCAACCTGCCCCTTCGCCGGCTCGAGATACGAGCGGCCTGTTCGGTCACCCGCGTGGTCTGACCAACCTGTTCTTCACTGAGCTCTGGGAGCGCTTCGGCTACTATGGCATGCGCGCCCTGCTCACGCTGTTCATGGTCGCGCCGCTCGCCAAGGGCGGCCTCGGCTTCGACAACCGCACCGCCGGCATCATCTACGGCACCTACACGATGAGCGTCTACATGCTCTCGATCCCCGGCGGCTACATCGCGGACAACTTCCTCGGCGCGCGCGCCACCGTGTTCTGGGGCGGCGTGATCATCGCCGCGGGCTACCTGTCGCTCGCGGTGCATTCGACGACGTTCTTCTACCTCGGTCTCGTGCTCGTCGCCTGCGGCACCGGCCTGCTCAAGCCCAACATCAGCACGATGGTCGGTTCGCTCTACGCCAAGGACGACCCGCGCCGCGACTCCGGCTTCTCGATCTTCTACATGGGCATCAACACCGGCGCGCTCGTGGCGCCGCTGATCACCGGCTGGGTCGCGCAGAGCGACATGGCCAAGGAGTTCTTCGCGCGCAACGGGTTCGACCCGAACCGCAGCTGGCACTGGGCCTTCGCGGTCTCCGGCATCGGCATGATCGTCGGCCTGGTCACCTACGTGCTGCAGCGGCACCGGCTCGCCGACGTCGGCCACGCGCCCGCCGCGAGCGTCCCGCGCCCGTGGGGCAAGCTCTTCGCCGTGCTCGTCGCCTCCGCCGCGGTGTTCGGCGTCGTGACGCTGTCCGACTTCAATCCGAGCTTCGCGTGGATCAGCTACGGCTACGTCGTGGTGCCCGTGCTCGCCATCATCTGGTTCGGCACGCGCCGTGATCCGGCGCAGAGGCGCATGGCGGCGGTCTTCGTGTTCGCGCTGGCCTACCTGATCTTCTGCGCGATCTTCGAGCAGGCGGGTTCGACCATCTCGCTCTTCGCCGACCAGCTCACCCGCACCGAGATCGCCGGCTTCGCCTTTCCCTCGTCGTGGTTCCAGTCGGTGAACTCGATCTTCGTCATCGTGCTGTCGCCGGTCTTCGCCTTCGTCTGGGTCAAGTGGGGCGACCGCATCCCGAGCCCGATCAAGTTCTCCTTCGGCCTGTTCTTCCTCGCCCTGTCGTTCGTGCTGATGGTGCCGGCCGCGAAGCTCACCATCGACGGCCGCATCAGCCCGATGTGGCTGGTCGGGCTGTTCTTCCTCCAGACCGTCGGCGAGCTCGCCCTCAGCCCGGTCGGCCTGAGCACCATGACCAAGCTCGCTCCGGCCAACCTCGTCGGCCTCGTCATGGGCGTGTGGTTCCTCGCCGCCGCGCTGGGCAACAAGCTCGCCGGCACCGTCGCGGGCGACTTCAACTCCACCGACCCGAACGCGCTCTCGGCCTTCTTCCTCCACCAGGCCGGCTGGGTCGGCCTCGCCTTCATCGCGCTGCTCGCGCTCACGCCCTGGGTGAAGAAGCTCATGGGCGAGGTCAAATAGCCGATCACCCTTTGCTTGCCCGAGGCGCGGCCCATCCGGCCGCGCCTTTTTTGGGGCCCCGAAAAAGGTTAGGGCTCGCACGTGTCACGGGCCAGTGAACACATGCGAGCCCTTTTTGGTCACCTCTCGCACCCGTTGCCGGGGCGAAAACGGGCGCGACCATAGCCCATGCCGCCTCCGGCCCGGACGGCAAAAACCACCTAAATTTAGGTGGTCGGGGAAATCCGCCGCCGGACCTAGATCCCGCGCGGCTTCTCGGGTGTCGCCGCGACGACCCCTTCGATCCGCCAGCGCCCCTCTTCCTGCACCAGCCGGTAGCGATAGGTGTGCGCCGTCTCGGCGGAGTCGAAAACCGTGTAGATCACCTGCGCGTGCCGCTGCCGGTCGTCGCGCACGATACCGGACTCGAAGCGGCGGTGCTCCAGCAACGCCGGGTAGCCGCGCCGGATCATCGCCGCAAACACCGGCGCGGTGAATTGGCGGCGGATGCCGCTCGCGGCCAGGCCATAGGCGTCGTCGAACTTGCGCGCGCGCAGCGCGTGCAACTGCCCCTCCACGGTGGCGCGGACGGCATCGCGCAGCGGCGGGGACTCAGCCGCCAGGCCTCGGTGCGCTCCTGCGCCGGCGCCACCGCCGCCAGCCAGATCCCGAGGCAGCCGACGGCGAGCGCGCGCATGTCAATCGAGCCCGAAGACCGCGCGGCTGTAATTCGCGATCGAGAACGGCTGCAGGTCGTCCGGCTGCTCGCCCAGGCCGATGAAGTAGATCGGGATCTTCAGCTGCCGGTAGATGCCCACGATCGCGCCGCCGCGGCTGGTGCCGTCAAGCTTGGTCACGATCAGGCCGGTGAGGCCGAAACTCTGGTGGAACACCTTCGCCTGTTCGATCGAGTTGCTGCCGAGCGAGCCGTCCACGACCAGCCAGCGGTGCTGCGGCGCGCTGGCGTCGTTCTTCTGGAGCACGCGCCGGATCTTCGCCAGCTCGTCCATCAGGTTGCTCTTCGTGTGCAGCCGGCCGGCGGTGTCGACGATCAGCCAGTCGGCGCCGCGCGACTTCGCGGCCTGCCAGGCGTCGAACGCCACCGCCGCCGCGTCGGCGCCGGTGTGGCTCGCCACGAGATCGATGCCCAGGCGCGTCGCCCAGCTCTTGAGCTGCTCGACCGCCGCGGCGCGGAACGTGTCGCAGGCCGCCACGATCACGGTCTGGCCGTCGCCCTTCATCTTGTGCGCGAGCTTGGCGGTGGTGGTGGTCTTGCCGGAGCCGTTGACGCCGATCATCGCGATCACGGTCGGCTTCGCCGCGGGCGCCGCGAGCGTGCCCTCGGCGCCGGCCAGCACGCGCTGCAGCACCGCGGCGCCGATCTCGGCGGCCTGGCGGCCCTGGAGCGACGGATCCTGGCGGTAGGCGGTCTTGATCTCCTCGAGGATCTCGGTGGTGGTCTCGACGCCGAAGTCGGCCGTGTAGAGCGCCTCCTCGAGCTCGTCGAGCGACGCGGCGTCGATCCTCCGTCCGCCGAACAGCCCGTGCGTCTTGGCGGCAATGGCGGCGACCGTCTTGGTCAAGCCGTCCTTGAACTTCTTGAAGAGGGAAAACATGAAAAAACTCCCGCGAATCGCGCGAATCCACACGCATGCCGGATCCCCTCCGGGCAGATTCGTGTGCTTCGCGGGCGCTTCACTCCGTCGTCGCCTTGCGCGCGTCGCGGCCGGCCTTGTCCTTCATGCGGTCGAGGATGCCGTTGATAAAACGCTTCGAGTCCGCGGTGGAGAAATTCTTCGACAGGTCGATCGCCTCGTTGATCGAGACGACCGGCGGGATGTCCTTGCGGTGCAGCATCTCGAAGATCGCCAGGCGCAGGATGGCGAGGTCGATGCGCGCGATGCGGTCGAACTCCCAGTTGTGGGCGAGGGTGCGGATGTGGCCGTCGATCTCGTCGAGGTTCTTCACCACGCCGTCGATCAGCTCCTCGGCGAACGCATAGTGGTCGCGCGGCTTCTCGAGGCCCTCGAAGAACAGCCGCAGGTCGTCGGTGAAATTCGCGGGTTTGTTGATGCTCCAGGCGTAGAGGAACTGGAGCGCGGCGGCGCGGCTCTCGCGGCGTTGGGAAAATTGACTGCTCATGATTTTTGGCCCTTCCGCAAGGTGCGCCGCAGGGTCGCCATTTCAAGCCCGGCGCGCGCGAACTCGGCGCCGCGGTCGATCCGGCCGAGGCAGCGGACGCGGGCCTGGGCCGGCGTGTTGGCGACGATGACGCCGTTGATCACGGGCACGCCGGTGCCGAGCGCGACCTGCTGCAGCGCGTGAGAGACGCTGTCGCCGACCATCTCGTGGTGATTGGTGTCGCCGCCGATGAGCACGCCGAGCGCGATCACGCAGTCGAAGCGCTTCGCCGCCGCCAGCTGCTGCGCGGCCCAGGGCACCTCGTGCGACCCGGGCACGCGGACCTCGACGATGTCCGCCGCGCGGACGCCGGCGGCCGCGAGCACCGCGCGCGCGCGCTGGCGCAGGCCGTCGACGAGCTCCGCGTTGAAGCGCGCCGCGACGAGGCCGAAGCGCAGGCCGGCACCGCGGAGGTTCAGGTCACTGGGAGCGTGGAGACTCATGGAAGGGCCTATTGGCGGCGCCCGCCGGGCATTCCGCAATCCGAAATCCGCGTCTCACACCGGCACCACTTCGACGATCTCCAGGCCGTAGCCGTCCAGGCCGACGACCCGGCGATTCGAGTGCGTCAGGAGGCGGATTTTCCGCAGGCCGAGGGCGGTCAGGATCTGCGCCCCGGTGCCGTAATCGCGCAGGCTCGGGCGGCCGGGTTGCTCGAGGCTCGCGATCGCCTCCTGCATGCGGCCGTTCTGCTCCATGTAGACGATCGCGCCGTGGCCCGCCTGCGCGACCCGCTGCAGCGAGGCGAGCAGCGAGCGATGGCTGCCCATGTCGCGGGCGTGGAAGACGTCGCTGAGCAGATTCTCCGTGTGCACGCGCACCAGCGCCGGCGTGGCATCGAGCTTGCCCATCGTGAACGCGAGGTGGTGGCGCCCGTCGACCTTGCTGCGGAAGACGTGCAGCGTGAATTCGCCGTATTCGGACGAGAACGGCCGCGTGCTGACGCACTCGACGAGCTTCTCGCGGCGGTGGCGGTATTCGATCAGCGACGAGATCGAGATCAGCGGCAGGCCGTGGCGCCGCTTGAACTCCACCAGCTCCGGCACGCGGGCCATCGTGCCGTCCTCGTTCAGCACCTCGCAGATCACCGCCACCGGGCCGAGGCCGGCCAGCGCGGCCAGGTCGACCGCCGCCTCCGTGTGGCCCGCGCGCTCGAGCACGCCGCCGGGGCGGGCGCAGAGCGGGAAAATGTGTCCGGGCTGCACCAGCTCGTCCGGACGCGTGGCCGGATTCGCCAGCAGCTGCACCGTGCGCGCCCGGTCGAAGGCGCTGATGCCGGTGGTGATGCCCTCGGTCGCGTCGACCGACACCGTGAACGCCGTCCGCATCGCCTCGCGATTCTGCTGCACCATCGGATTGATGCCGAGCCGCTTCAGCGCCGGCTCCGTCATCGGCACGCAGATCAGGCCGCGCGCGTGGCGGATCATGAGGTTCACCAGCTCCGGCGTGACCTTCTCCGCGGCGAAGACCAGATCGCCCTCGTTCTCGCGCCCCTCGTCGTCCGTGACGATCACCACGCCGCCGGCGGCGATGGTCTGGATCGCGACCTCGACGGAATCGAACGGCGACTGGGCGGCAGGAGCGGACATGGCGGAAGGGCGGGCAGCATCCTCACGCAACCCGGCGCTGTCAAATCCGCGGCAAGTTCAGCAGCCGCGCTTCAGCCGGGCTTCGCCGCGCTAACACCCGCTCAGGCCCGGAAGTCGACCACGTGGGTCTCCGCCGCCTGCTCGGCGCCCTCGCCGCCGGCGTCCGGGGCGGCCTTCAGCAGCGTGAGGAAGAGCTTGAAGGCATAGGGCGGGCGCACCGGCTTCACGCCGACGAGGGCCTTGCCGTCCGCGGAGAGGTTCAGGATGATGCGCTCGCTGCCCTGCTTGTAGTTCGGATTCCAGCGCGCGGCCGCGCGCGTGACGTCGGGCGGCACGGGTTTCTTCTTCTCGTCGTAGAACGACAGCTTGAACGTGCCGCCCTCGAGCGCGATGCCGAGGAACTGACCGTTCGGCCGCGCGATCGTGATGCCGTCGATCTTGGGCGCGGTCTCCTTCTTCGCGTCGGCCTTGGCGGGGGCGGAGGATTGGGCCGTCAGGGCGGGAAGCTGCGCGCCGCCGAGGACGAGGAACACCAGCAGGAGGAGCCGCGTTTTCATGCCGCGAAAGCTATGCCACGCCGCGACGCCCGCAAGCCCCGCGCGGGCCGCGGCGGTTTTAGCAAGCGATTCGCGCCCGGCGCCACGGGGCTTCAGCCGCGCGGGTGGCGGCGCAGCTCCTTCCAGCGCGCGAGCCGCTCCGCGATCTTCGCCTCCATGCCGGCCGTCTTGGGCGTGTAGAGCGCCAGCGGCTTCTCGAGGTAGGCCTGGCCGGAGATGTTCTCCGGGAAATCGTGGGAGTAGAGGTAACCCTGGCCGTGGCCGGCGCGCTTGCTGGCCTGGCCGCCCTTGTCGCGCAGGTGCACCGGCACGGGCTGCACCGGCTGCTCCTTGAGCGCGCGGTGCGCCGCGCCGAGCGCGAGCGTGGCCGAGTTGCTCTTCGGCGCGGCGGCGATGTAGAGCGTCACGTGCGCGAGGGTCAGCTCCGCCTCGGGCAGGCCGATGAAGTCGCAGGCGTGGTGCGCGGCGACGGCCAGCGGCAGGGCGAGCGCGTCGGCGAGTCCGACGTCCTCGCTGGCCAGGATCACGAGCCGGCGCGCGATGAAGCGCGGGTCCTCGCCGCCGGCGAGCATCTTCGCCAGCCAATACATGGCCGCGTCGGGGTCGCTGCCACGGCAGCTCTTGATGAAGGCCGAGATGGTGTCGTAGTGCTCGTCCTCGTCGGCGTCGTAGCGGATGCGGCGCTCGCGGGCGAAGACCTCGAGTTCCTTCTCCGTGATCGGCGCCCGCTCGGGCAGCGAGAGCGCGATCACCTCGAGGGAGTTCAGCGCCCGGCGCAGGTCGCCGTCGCAGAGCACGGCGAGGTCGGTCAGCACCTTGTCGTCCGCCGCGTGGCCGCGGGCGCCGAGCCCGCGCTCGGCGTCGCCGAGCGCCTGGCGCAGCACGCCGGCCACGGCCGGGGCCGCCAGCGGCTCGAGCCGGAAGAGGTGGCTGCGGCTCAGCAGCGGCGGGTTGACGTAGAAGCCCGGGTTGTGGGTCGTCGCGCCGATGAGCCGCACGCTGCCCTCCTCGACGTCGGGCAGGAGCAGGTCCTGCTGCGATTTGTTGAAGCGGTGGAGCTCGTCGATGAAGAGGAGCGTGCGCGCCTCCGGGCGGCGGCGGGCGAGGGCGAGGATCTCGCGCAGCTCGGCGACGTTGCTCATCACGGCGTTCACGCGCACGAAGCGGCTGCCGGTCTCGCGCGCGATCGCCTCGGCGATGCTGGTCTTGCCGCAGCCCGGCGGCCCGTAGAAGAGCAGGCTGCCGAAGCGGTTCGTGGCGATGAGCTGCGGGAGCAGGCTCCCGGCGCGGGTGATGTGGTCCTGGCCGACGATCTCGGCGAGCGAACGCGGCCGCATGCGCGCGGCGAGCGGCTGGTGCGCCGCCACGGGCGCGGGGCCCGCCGGCTCCCCGCGCGGGGCGGGCGCGGCGGGGTCTTCGCCGAAGAGGGAGCCTTGATCGTCGCCGCGTGCCATGGTTGTCCAGACAGTGCGGGCGTCGGCGCACGAAACAAGCTTGAAGGCGCGCCGCCGGCTGCTTTGCTCGGCGCGATCGCCCTCGGGCCGGGGTGCCGCCGATGACCACCGCCCTGCGCGCTCCCCTGCTCTGGCTGCTGCTGCCGTTCGGCGCGGGCCTCCTCTGGGAACACGCGGGGGCCGCGCCCGGCGCCGCCGGCCTGGCCCTGCTGGCGAGCAGCGGGGCGCTCGCCGCCGCGCTCGCGGGCCGGAGCGGGAACCGGCTCGCCTGGAGCGTCTGGGCCGCCGGCCTGGCGGTGGCGGCCGCCGCCTTCGGCGCCGGCTGGCTGCGGTGGCGCTCGCCCGCGCCGCGCGAATGGACGGCGCCGCCGCGCGAGGTGACCGTGACGCTGCGGGCGGAGCAGGTTTTCCCGCCCGCACCGCAGCGGAAGACCGTCAACGGCATCGCCCGCATCCTCCGCGCGGACCCGGCGGCGGCCGCGCCGCTCGTCGGCCAGCGCGTGTATTTCTCCGCCATCCGCCGGATCGGCGTGCCGCCGGTGGCGTCGGGCGAATACCGGTTCACGGGCGTGGTCGAGGCGCTGCCGCCGCCGGACGGGAACGACCGGAACTTCGCCGCCTACCTCGCGAGCCTGGGCGTGCGCGTGCGCATCGTGCGCGGGCACCTGAGCGAGGAGCTGCGGGCGCCGACGGGCTTCCAGCGTTTCTGCGAGTCCGCGCAGGACCGGCTCGGGGCGAGCCTGCGGCGCGGGCTGGAGCGGCACCCCGAGATCGTCTCGCTCTACCTGGCCATGCTGCTGGGCGAAAAGGCGGTGCTGTCGGCGGAGCAGCAAAACGCCTTCATGCGCAGCGGCGTGTTCCACATTTTTTCCATCAGCGGGCTGCACGTCGGCGTGATCGCCATGGCCATCCTGAGCGCGCTCCAGCTGCTGCGCGTGCCGCGCCGGACCGCGGTGATCGCGGGTCTCGCGGTGCTGTGGCTCTACGTCGAGATCACGGGCGGGAGCGCACCCGCGGTGCGCTCGTTCCTGATGATCGCGTTCTGGCTCGGCTCGCGCGTGTTCCGGCTGCCGTCGAATCCGCTGGCGGCGCTCGCGGCGGCGGCGCTGGCGACGCTGCTGCTCGATCCGCGCCAGCTTTTCGCGACGGGATTCCAGATGTCCTACTCGGTGGTGGCCGCGCTGCTGGTGATGGGGCTGCCGCTCGCGGAGCGCTGGCAGGCGCGCTGGCAACCCTGGCGCGACCTGCCGGAGGTGAGCTGGCGGCCGTGGCAGCGCTGGGTCAGGGACCGCGGGCGCGAGCTCCTCGGCGGCCTGGCGATCACCTGGGCGGCGACGCTCGCCAGCGCGCCGAGCAGCATCGGCTACTTCGGGTTGTTCTCGCCCGGCGCGCTGGTTGCCAACCTCGTCATCATCCCCCTGTCGTCGCTCGCAATCGTCGCCGGCTTCCTCGCCATGCTGGGCGGGCTCGCCCACCTCGGGCCGCTCGTGCTGGTGTTCAACCACGCCGCGGCGCTGCTGATCCGGGCGATGGACGGGCTGGTGCAGCGCGGCACCGACCTGCCCGGCGTCTATTTTCCCGCGGAGTTCCGCGCCGGATGGATGGCGCCGGCGGCGCTCGTCCTCGTGCTCGCGACGATGTTCGCCGGTGCGAGCCTGCGCTGGCGGCCGCGGGCCGGCGGCTACTGGCCGCCGGTCGTGGCGGTGGCGCTGGTGGTGATTTTCGGCGTGAAGTTTGGCTGAAGCCGGCAATCTTCGCCGGCATGAAAAGCGCCTACGAACTCGCCATGGAACGCCTCGCGAAGTCCGATCCCTCGAGCCGCCCGCTCACCCCGGAGCAGAAAGCCCGGCTGGCGGAGATCGACCGCGTGTTCCAGGGCAGGATCGCCGAGCGCGAGATCTTCCTGAAGCAGCAGCTCGACGCCGCGCTGGCGAAGCAGGAGTTCGACGAGGCCGACAAGCTGCGCCAGCAGATCGCCAACGAGAAGGCGCGGCTGGAGGCGGAGCGCGACGACGAGAAGGAGCGCGTGCGGCGCGGCTGAGCGCGCCCTACTCCGCAAACTCGAACTCCGCCACGAGCGCGTGGTGGTCGGAGGCGATGGTCGGCTTCACCGCGTGGCTGACCGGGCGCAGGGGCGCGTTGTAGAAGAGGTGGTCGAGCACGTAGGGACGGCGGCGCCAGGTGACCTCGCGGTCCTGCACGGTCTTGAAGCCGGCCTCGCCGAACTGGCGCACGAGGGACTCGTGCCTGCTGACGTTGAAGTCGCCCCCCAGCACGGTCGGGCCGGCGGCGCTCCGGAGCTGCGCGGCGACGAGCTGGCGCTGCTGATTGTGCTGCTCGCTGCTGGACTGCAGCATGAAGAGCGCGAGCAGGTGGGTGTTGAGCACCCGCAGGTCGCGTCCGCCGATGGTGGTCGTCGCCCCGATGAGCAGACGGTCGGTCGGCGTCTTTCTTTCGCCGAAGAAATCGAACTCGACCGGCGGCGACGGCAGGTCGAGGCGGAACGGGTCGCGCAGCGGCGTGCGCGAGAAGATCGCCAGGCCGATGCCGAAGGGCAGCTCGCGCGGGTCCTCGCGCGGGAACGAGAAGTAGCTGTCGTAGCCGGCGAGCGCGGACTTGAGCCGGGTGTAGTTCGGCGGCACGGGCGGCTGCGTGCCGCCCGGCTCGGCGCGCTCGACCTCCTGGAGCAGCACGAGGTCGGCCTCGTGGCTGAGGATCTCCTCGATCGTGAGGCTCAGCCGGATCGGTGCGCGGTCGGGGTCGGCATCGCTCCACATCTGGCCGAACTGCATGTTGAACTGCAGAATTTTGAAGCGCGCGGACATCAGTCGGGGATGCAAACGGCGAAGCACCCGTCGCCACGCGGGGGAAACTCGATGCTGATGGATACGCGTGGGACCATGCGCAGCAGCAAACCGCTGGCATGTTCCCGGACCGCGCGGGAGCGGCAAGCCAATTTACCTTGCGTGACCTACTCGGGCTCGGCCGTGCCCTCGACCACCCAGGCCTTCGCCTCGGGGACCTGGACGAAGAATTCCTTCAGGGCGGCGCTGAGGTGCTCGGCGTAGCGGAAATGGGCGCCCATGCCGGTGCGGAGCTCGGCCTCGTAGATGAACTTGTCGGCGTGCGTGCTGTGCTCGAAGGGCGTCTGCGCGCCGAGGAGGAGCGAGTAGACGTAGGCCGGCGAGCCGCGCTGGAGCAGCGCGCGCGTGAGCGCGGCCTGGGCGTCGAGCAGGGGCTGGTGGGCGGCGGGCGCGATCTCCGGCGGCAGGTAGAACCCGGCCTGGATGAGCGGCGTGTAGCGGTGGCCGGTGCGGTGGCGGTTGAGGTCGCGCAGCTCGGCGATCGCGAGGTTGTTCCAGGCGAAGCTCACGCGCATGCGGCGCGTCGCGGTGCCCTGGTAGCCGTAGCGGTTGGCGCGATGCTGGAGCGCCTCGGCGAGGGGTTGTTCTTCGCGCAGCCACGGCGGCGTGTCGCGGTCGACCTTCACCCACACCTGGTCGGCGAGCGGCGCGGTGGAGAGGCGCTCGAGGCCGAGGCGGCACGACACGGCGAGTTCCTGCGCGGCCTGGGCCGCGTAGGACTTCTCCGCGGTGCTGTGGCGCATCAGCCGCGGCGAGAGCTTGAGCAGGACGTCGCGGAGCGCGGCGGCCGCGGCCTTCGCTTCGGGGTGCGGCAGCGAGTCGAGATGCTTCACCGTCGCGGCCCACATGCGCGAGCTCTGGACGAGGCCGAGGTTGGTGCGCGTGGCGAGCGGGATGAAGTAGCGGGCGCGGTCGAGGGCGTAGTTCTTGCGGATGCGCGCGACGACGGCGGGCTTGGCGTTCGCCGGCAGGCGGATGAGCTCCGGCTGGTTCTGGCCGAGCTGGTCGAGGCGGGCGTATTCGGCGTTGTAGGCGGCGAACGCGCGGGCCATCACGCCGGTCCACTGGGCGGCGAGATCATCCGGCACGCCGAGCTCGGCGGGCGTCGGCAGGTTGGCCGCGTCCATGGTGATGTAGCGCGTGCTCGATTCCTGGCCGTCGGCCATCTGCGCGATCTCGAAAATCTTATAGGCAAGCCACATCGAGACGCCGTCGAGCGCGATGGCGAGGCCGCCGGTCAGGCCGCCGATGGAGGCGTGGCCGTAGTCGACGAACTTCAGGATGCGATCGATCGACTCGTCGGGGTGCGCGAGGTCGACCTTCGAGAGGATGTTCGCCAGGCCGTCGTTGCTGCGCGAGTAGCGCGCGAGCACGGACGCCAGCAGCTCGGGCGTGACTTTCGGGAGCTCGGCCGCGGTGGGCGGCGGGACGACAGCGATGCCGGTGACCTTCATGCGCGCCTCGACGAAACGGCGTCGCCGCGCCGAGGTGAAGAAAATTAGCGGAAAACTTTGCTCGGCCCGCGGCTTGGCAACGCGGAGGCGTCCACTAACGTCCGGCCCAGCCATGAAGCTGGCCGTCCTCGCCACCCTATCGCTCGGCATCGCCGCAACGGCTGCCGCGTCCCCCATGCCCGACTTTCACACCTACAGCCTGGATCGGTCCCCGGCGGTCGACGCCGCGCTGCAACGCCGCGTCGAGGAAATCGACGCGCAGCTGCGCGCGCGGTGGGAGATTCCGGAGGCGCAAACCTCGGTCGGCGTGTTCGACCTGCGCACGCTGCGTCTCGCTTGGGTGCGGCCGGATCGCATCGACTACGCGGCGAGCGTGCCGAAGATCGCGATCCTGCTCGGCTGGTTCGCCGCGCATCCGGATTCGACTGACCTCGACGCGACGACGCGGCACGAGCTCGGGCTCATGATCAAGCAGTCGGACAATGAACTCGCGGCGAAATTCTCGCGACAGCTCGGGCTGAGTTTCATCCGCGGCGTGCTCGACCGTTACGGGCTTTACGATACGAAGACCGGCGGCGGCATTTGGCTCGGCAAGCATTACGGCAAGGGCGGCGAGCGCGTCGTCGATCCCGTCGGCGGGCATTCGCACGCGGCGACTGTGCGACAGCTGCTGCGGTTCTACCTGCTGCTCGAGCAGGACAAACTCGTGTCTCCCGCGGCGTCGGCGGCGATGCGCGACATCTTCCGTTCGCCCGACATCCCGCACAAGGAGGACAAGTTTGTCGCCGGCCTGGCCGGTCGGCCGGGGCTGGAGATCCGCCGCAAGGCCGGCTGGTGGGAGGACTGGCAGCTCGACACTGCGGTCGTCACCGGTCCGGAGCGCCACTATCTCATCGTCGCGATGGTTCACCACGCGCGCGGCGAGGAATATCTGCGCGCGTTCGCAGCGGCGGTGGACGAGCTTCTTGCTGCGAAGCAGGACGCGGCCGTGGAGCGGCCAATCCCTTAAACCGACCTAGGCCGCGCCGCTTCCCCGCCTGACGGCCAAACGCCTGCTTCCGCAGGCGCAATCGCTGAATCAATCACTTGCGCAATTGCTCGACTGCACTGGGTCATTGCTTCTCGCGAGAGGGTCATTGCTTCACTCGCCGAACTCATTGCTTTACACGCCGACCCGATTGTTTGAGCGGCCGACCTCATTGCTTGAGGCGCCAAGGCGATTGTTTGACCGCCGTGCGTCATTGTTTCCCACGCCAACCCGATTGTTTTACACGCCAAGGCGATTGTTTACACGGACGACCCGATTGCTTGAACCGCCGCGCTCATTGCTTGAGCCGCCAACTCAGTTGTTTCGTCTCCCAACTCAATTGTTTTGTCGTCCGGCTCTATTGTTTCGGGCTCCGAAAGCATTGTTGGAAGCGCTGAGCGTGTTGCTCCGCCGTCGCACCGGGTTGCTTCGCTTTGCCGGTTGGTTGCGCCGTCGGGCCATGTTGTTGCTCGAAGCGCTCATCCGACCGCTCGCGCCGCCGGCTCGATTGTTTGCGCCCTAGAACCGGTTGCTTGCCATGTCGAATGAGTCGCTCGCGCTGCTGAGCCGGGATTGCCGGCCTCCGCCCCGAGGGTCGCTGAGGGCAACGAACCCCATCTTCGTGGCATCGTATCGCCACGGCGGCCCCGCCCTATCTGGACGCTTCAGATGTGCTCAGCGGTTCAGCAGCCAGGTCGACAGCGGCTGCTGGAAGAAGCCGAGAAGCACGGTCGCCAGCGCGAGGCTGGCGAGGATGGCGGTGTTGACCAGCGAGGGCGCGGTGGCGGACACCGGAGCGGGCGTTTCGCCCTCGGGGCGCCAGGTCTCGAACCACGCGGCCTTGATCCAGCCGAAGTAATAATAGATCGAGACGACGACGCAGACGATGGCGATGGCGAGGAGCGTGTAGAGCTTGGCTTCGAACGCCGCCATGAACACGAGCAGCTTGCCCATGAAGCCGGCGAGCGGCGGGATGCCCGCGAGCGAGCCGACGCCGATGGCGAGCACCGCGGCGAGGAACGGACGGTCCTTGGCCAGGCGGTCGTAGCCGTCGAGGTCCTGCTGCGTGTCGTCCTCGCCCGCGAGGTGCGCCATGACGCCGAACACGGCCATCGAGGCGAACATGTAGGTAAAGAGGTAGAACCACACCGCGCCGCTGGCCCACGGCACCGTGACCGAGGCGGTGACGCCGAGGAGCAGGAAGCCCGCGTGCGAGACGCCGGACAGGCCCATCAGGCGCTTGGCGTTGCGCTGCGTGAGCGCGGAGAGGTTGCCGAAGAGGAGCGTCGCGGCGGCGAGGGTCGAGAGCACCGGCACGAGCACGGCCTCGAGCGGGGCGAAGACGTTGTGCACGAGGGTGAGCAGCACGGCGAAGCCGGCGGCCTTCGAGCTGACGGCGAGGAACGCGGTCACGGGCGTCGGCGCGCCCTGATAGACGTCGGGAATCCAGATCTGGAACGGGAACGCACCGATCTTGAAGCCGACGCCGCTCAGCACGAGCAGCGCGCCGAGGAGGCCGAGGAAGTTGTCCGGGTTCTTCGCGAGGAAATCGGCCACGACGTCGAACTCGAAGCCGGTGTGCACCACGCCGCCCGACTCGACGCGGCCGACCGCGCCGTAGAGCAGCACGATGCCGAAGAGCATGATGGCCGAGCTGAGCGCGCCGGTGACGAGATACTTCAGGCCGGCCTCGAGCGTGAGGGCGTTGTCGCGGAAGTAGGAGACGAGGATGTAGAAGCCGATCGTGATCGTCTCGAGCGCGACGAAGAACATCACGAAGTGGTTGCTCTGCACCAGCAGCATCATCGCCGCCGTGATGACGAGCACGAGGTGGTAGAACTCCACCCGCGGCATCTTGCTCCGCGGCAGGACCACGCTGGCGATCGAGCAGACGAGGAGGCTGGAGATCGTGAAGAACACGCGCGCGATCTGCCCGGGCATGTTGTGGCGGAGGAGGCCGGCGAAGGTCGATTCACCCAGCCACGCGGTGTCGAAATTGATCACGAGGCCCGCCAGCACCGCGAGCAACGCCATGACGGCGGCGGTGGGGATGAGGCGGTGCTGGCTCTTCGGCAGCACGATCTCCAGCGCGAGGAGGCCGAGCGCCGCGCACGCGAGGATCAGCTCGGGGAAGATGGCGGCCCACTGATTCGAGTCGGCGGCAGCTTGGAGGAGTTCAGTCGACATGGCGGCGGAAAATCAGCGGGAGGAGACGCTGCGCACGACGGCGGGGGTCGGGGCGGTCAGCGCGGCGTTGGCGGCGGTCGAGATCGTCTTCGGCCAGAAGCCGACGACGAGCAGCGCGGCGAGGAGGATCAGGGCCGGCAGGCGCTCGGTCCAGGCGAGGTCGGTCGCCGGGTGCTTCGCGAGCACGGTGTTGAGCGACTCGGTGGCGGGCCCGAAGAACACGCGGGCCGCGGCGCGCAGGCCGTAGACGGCGGAGATGATCACGCCGGCGACGGCGACGGCGGTGAGCGCGGGCGAGAACTGCCAGAGCGAGACGAAGACGGTGAGTTCGCCCCAGAAGTTGGCGAAGCCAGGCAGGCCGATGCTGGCCAGGGTGCCGGCGACGAAGAACGCGGCGAGCACCGGCGTCTTCTGCGCGAGGCCGCCCATCTCCGTCAGGTCGAAGGTGTGCGTGCGGTGGTGGACGCTGGTGGCGAGGAGGAAGAGCAGCGCAACGGACAGGCCGTGCGCGATCATCAGGAGCACCACGCCGCCCGTGCCGATGACGGACAGCGTCGCGATGCCGAGGAAGCAGTAGCCCATGTGCATGACCGAGCTGTAGCCGAGCATCTGCTTGAGGTCGCGCTGGGCGATGGTGATGAAGCCGATGACGAGGACGTTGCCGACGGCGGCGAGGACCGCGAGCGGCCAGGCCCAGGCCTGGGCGCCGGCGGGCAGGAGCGGCAGCGCGATCTGGATCAGGCCGTAGAGGCCGAACTTCTTGAGCACGCCGGCGTGGAGCATGGCGGCGGACGACGGCGCGGCGCCGTAGCCGAGCGGGGCCCAGGTGTGCAGCGGCCAGAGGGAGACGAGCGTGCCGAAGCCGAACATCAGCAGGCCGAAGATGTATTTCTGCGCCGTGACCGACAGCGGGTTGGCGGCGAGTTCGGCGCGCAGCGTGACGAGGTCGAACGACTCCGCGCCGCTCTTGGTGTAGATGGCAATCAGGCCGGCGAGCGAGAGCATGGCGCCGACGGTGAGGTAGATCGTCATCTTCATCGCCGCGTAGTTGCGGTCGCGCCCGCCCCAGATGCCGACCATGATGAAGGTCGGGATGAGCGCGAGTTCGTGGAAGAAGTAGAAAAAGAAGATGTCCACCGACGCGAAGGTGCCGAGCAGGCCGCCCTGCATGACGAGCAGGAGCATCAGGTAGATCTTCAGGCGCTCGGCGTTGGAGCGCAGCGCGTAGATGCCGGCGGCGAGGCCGACGATGGCGGCGAGCAGGAACATCGGCAGCGAGACGCCGTTGAGGCCGAGCTTCAGCGCGATGCCGAAGCCGCCGAGGCCGGTGTCGGTCTTGCTCAGGAACTGGTAGGTGTTGCCGGCGTCGGCCGGGAACTCCTTCCACAGCCAGACGGCGATGAGCGCGGGCCAGATGAAGGCGACCGCCGCCAGTTTGGTCGCGAAACGCTTCGGCAGGCCGAGGCCGATGGCCAGCGCGACGAGGAGCGGCGTGGCGATCGCGAGCTGCAGGAGAAGGGCGTTGGAGGAGGCGTCCATCGAAGTGTGTTAGAAAATGCCCGCGGCAAAGCCCCAGAGGAGCACGGCGCCGAGCAGGAACCAGTAGACGTAGGCGTGCAGGCTGCCGACATGCAGCGCGCGGACGCCGAGACCGACGAGGCCGACCAGGCCCGCGCAGCCGCGGATAATCAGGCCTGCGAGGAAGATCTGTTCGAGGAAGTTGAGCAGCATCGCGAAGCGCTGCTGCACCTTGGCCACGTAGTAGTCGTAGACGGCGTCGAAGGATTCCTTGAGCGCCACCAGGCCGCGGAACAGGCCGCCGGCCTTCGACTCGAGGGCGTCGGTCGCGGCCGCCGGGTAGAAGAGCCAGGCGGCGCCGGCGCCGAGGAGCATGACGGCGAGCGAGGTGCCGAGGATGATCGGGTGCGCGGCGTGGTCGTTGTGGGCGTCGGGCACGAGGCTCATCACCGAGCCGGCGAGCTTGCCGAAGATCGCGGGATAGCCGCCGGAAATCGACAGCCCGGCGAGCAACATGAGCGGCAGCGTCATGACCAGGCCGCTCTCATGCGCGTGCTTGGCTTCCTCGGAGCGGGCCTCGCCGAGAAAGACGATCTTCCACATGCGGACCATGTAGAACGAGGTCAGGATCGCGGTGAAGGCCAGGGCGGCGAAGATCAGGGTGTTCTTCTTGAACGCAAGGTAGAGGATCGCGTCCTTGGAGAAGAAGCCGGCGAGAAACGGGAAGCCGATGATCGCGAGCACGCCGAGAGTGAACGTGAGGAACGTGATCGGCATGCTCTTGCGCAGGCCGCCCATCTGGAAGATGTCCTGCTCGTGGTGGCAGCCGTGGATGACGGAGCCGGAACCGAGGAAGAGCAGCGCCTTGAAGAAGGCGTGCGTGGTGAGGTGGAACATCGCGGCGCCGACGCCGGCGGCGAGCACGACCGAGTGGGCGCTGCCCTCATGCGTCACCGCCAGCGAGCCCAAGCCGAAGGCCGCGACCATGTAGCCGAGCTGCGAGAGCGTGGAGTAGGCGAGGACCTTCTTGATGTCGCGTTGCACGACGGCGCAGAGCGCGGCGTAGAGCGCGGTGATCGTGCCGAGGGCGGCGATGACGTTCAGCGCCTCGGGCACCATGAGGAAATTGATCCGGCACAGCATGTAGACGCCGGCGGCGACCATCGTGGCGGCGTGGATGAGTGCGGAGACGGGCGTCGGGCCCTCCATCGCGTCGGGGAGCCAGACGTGCAGCGGCATCTGCGCGGACTTGCCGACGGCGCCGCAGAAGAGGAGCAGCGGCAGGGCGGCGGAGATGACCGTGCCGGCGGCGCCGGCCTTGAAGGCGAGCGCATTGAGGTTGGTCGTGCCGAAGGCCCAGTAGCACCAGACGATGCCGAGCAGGAAGCCGAAGTCGCCGACGCGGTTGACGATGAAGGCCTTTTTCGCGGCGTCGGCGGCGGACTGCTTGTGGAGGTAGTGGCCGATCAGGAGGTAGGAGCTGAAGCCGACGAGCTCCCAGAAGATGAAGATCATGAACAGCGAGTCGGCGACGACGATGCCGAGCATCGAGAACATGAAGATCGAGAGGCCGCCGAAGAAGCGGGCGCGGGCCGCGTCGTCGTGCATGTAGCCCACGGAGAAGACGTGGATGAGGAAGCCGACGAAGCCGACGACGAACAGCATCAGGCGCGCCAGGGCGTCGATCTTGAAGCCGAGCGACACGGAGAAGCCGCCGAAGCGCAGCCACTCGAGCGAGGCGTTCACGTCGGTGCCGTTGAACACGAACTGGAGCGACACCGCGCAGACGACGGCGGCCGCGGCGACCGAGACCCACTGGGCGACGGCGCCCGCGCGCCGCAGGGCCAGCGCGATCAGCGTGGCGGACGCGAGCGGCGTGAGGAGCAGAAGGAGAGCGGACTGAACGGGAGACATGTCAGTTCTTGAGCGCGGTCAGTTCTTCCACCTGCACCGTGTGGCGCTTGCGGAAGAGGGCGACGATGATGGCGAGGCCGACGGCGACCTCGGCCGCCGCGATCGTGAGGATGAAGAAGACGAAGACGGAGCCGTCGAGGGTGCCGTTGAAGCGTGAGAACGCCACCAGCGCGAGGGTCGAGGCGAGCAGCATGAGCTCGAGGCACATGTAGATCACGAGCGTGTTCTTGCGCAGCAGGACGCCGATGAAGCCGATGACGAAGAGCAGCAGGCTGACCAGGATGTAGGCGTTGAGGCCGATGGCGGCGTTCATTGGGCGTCCTCCACGGGGGCGAATTTCTTCGAGAGCACGATGACGCCGAGCATGGCGATCAGGAGCATGAAGCCGACGACCTGCACCGGCAGGAGGTAGGTGGTGAAGAGCTGTTCGGCGTAGTTCTTCAGCGTCGGCACCGGGCCGGCCGGCGGGGCGGAGGAGAGCATGACGCGGTGCGAGAGCGAGTAGACGCCGAGGAGCAGCAACGCGCCGCCGACGGTGGCGGCGAAGACGCTGAGCTTCTTGAAGGGCTTCAGGTGCTCGGGGCGGGTGTCGAGCAGCATGATGATGAAGAGGAACAGCGCCACGACCGCGCCGGCGTAGACGAGCAGGAGCACGAAGGCCAGCAGGGCGGCGTCGAGCATGACGAAGAGGCCCGCCATGCCGACCAGCGACAGGAGCAGGAACATCGCGCCGTTCACCGGGTTCTTGTTCACCACGACGAGCGCCGCGCAGGCGACCGTCAGGAACGCGAAGATGTAGAAGAGCAGGTTGGCCATGGCTTAGTGGTGGGCGTTGCCGCGTGCCTCGGCGGCCTTCTTCTTGTCCCACTTGAAATGCGCGTCGGGCAGCGTGCCGCCGAGTTCGTAGAGCTTCGCCTTGTCGTTCACCATCTCGGCGCGGGTGTAGCCGGACATCGAGTATTGGTTCTGCAGCCAGATCGCCTCCTCCGGGCAGACTTCCTGGCACAGGCCGCAGTAGATGCAGCGGAGCATGTCGATGTCGAAGGCCTTGGGCCCCTTCTCGACGTGGGCGTGGGCGGCGTCCGGCGGGATCTCGCCCGGCGTGATGCGGATGGCCTTGGGCGGGCAGACGAACTCGCAGAGCTGGCAGGAGACGCACTTCTCGCGGCCGTGCGGATCCTTCACCAGCGTGGGGACGCCGCGGTAGCCGGGCGGGATGGCGGGGCGCTGCTCCGGATACTCCATCGTCACCTTGGGGGCGAAGAAGTGCTTCAGCGTGGTCTTCATGCCCGCGAGGACCTGCGGGATGTAGAGGCGCTCGGAGAGCGAGAGGGGTTTGCGTTCGACGACGTAAGCCATGCGCGGAAGGGGTCAGAGGGCCGCCTGGGCCTGCGGGCGGAGGATGGCGAAGAGCGCCACGATCGTGGCGAGCGCCAGCGCGACCCAGGCCGCGATGCCGAGGTGGAGTTCGATGATGGCGATGGCGGCGGCGTAGAAGAGCAGGTTGCCGATCGCGAGCGGGAGCAGCTTCTGCCAGCCGAGCTTCATCACCTGGTCGTAGCGGAAGCGCGGCACGGTCCAGCGGACCCACATGAAGACGAAGATGAAGAAGAGCACCTTCGCGAGGAAGACCACGATGGAGGCGATCCCGAAGATGAACGGATTCGACGCCACGCCGAACCAGGCGAGCACCTTCTCCAGCGGCAGCCAGGGCAGCGGGTTCCAGCCGCCGAGGAACAGGAGCACAAAGACGCCGGAGCCGACGATCATGTGCGCGTATTCGGCGACGAAGAAGAGGCCCCACTTGAACGCGCCGTATTCGGTGTGGAAGCCGCCGACGAGATCGGCCTCGCCCTCGGCCATATCGAAGGGCAGGCGGTTGGTCTCGGCGAAGAGCGCGACGAGGAAGACCAGCGCCGACACCGGCATGAGGAAGAAGAACCACAGGCCGCCGAGGAAATCGGTGCCGCTCTGGAATTGCACGACGTTGAAGAGACTGAGCGAGCCGTTCGTGCCCGGGGCGTTGATCCAGAGGAACACCGGCAGCACGGAGAGCGTCATCGAGAGCTCATACGAGATGAGCTGCGCCGAGGCGCGGATGCCGCCGAGGAAGGGATACTTCGAGTTCGAGGCCCAGCCGGCGATGATGAGCGAGTAGACGCCGAGCGAGGAGACGGCGAACACCGCGAGGATGCCGACGTCGAGGTTGGCCAGCACGAGTGGGACGAGTTCGCCCTGGCCGTTGAGGTAGGCGCCGAACGGCACGGCGGTGACGGTCGTGAGCGCGGGGATCATCGCAACGATCGGCGCGAGGACGAAGTAGACCTTGTTCACGTGGCCGGGGAGCGCGTCCTCCTTGAACAGCATCTTCAGGCCGTCGGCCATGAGATGGAAGACGCCGAGCCGCTGGAGGAACGGTCCGAGCACCGGCACCCAGGCAAACCAGATCGGAATCGCGCGGTTCGGGCCGGGGCGACCCTGGATCCAGGCGGAAATCTTGCGCTCCGCGAGCGAGCCGATGCCGCCGAGCGGGAAGATGACGAGCACCACCGCGAGGCCCTTGACGAAGAGCTGCACGGCCGGGTGGAGGTTTTGCCAGAATTCAACCATGGCGCATCAGGCGTTGGCGGCCGCGGGGACGGCGGCGGGTTTGAAGTGGAGCGTCTCGCCTTCGACGAAGGGCAGGCCGGCCCACGCCGCGCTGTCGAGCAGCGTGCCGGTGGCGGGGAGCTTCGCGTAGCTGAGGCCGGCGAGGGCCGGGACCTCGGCGGCGAGCACGGCCCAGAGGCCGGTGAGATCGGACGGGAGCGCGCCGGCGCCCGCGGCGGCGGCGAGGTTGGCCAGCGTGACGAGATCGTCGGCGAGGCCTTCGGGACCGGGGACGGCCTTGGTGAACTTCTGCAGGCGGAACTGCTGGTTCACGAACGTGCCGGCCTTTTCGAAGACGGTGAGCGTCGGGAGCACGACCTTGGCCGCGGCGCTGGTGGCGTTCTTGTGCGTGCCGAGGTAGATCACGGCGACCTTCTCGAGCTGCGCGGCGGTGAGGCCGGCGGCGGCGAGGTCCTCGTTGATCGCGACGACGGTCTTCACCTTGCCGGTGTCGATGTCGGCCGCGAGCGACGTGAGTTGCTGCGACGGAAGAGCGGAGATGAGGCCGGTGACGAGCGCGCCGCGGACGTTCGGGTTGCGGTCGGCGGAGAGGAGGATGCCGTCGCCCTTCCCCACCCGGCTGACGAGCGCGACCGGCGCCTTGAGCGCGGCGGCGAGTTTCTTGGTGAGGAATTGTTCTTCGACGGAGCTGCGGCCGGAGCCGACGACGGCGACGGAGCCGGCGCGGAGGAGGTCGGTCGCGGCCTTCATCGCCATCTCGTAGGCGGAGGTGCCGCCGTTGATCGACGGGACAAGCAGGCGGTCCTCGGCACGCACCTGCTTGTAGAGCAGGCGGCCGGAGTCGGTCATCCAGGTGTCGTTCACGGCGTCGTTCTGGCGCGGCGTGATGCGGTAGATGACGCCCTCGCGGGACCAGACGACGGTGTTGGCGCCGACGGAGGACTCGGTGTCGATGCTCGGGGTTTCCTTGAGGAACCACACGCGCATCTTGAAGCGGAAATCGGTCGAGGTGAGCGCGCCGACGGGGCAGATGTCGACGGTGTTGAGCGAGTAATTGTTCTCGAGCTTCTTGCCCGGGTAGCAGGTGAGCGTGCTGTAGCTGCCGCGATCGATGAAGCCGAGGACGTCGTCCTTCGCGACCTCCTTGGAGAAGCGGATGCAGCGCGAGCAGAGGATGCAGCGCTCGTCGTCGAGGGTGACGCGCGGCCCGAGCTGGGTGCGCTTCGGCTTCACGTTCTTGTTCTCGACGAAGCGCGAGTAGCCGCGGCCGTAGGCGGTGGAGTGTTCCTGGAGCTTGCACTCGCCGGCCTGGTCGCAGATCGGGCAGTCGAGCGGGTGATTGATGAGGAGGAACTCCGTCACGCCCTCGCGGCACTCCTTCACCATCGGGGAATTCGTGCGGATGTGCAGGCCCGGCATGGCGTTGGTCGCGCAGCCGATCTGGGCGCGCGGCATCCAGTTGACCTTCTGCTTGCCGGTGGCCGGGTCCATGATCGGCGCCTTGGTGGCGGGATCGACGGCCGGCAGGCCCATTTCGATGAGGCACATGCGGCAATTGCCGACGACGCTCAGCTTCGGGTGGTAGCAGTAGTGCGGGATCTCGATGCCGAGGAGCTTGGCAGCCTCGATGACGTTCGTGCCCTTCGGCACGGCGATGTCCTTGCCGTCGATGTTGACGGTGACGAGGTCGGCGGGTTTGGCGGGAGCGGAAGACATCTCGGAAAAATTCGGATTAGCCCACGGAACACACGGAAGACACGGAAGAAAAAACGTATGCCCCAGTGAGCGTGGTGAAGAGCGAGGCACGACGCAGACTGGCGGTCGTGCTGCTGGATTCTTCGCTGCGCTCAGAATGACAAATCATGATTTCTGTGTGTTCTGTGTATTCCGTGGGCAAAATTCTTAAACGATGGGCAGCGCGTCGGCCGGCTTGGCTTGGCGCGTTTCGGGATAGGCTTTGAACTCGTCGCTGAACTTCTGGACGAAGCTCTGCGTCGGCCACGAGCAGGCCTCGCCCATCGCGCAGATGGTGCGGCCGGCGATCTGGTCGGCGACGTTCTTGAGCAGCTCGCCGTCGTTGGCGCGGCCGTGGCCCTCGACCATGCGCGCGGTGATCTTCTTCATCCACAGCGAGCCTTCGCGGCAGGGCGTGCACTGGCCGCAGCTCTCGTGGGCGTAGAAGGCGTTCAGGTTGCCGAGCGCCTCGACCATGTTGACGGAGTCGTCCATCACGATCACGCCGCCCGAGCCGCCCATCGTGCCGGCGGCGGCGAGCGTGTCGAAGTCCATCGGCAGGTCCTCCACGGCGAGTTCGAGGAACGAGCCGTCCTTCTGCTTCAGCTTAAATTTCTCGCCGAAGCGGAGCACCTTCGCGGACGAGCCGCCGGGGATGACGGCCTTGAACTTGCGCCCGGGAAGCGGGCCGCCGCAGACCTCGTTGAGCAGCTGGCCCATCGTGATCTTGCCGGTCTCGAATTCGTAGTAACCCGGCCGCTGCACGTGGCCGGAGACGCAGAAGATGCGCGTGCCGGTGTTGTTGGGCGTGCCGATCTTGGCGTAGTTGTCGCCGCCCATGTCCACGATGTGCTTCACATGGCAGAGCGTCTCGACGTTGTTCACGATCGTCGGGCACTGGTAGAGGCCGAGGACGGCGGGGAAATACGGGGGCTTGATGCGCGGATACGGGCGCTTGCCTTCGAGCGACTCGATCAGGCCGGTTTCCTCGCCGCAGATGTAGGCGCCGGCGCCGCGGTGGACGAAGATGTCGCAGCTGTAGCCGGTCCCGAGGATGTTTTTGCCGCAGAGGTTGGCGTCGCGCGCTTCCTGAATGGCCTTCTCGAGGATGCGCGCGCCGATCGGCATCTCGCCGCGGATGTAGATGTAGGCCTGCTTCACGTTGTTCGCGAAGCAGGTGATCATGATGCCCTCGATCAGCTGGTGCGGGTCCTGATGGATGATGTAGCGGTCCTTGAAGGTGCCGGGCTCGGACTCGTCGGCGTTCACGACGAGGTAGATGGGCTTGCCGCTCTTGCGGTCGACGAGCGTCCACTTCACGCCGCAGGGGAAACCCGCGCCGCCGCGGCCGCGCAGGCCGGACTTCTTGACCTCGTCGATCAGCTCCGCGGGCGGGCGCGTCACGGCGCGCTTCAGCACCTCGTAACCGCCGTGCTTGAGGTAGCAGGCGAGGTCGTTGGTGTAGCCGGGCTCGTCGATGTGAGCGAAGATGATGCGGCGTTGTTGCGGAGCGGGCATGTGGAAAGGGGGCGGGAAATCAGACGGGGCGGTAGACGCCGGAGGCGATGGGCGTGAGGCCGGCGGTCGGGCGGTTGTATTCGTAGACCCAGGCGCGGGCGCGGCGGCCGTTGCGCAGGCGCACGAGGCGCTGGCGGCGGATGAACTCGGAAGCCTTCGGCGCGCGCAGGTCGCAGTCCTCGTAGCGATCGAGGCGGCCGAGCACGGCGGGGTCGGTCAGCTGGAAAAGGTCGCCCTTCACGGTCGTGCGCTCGCCGGCGGCGCGGACGACGCCGGGGTAGCGGCCGACGTTGAGCAGGCGCGACTGCGGGAGCTCGGCGGGACCGATAAGCGTGGAATTCGCGCGGAGCAGGCGCGCCATCTCGTGCGAGCCGCTGGAGCGGAGCGTGCCGTAGACGAAGAGCTTGGGTCCGGTCGCGCTCATTTGTCGTCGACGATGATCTCGATGCCGCCGGTCCAGCGGGCGGCGAGGTTGTAGATCATGCCCAGCAGCACGCCGACGACGAAGCCGCCGACGAGGTGGATGAAGGGCATGAACAGCGCGGCGCCGCCGGCGAAGAGCCAGGGGATGCCGAGGAAGCGCGGGAGGAGATTCGTGTCCCAGGTCGCGGCCGCGCCGAGCGAGAGCAGCAGGATCGGCGCCGTGATCATCCCGATCACGCCGTTGATGATCCCGAGGACGATCCCGAAGCGGATCGGCGGCACGTGCAGGAGACGGATTTTCCTCATGGGCGTTGCTTGGCCTCCGCGCGGATCTGGTCCGCGAGTTTCTTCACCTTGGCGGCGTCGAGGTTGGTATGCAGCTCGTCGTCGATCATCGCGACCGGCGCGGTGCCGCAGGAGGCGAGGCACTCGACGAACTCGACCGTGACCTCGCCGTCGGGCGAGATCTCGCCGCGGTGGGTGTGGAATTCCTTCTCGAACTGCTCGCAGACCTTGTAGCCGCCCATGATGGCGCAGGAGAGCGTGCGGCAGACCTTGATGTGGCGCCGGCCGATCGGCTGGCGGCGGAACATCGGGTAGAAGGTCACGACCTCGTAGACGTTGATCGGCTGCAGCTCGAGCTTGGCGGCGACCCACTCGATGGCCTGGTCGGAGATGTAGCCGGCGTCCTCCTGGATGAGGTGGAGAAGCGGCAGCGTGGCGCTGCGCTTCACCGGGTAGTGGGTGATGACCTCGTCGATCTTGGCGAAAGTTTCGGGCTTCAGATTCATCAGCACGGGAAATCAGCGGTCGCACTCGCCCATGACGAAGTCGAGCGAGCCGAGGATGGAGACGACGTCGGAGACGAGGCAGCCGACGCAGAGCTTGGGCAGGATGGAGAGGTTGTTGAAGGACGGGCCGCGGATCTTCAAGCGATACGGCACGCCGCCGCCCTTCGAGACGATGTAGAAGCCGAGCAGGCCCTTCGGGTTCTCGTGCTCGAAGTAGACTTCGCCCGCGGGCATCTGCGGGCCCTCGGTCACGATCATGAAGTTGTTGATCAGCTCCTCCATGGAGGAGAGGACCTTGTCCTTGCGCGGGGCGAAGATGCGGCGCGCGTCGGGCGCGTAGTAGTCGCCGGCGGGGAATTTCTTGAGCACCTGCTTGATGATGCGGACCGACTGCTTCATCTCCTCGCCGCGGACGAGGTAGCGGTCGTAGCAGTCGCCCTTCGAGCCGATCGGCACGTCGAAGTCGTATTGGTCGTAGCCCCAATACGGGCGGTCCTTGCGCAGGTCCATCGCCACGCCCGAGCCGCGGAGGTTGGGCCCGCTGAGGCTGTAGGCGATCGCGTCCTCCTTGGAGATGACGCCGACGCCGACGGTGCGGTCGAGGAAGATCTTGTTGCGCGAGAGCAGCGCGAGCACCTCGTCGAGGATCGGGAGGAACTGGTCGCAGAACGCGTCGACTTCCTCGAGCCAGCCCGGCGGGAGGTCGCGGGCGACGCCGCCGATGCGGCTGTAGCTGGTGGTGAAGCGGGCGCCGGTGAGCTTCTCGAAGAGCGTGTAGAGCTTCTCGCGCTCGGTGAAGGTATACATGAACACCGTCCACGCGCCGACATCGATGCCGAAGGCGCCGAGGCCGAGGAGGTGCGACGACAGGCGCGCCATCTCGGAGGTGAGGACGCGGATGGCGTTGACGCGGTCGGGGACCTTCAGGCCGGCGAGCTGCTCGACGGCGTGGGCGAAGGTGTGGTTGTTCGCCAGCGGGGCGATGTAGTCCAGCCGGTCCGTGTAGGGGACGAACTGGTTGTAGGTCATGTTCTCCGCCAGCTTCTCGTCGCCGCGGTGCAGGTAGCCGATGACGGGCTCGGCCTTGGTGACGGTCTCGCCGTCGAGCTCGAACTGGATGCGGAGCACGCCGTGGGTGGACGGGTGCGACGGCCCCATGGAGAGGGACATCTTCTCCGGATCGAATTCCTTGGGGAAGTTCGTCGCGGTCTTCGCGGAGGCGTCGGTGAAAATATGCTCGGTGGCCATCGGGTTCAGGCGTTGTCAGGCTTCGGGCGGCGCTCGTTCCAGGATTCGTCCTTGGCGCGCGGTTCGGCGTCGCTCATCGGCTCGCCGGGCGTGGCGACGAAGGGGCCGCCGGCCATGGGCGCGGCGATCGCGCCGACCTTGACCTCGGCGGCGATCTCGGCGTCGGGCAGGTCGGTCGGCAGGCCGGCGAGGGGGAATTCCTTGCGCAGCGGGTGGAAGGGATAGCCCTCCCACATGAGGATGCGGCGGAGGTCGGGGTGGCCGTCGAACTTCACCCCGAGGAGGTCGTAGGTCTCGCGCTCCATCCAGTTGGCGCCGGCCCAGAGGTGCGAGCAGGTCGGCATGGCGGGATTCACGTCGTCGGCGCAATCGGCGGCGAGACGCACCCAGGCATGCTGCGCCGGGGAGTAGAGGTGCCAGACGACGGTGAAGCGCGGGGACTTTTCCGCGCTCCAGTCGATGGCGGTGACGTCGGTGAGATAGGTGTAGCCCTGGGCGTCGCGGAGGAACTGCAGCGCCGCGATCGCGTCGGCGGCGGGCACGTTCAGCGCGGGGTGGTCCGAACTCGGGCGGACGGTGGCGGCAGGGAACTGGCCCTGCACGGCGGCGATAACGTCGGCGTTGGGAGCGGTCATGGCGGCGGGCGCGGCGCTCACGCGGTGAGCAGGCGGGAGGCCGAACGCTCGCGTTTGACCTTGTTCTGGAGTTTCACGAGCGCGTCGAGCAGCGCCTCCGGGCGCGGCGGGCAGCCGCTGACATAGACGTCCACGGGGATGATGCGGTCGACGCCCTGCAGCGTCGCATAGCTGCGATACATGCCGCCGGTGGAAGCGCAGGCGCCCATGGCGATGACCCACTTCGGCGCCGCCATCTGGTCGTAGATGCGGCGGACCTGCGGGGCCATCTTGTAGGTGACGGTGCCGGCCACGATCATGCAGTCGGCCTGGCGGGGGGAGAAGCGCATGACCTCCGCGCCGAAGCGCGCGATGTCGAACTTGCTGCCGCCGGACGCCATCAGCTCGATGGCGCAGCAGGCGAGGCCCATGGGCATCGGCCACATGGAATTGTTGCGGATCCAGTTGATCGCCGAGTCCAGCGTCGTCGGGATCACGTTGCCCTCGATCTTGCTGTCGTAACTCAGGTCTGTGTTGGGAGAAACCATGTCGGTAGGCGCGTAGAAAAAAATGCACCGCACCCTACCAACCGCGACCTCTCGGGCAAGGCCGTTTTGGTAAATTTCCCCCTACATAAGCGTGTCATGCACGCCGGAGGAATTTCGGTTCTTTCGTGCGGCGCGAAACGCCGCGCCTGTCATCGCCACCGGAGATTTTCGGGGACTCGGAATTTCCGTTGACCGCCGCCGCTGCACTCCGCTTAGTCCACCTTCCCTTGGTCACTGGAGAGGTGGCAGAGTGGTCGAATGCGCGCGCTTGGAAAGCGCGTATACCGCAAGGTATCGGGGGTTCGAATCCCCCCCTCTCCGCCATCCCGGGTTGCGATTCCCGGCGAGTTGCGCACCCTACCGGCATCCCACGCGCATGGCTCGCACTCGCATCGTCATCATCGGCGGCGGCTTCGGCGGGGTGAAGTGCGCGCAGACCCTCCGGCGCGAACTCCGCCGCAACGACGCCGACGTCGTCCTCTTCAACCGCGAGAACCACCTCGTCTTCAGCCCGCTGCTGGCCGACGCCGTGGGCTCGTCGCTCAGCTTGCAGGACGTCATCGTGCCGCTCCGCCAGCTGCTGCCCGACGTCGTCTGCCGCACCGAGGAGGTCCTGCACGTCGACCTCGCCCGCCGCGAGGTGGAGTTCGTCGCCCACGACGGCTCCCCCGCCCGCCTGGGCTACGACCACGTCGTCATCGCCGCCGGCAACGTCTCCAACCTCAACGTCGTGCCCGGCATGGCCGACCACGCCTTCCCGCTGAAAACCGTCGGCGACGCCGCCGTCCTGCGCACCCACGTGCTCCAGCAGCTCGAGCGCGCCGAGGTCTGCGACGACCCGGAGAAGCGTCGCTGGTATCTCTCCTTCATCGTCGTCGGCGGCGGCTACAGCGGCGTGGAGGCCGCGGGCGAGATCAACGACCTCGTGCGCGGCAGCCTGCGCTTCTTCCACCACATCCGCCCCGCGGACGTCAGCGTCACGCTCATCCACTCGCGCGACCAGCTCCTCCCGGAAATCAGCCCGCAGCTGCGCGAGTTCGCCCGGGAAAAGATGGAAGCCGCGGGCGTCGCGATGCGGCTCAACGCCCGCGTCACCCTCGCCACCGGCGAGGGCGTGGGCACGAAGGACGGCTTTGTCCGCGGCGGCACCATCGTCTGCACCATCGGCAGCACCGCCGCCCCCTTCGTCGAGCGGATGGACGCACCGAAGGAAAAGGGCCGCCTCCTCACCGAGCCCGACCTGCGCCTGCGCGGCCGCGCCGACGCCTGGGCGCTGGGCGACTGCGCCGTCGTCCTCAACGCCCACGACGGCCAGCCTTCGCCGCCCACCGGCCAGTTCGCCGAACGCCAGGGCCGCCAATGCGCCCAGAACCTCGTCCGCGTCCTCCGCGGCGAGCCGACGCGCCCGTTCACCTTCCGCGTCCTCGGCCAGCTCTGCTCCATCGGCGGCCACAGCGCCGTGGCCGAGCTGTTCGGCTTCCGCCTCAGCGGCTTCTGGGCCTGGTTCACCTGGCGCGGCGTCTACCTCTTCAAGATGCCGTCGTGGGGCCGCCGCATCCAGGTCGGCGCCGACTGGGCTTGGCTGCTGCTCTTCCCCCGCGACCTCGCCTACGTCCGCACCGACCCGACCGAGCGCGTCACCCACGCGCACTACGAGCCGGGCGACTTCATCATCAAGCAGGACGAGCCGCCGGCCGCCTTCTACGTCATCGAGAGCGGCGAGGTGGAGGTCGTCCGCACCACGCCGGAGAAACCCGAGGGCGAGGTCATCGCCGTGCTCGGCGCCGGCTGCTTCTTCGGCGAACAGGCCCTGCTCAACAACCGGCCGCGCTCCGCCTCCGTCCGCGCCCGCGGCGTGGTCGAGGTGATCGTGATGGGCCGCCACGTCTTCACCACCATCTCGAAGTCCCTCGCGCCGCTCCGCGCCGCGCTTACCTCCGCCCTCACGCGCCGCTCGAGCACGTTCTGGCAGGAGCGGCCGCAGATCGTCGGCACGCTGCGCTCGCTCGCGCTCGCCGACTTCATCGAGCCCGCACCGCACCCCTTCCTCGCCCCGACCGCCACGCTGCGCGAGGTCACGCGCGCCTTCGCCGGCTCCGCCAACGACGTCTTCTATGTCGTCGGCGCCGGCGACCGCCTCGAGGGCCTCGTCACCCTCACCGACCTCCTGCGCGTGCAGGGCGACGGGGCCGCGCCGGAGACGCCGGTCGCAAGCTTCATGGTCAAGAACCCGGCCGCGATCGCCGCGACCGACACCGCACTGCTCGCCGCCTCCGCCTTCCGCGAATACGGCTACAAGACCCTCCCCGTCGTCGCCGACCCCGCCACGCGCCGCGTCGCCGGCATCCTCCGCGCCCGCCGGCTCCTCGCCCGCCTCCTGCAGGACGCGCCGCCGGCCTAAGCAACCGGCCACTCGGCCGTCGACTTGGCGGCCGCCCCGTGCACAGTCCCCATCGGACGCGGGCCACGTCCGAGACCATGCTTCCCACCCCGCTCCGCCGCCGTTCCGGTCTGCGTGCCGTTCTGTCGGCCGCTTGTCTGCTCGCGATTTCAGCGCTCGCTCCCGCTCAGGAAAAACTCCTCACGCCCGACGAGGTGCGGCGCATCGACCGCGAGAACGAGTTCTGGCGCGCGCTGCACGCCGACGAGGACGCGGACGCCAGCCTCGCGCGCCTGCGCCGCCGCGGCGCGAACGCGGAGGAATTGGCCTGGTTCGCGCCCCGGCTCGAGGCGCTCTGGCACATCGACGTCCCGCGCGAGTGGGGCTGGCTGCGGCCGGAGCAGGTCGCCGCGATCAAGGAGGTCGACCGCGCCTTCGTCCCGCGCCTCCGCGCCGCCCGGCTGCGCGCCGCCACCGGCATCGAGATCGATCCCGCGCACCGCGGCGAATCGCTCCTGCTCGCCACTTCGCGCTGGCAACGCGCCGTGCTGCGCACGCTCGACTACGACCAGATCGGCGAGTTCCGCCTCATGAACTCGCCGTCGGCGCAGCGGACCGCGCGGCACTTCGAGGACGTCCCGCTGACCGACGACGAGCGCCGCACGATCTACGACTGGCAGCGCGAGTTCGAGGCCAGCGCCGGACCGGACGGCCGCAAGCAGCGCGCCGGCCAGCGCGACGCCCGCCTCGACCACTGGCGCCGCATCCGCGACCTGATCGGCGACGACCGCTTCGCCGTCTACCTCGCCAGCGCCGAGCCGAAGTTCGCGCGCATGCACGACGCGCTCGGCGAGGAGATCGACGCCGCCACCGCCCTCGACGCCTGGTGGATTCGCGAGCAATTCTGGGGCGACTACGAGAAGCCGCGCGGCTTCGCCGTGCCGACCCGCGCCGTCGCCGCGCGCGCGGAGGAGCGCCTGCGCCAGCGGCTCGGCGAATCGCTCTTTGCCCGCTACGTCGCCTCCCCCGACGCCAAATGGCTGAACGACTTCCGGCTCCAGGTCAGCGGTGGACCGCGGAAGCCGGGCGCCCGGAACTGACGGCGCATTCTCGCATTTCCACGGAACCCGCGTAGGTTCCGGGGCGTCTCCTTCCCCGCCATGAAAACCCGGATTCTCCCGCTCCTCCTCGCGCTTGGCGCCTTGCTCCTGGCCGGCTGCGAAACCGTGGACAGCCGCATCGCGAAGAACCCGCAGCTCTTCGCCAGCCTCGACGCCGCCACGCAGGAGAAGATCAAGCAGGGCATCATCGACATCGGCTACACCGAGGACATGGTCTACCTCGCCCTCGGCGCCCCCGACCAGAAGCGCGAGGCGCGCACCGCCACCGGCGCGCAGACGGTGTGGATCTACAGCACGTATTTCGAGCGCTACGACGGCACGCACTTCGCCGGCTACCACCGCCGCGTCTACTTCGACCGCTACCTCAACACCTACCGGGTCTACTACCAGCCGGTCTACGCCGACGTCTACCACCCGGAGGTGGAGGAGCGCATCCGCGTGACCTTCCAGAACGGCAAGGTCACCGTCATCGAGCAGACGAAGGACTGAGCCGCGCGCTCCCGCATCCCTTCCCGGCGAGGCGGCGCGCCTCGCCTTTTCATTTCCGGGCGAGCACGCGGCGCAGCGCCGGCGCGAGGCGGCGCGCCAGCGCGCGGTTGGCGTAACCGGTCCAGGCCACCGGCGTCGTCGTGTCGAGCGGCGCCCGCAGCGGCCGGCCGTCGGGCGCGGTGACCACGCAGCCGGCCTCGCGCGCGATCAGCTCCGCGCAAAGGTCGTAGGGGTGGCAGGCCAGCGCCGCGCCGCGCGCGAGCCCGAGCCGCGCGAAGGCGAGCGGCCGCAGGTCCGCGACGAAGCGGTCGTGTCCGGCGATGAGCTCGTGCAGCTGGCCGCCGGTCGAGAGATACTGGTCGTCGAACACCGGCTGGCCGTTCGCCGCGCCGTCGACGCCGAGCTCGCGCCACAACGCCTCCTCGCGCGCCGCGAGCCAGGCCTTGCCCTCGGGGAAGAACTTCGCGAACGACGCGAAGCCGTGCGCCACGTCGCGTGCGGTCGACGGCCGCAGCGCGAGCCGCCGCCGGCGCCCGTCGCGCAGGTCGATGCGTTCCGCGCGCACGCCGCGCCCGCGCACGGCGCTGAGCTGATCGGCGCAGCCGGCCTTCGCCGTCGGCAGCTCGGTCATGGCGGCGACGGTGATGTCGGCCAGCGTCGTGCGCGCCCCGCGCTGCGGCGCCAGCCCGGCGAGGCTCCAGGCGCTGCGCTTGTCGAACATCAGGCCGCGCGTGCCGTCGATCGGGTCGAGGAGGAGCTTCCACCGCGTCGCGGCCACGGGCGTGCCGCGCGGGAAGGTGTGGGCCGCGTCCTCCGCCAGCCCCTCCATCACCAGCTCCAGCGGCGCGGTGCGCGGCCAGTTTTCCTCCAGCCAGTCCTGCACCGCCGCCTCGGAGACCCGGTCGATGGCGTAGATCGTGTCGGCCGCGGTCACCGCCGCGATGCGCGCGAGCCGCGCCGTCCCGCGGACGCGCGCGGCGAGCACCGCGGCGCGGATCGCGTCTTGCAGGCGGCAAAGCAGGCGGCGGGCGCGCTCGGGATTCACGGCGGGGAGTCTCCCCGGCGAAACCCGGTGCTGACGAGGAAGAAAAATCCCGCCAGCCTCCGCCGCGTGCCTCCCTCCTGCCGCCTCCGCCCCGCGAAACCCGACGACCTCGACGTCGTGCTGCCGTGGGCGCCGGACGCGGAGGCGATGCGCCGGTGGGCCGGGCCGTCGATCGGCTTTCCGGTCTCGCGCCAGCAGCTCTGGGAAAACCTCCACCACGTCGCCGGCGAGGCCTTCGTCCTCTGCCTGGCCCCCGGGGAGGAGATCGTGGGCTTCGGGCAGGTGATGCACCGCGAGGACGATTACGCGCACCTCGCCCGCATCATCGTCGCCCCCGCCCGGCGCGGCCAGGGGCTCGGCCGCGTCCTCTGCCGCGAATTGCTGCGCGTGGCGCCGACGTTCCTGCCCGTCCAGGCCTTTTCGCTCTACGTCTATCCCGACAACGCCCGCGCCCGCGCGCTGTATCGCTCGCTCGGCTTCGCCGACGTGCGCGAGGAACGCGGCTTCCTCCGCATGGAGAAGCTCGGGCTCGCGCTCCCGTAGCGCGCCCGGCGCGCCGCGATTGGTCCTTTCGTTTTCAGGTCCGCTGCGCATCGTCGCGGCTTTGCGCATGAAAACCCGCCTGCTGTCCGCCGCCCTGCTCGCCGCGCCGCTCGCGCTCGCGAGTTCGCCCTCCGACTTCCTGCCGCCCGCGCCCGCCTGGCACGGCGCCAGCGAGGCCCTCGTCGCGCCGCCGGACAGCCCGTGGATCACGCCGGCGGAGAAGACCGGCCTCACCGACTCGCCGAACTACGCCGACACGATCGCGTGGCTCGAGAAGCTCGCGGCCGCCTCGCCGCGGATCAAGCTGGTCGAGTTCGGCCGCACCGCACAGGGCCGCCCGCTCTACCTCGTCGTCGCCAGCCAGGAGGGCGCCGAGACCGCCGAGGCGCTCACGGCCAACCGGCGCCCGACGCTGCTCGCCCAGGCGGGCATCCACTCCGGCGAGATCGACGGCAAGGACGCCGGCCTGATGTTCCTGCGCGACCTCGCCTTCGGCGCCCAGGCCCCGCTGCTGGAGAAGGCGAACTTCCTCTTCATCCCCGTCTTCAACGCCGACGGCCACGAGCGCAGCTCGGAGCGGAACCGCCCGAACCAGCGCGGCCCCGTCCACCAGGGCTGGCGCACCACCGCGCAGAACCTGAACCTCAACCGCGATTACATGAAAGCCGACGCGCCCGAGATGCGCGCGCTGCTCGAGGTGCTCAACGACTGGCAGCCCGAGCTCTACCTCGACCTCCACGTCACCGACGGCATCGACTACCAATACGACATCACTTTCGGTCACAACGGCTATGGCGGGCAGTTCGCCTGGTCGCCGCAGATCGGCAAGTGGCTCGACGACGTCCTCGATCCCCTCCTCGACCGGGCCCTCACCGCCGCCGGCCACCAGCCCGGCCCGCTCATCTTCGCCCAGAACAACCGCGACCTCGCCGAGGGCATCGGCATGGGCACCACGACTCCGCGCTTCTCCAACGGCTACGGCGACCTGCGCCACATCCCGTCCATCCTCGTCGAGAACCACTCGCTCAAGCCCTACAAGCAGCGCGTGCTCGGCACCTACGTGCTCCTCGCCGCCGCCCTCCGCGGCCTCGGCGACAACGCCGCCGGCGTCCGCGCCGCGATCGACGCCGACAGCGACACCCGCCCGGCGAAGCTCGCCGCCAACTTCGGCGTGCCGCGGGAGACCGACGCGAAGTTCGACTTCGCCGGCATCGCCTTCGAGACCTACGACTCACCCGCCTCCGGCACCAAGGAAGTGCGCTGGCTCGGCACGCCGAAAACCTACGCCGGCATCCCCGTCCACCTCGACCGCAACGGCGCCACGCTGGCGCGCCCGAAGGCGTTCTACGTGCCCGTGACGAAGCCCGAGCTCATCGAGCGCCTCCGCGCCCACGGCATCGAGATGAACGAGCTGAGCGAGGACACCACCGTCCGCGTCACCCTCGCGCGCCTCACCGGCCCGAAGCCCTCCGCCCTGCCCTTCGAGGGTCACCACACGCTCAAGTTCGACCACCTCGACTGGGAGACGCGCGACGAGGTCTACCCCGCCGGCTCCGTGCGCATCTCCACCGACCAGCCCCTCGGCGACCTCGCCATGATGCTGCTCGATCCGGTCAGCGACGAGTCGTTCCTCGCCTGGGGCTTCTTCCCCGAGATCCTCCAGCGCACGGAATACATCGAGGGCTACGTCATCGCCCCGCTGGCGGAGAAGATGCTCGCCGACGATCCCAAGCTGAAGGCCGAGTTCGAGGCCAAGCTCGCCGCTGAGCCGGCCTTCGCGAAAAACCCCACCGCGCGCCTGCAGTGGTTCTACCGCCGCTCGAAGTTCTACGACGACCGCCACCTCCTTTATCCCGTCGGCTTGGAACGCGACGAGGACGCGCCGCTGAGCGCGACGGCTCCCTAGCCCGCCCGCCGCCTCACCGGGCGGCGCCCGCGCCGCCCGATGGCATGCCGGCCCCGACCGCGGGCCGGGACGACGCGACGGCGGCGGGACGCTCCGGCGGCGCCGACGAGAACCAGGGCGCCACCGCTCGCGCGTGGCAGCTGGCGCACAGGGCCAATCCGGCGCCGGCGAGCACCGCGAGCAGCAAGCGCATGGCGTGATTTGCCGGCGGACGATCAGTCGGTATCATGCGTCGTTAGAGCGGCGCGCACGTCGTCGGGTTGCCCGGATAAAATCCGCCTCCGGGCATCGGGCGGCCACCCGCCAGCGCCGCCGCGTCATATCGGGTTTGCCAAGGCGCGCGCGCGCCGCTTGGTTCGAAGCCCTTTTCCGCCATGCAACGCACTCTCGTCAAAGACGCGCACAACGCCACCGCTCCGAGCGACGCCATCCTCCTCCAGGGCTGGGTCCGCACCCGCCGCGATGCGAAGGCCTTCTCGTTCATCGAGCTCAACGACGGCTCCTGCCTCAAGGGCATGCAGGTCATCGTCGACGCCTCGCTGCCCGACTACGCGCAGGTCGCCAAGGCCAACACCGGCGCCTCCGTCGAGGTGCACGGCAAGCTCGTCGAGTCGAAGGGCGCCGGCCAGAAATGGGAGGTCGTCGCGACGAAGTTCACCGTGCTCGGCGAGGCCGACGCGACCTACCCGCTGCAGAAGAAGGGCCACACGCTGGAGTTCCTGCGCGAGATCGCGCACCTGCGCCCGCGCTCGAACCTGTTCGGCGCCGTCTTCCGCGTGCGCAGCCGCCTCGCCTACGCGGTGCACCAGTTTTTCCAGAACAAGCAGTTCCACTACGTCCACACACCGATCATCACGGCGAGCGACGCCGAGGGCGCGGGCGACATGTTCCGCGTGACGACGTTCGATGTCGCGAACCCGCCGCGCACCGAGGACGGCAAGCACGTCGATGACGCGAAGGATTTCTTCGGCAAGAAGGCGTTTCTCACCGTATCGGGCCAGCTCGAAGGCGAGATCTTCGCGCACGCGCTGAGCAGCATCTACACGTTCGGCCCGACGTTCCGCGCCGAGAACAGCAACACCTCGCGCCACGCCGCCGAGTTCTGGATGATCGAGCCCGAGGTCGCGTTCTGCGACATCCACGGCAACATGGACCTCGCCGAGGAATTCGTGAAATACCTCATCCGCGACGCCAAGGAGCACTGCGCGGCCGACCTCGAGTTCTTCTCCAAGTTCGTCGACAAGGACCTCCTCGCCCGCCTCGACTTCGTTCTCGAAAAGCCATTCGTCCGCTGCAGCTACACCGAGGCGATCGAGATCCTCGAGAAGAGCGGCAAGACCTGGGAGCATCCCGTCGCATGGGGCGCGAACCTCCAGGCCGAGCACGAGCGCTACCTGACCGAGGAACACTTCAAGTGCCCGACGACCGTCTACAACTACCCGCGCGCGATCAAGGCGTTCTACATGCGCGCCAACGACGGGTGCGCGCCCGGCCGCGAGACGGTCGCGGCGATGGACCTGCTCGTCCCCGGCATCGGCGAAATCATCGGCGGCAGCCAGCGCGAGGAGCGCCTCGAAAAGCTCCGCGAAGGCATGGCGCTGCACCACCTCGACGAGAAAGCCTACTGGTGGTATCTCGACCTCCGCCGCTACGGCAGCGTGCCGCATTCGGGCTTCGGCCTCGGCTTTGAGCGCATGCTCATGTTCGTGACCGGCGTGGGCAACATCCGCGACGTGATCCCCTTCGCCCGCACCCCGGGCACGGCGGACTTCTGAGTCGAGCTGCGCGCGTCACTCCGCGCGCAGTAGCTCCGTCACGTCCACGCGCGCCGCCCGCTGCGCCGGCCACCAGCACGCGAGCAAGGCGACGACGAGCATCAGCAATCCCACCGCGGCGAACGTCAGCGCGTCGTGCGAAGGCGTGCCGATCAGCAGCGATTCGAGAAAACGGGACAAAGCCCACGCCGCCGCGAGGCCGATTGCGACACCGAGGGCCGCGAGCCCCGCGCCGGCGCTCAGCACGAGTCGATACAACGACGTGCCCATCGCACCCAGTGCGAGCCGCACGCCGAACTCCGCGCGCCGCTGCGCCACCGAATACGCCATCATCGCGAACAAGCCGGTCGCCGCCAGCAGCAGCGCGAGCGCCGAGAGCACCTGCAGCAGCGCGAACGCCAGCCGTTCGTTGTTCACCTCCCATTTCCGATGCTGTTCGAGCGGATAGAGGCCAATCACCGCGACGGTGGGTGCGACCTCGTAGAGTGCGCGGCGCACCTGCGCTTCGAATTTCGGACCCGGCGCGCCGGAGAGCTTGAGCAGCACTTCGTCGGCGGCCCAGTAGGGCGATTGCCAATAGGGGAAGAAAAACCGCGGCTTCGCCCCGTCGCGCTGCGCGATCTGGTCGCCCACCACCCCCGCGATTTCCCACGGCTTCTGGTCGAAGCCCACCACCCGTTCACCCACCGGATTACGATCGCCGAAAAAGAGCCGCGCCATCGTCTCGTTGATCCAGATCGCGGGCGGATCGGAGGGGCGCTGCGCGGACAGCGGACGCCCGAGCCGCAACGGAATTCCGAGCGCCTCCAGCAACTCCGGCGAGCATGGATTGCCCGCAGCCTCGATCTCCGGACTGTCCTCACGACCGAAGATTTTAGTTTTCTGCGGCGCGTAGTAGGACGGCACCGCGCCCATCGAGAGCGCCGCGCTCGCCACGCCCGGGATGCTCCGCACCCGCTCCAGCAGCACCCGCCGCTGCTCGATCAACTGCTCGGCGCTCGGCCGCTCGCGCATCGGCCGGCTCAACATCACGGTGTAACGATGCTCCAGTTCGTAGCCCGGCTTCTGTCGGGCCATGTGGGCGAACGACCGCACCATCAGGCCTGCCCCCGTGAGCAACACGACCGCCAGCGCCGCCTCGATCACCACGAGCGCACCGCGCAACCGCCGCGTGGCCCGGCTCTCGCCCGCCGCCGCGGAGCCATCCTTCACGACGTCCTGGATGCTCAGCCGCGTCGTATGCCAGCCGGGCATGATCACCACCGCCAGCGTCGTGAGCGTCCCAACCACCGCGAGAAACGCCAGCCCCTCGCCACTCAGCTGCGCGACGGCGCCATCGCGTCCGCCCGGCGCGAGCGTCAGCAGCAGCGGCATCAGCCATTTCGCAATCATGGCGCCGAGACCCACCGCGAGGACCGACATCAGCAATCCCTCCGCAAGCAACGGCCGCAGCACATCCCGCCGCCGCGCGCCCAGCGCGAGCCGGACGCCGATCTCGCGCCGCCGGCCGAGCATGCGCACGAGCACGAGGCTGCCGGCGTTGACCGTGGCGATCGCGTAAAGAAAGCCCACGGCGCCCAGACTGATCCACAGCATCCGATGATAACGATGCACCCACACGTTGTCCGGCGGCTCCATCGCGGTCGTCACGCGCACACGATAGTCGCGGATGAATTTCTCGTAGGGTTTGCCCTGCTCGGGATGCAAGGTCTCCAGCTCGGCGCGCGTCTGCTCGGGCGTCACGCCGGGCGCAAGGCGGGCGAGCGTCACGATCGGCAGGAACGCCTCGGCATTCCCCGCCGCCGCCGGCAGGGCGTAGGGCAGGAACACGCTGCGCTCGCCCGGCACCACCACCGGCGGCGTGAAGTCGCGCGGTAGCACGCCCACGATGCGGTGCGGGTGGCCGTTGACCTTCAACTCCCGCTCCAGCACGCGCGGGTCGGCGCCAAGGCGGTTGCGCCAGAACCAGTCGCTGAGCACCACGACCTTCGCCGCGTTGGGCTGGGTTTCCTCCGGCAAAAACGTGCGGCCGAGCGCCGGCTGCACGCCGAGCAGCGCGAAGAAATTATCCGTCACGCGCGCCGCGAACAGGCCCTGCGGCTCGTCGTCGACGAGCAGGTTCACCGCCTCGTAGGAGGCGCCCGCCACCGCCGCGAACGACTTTGCTTCCCGGTAGGCGAAATACTTCAGCAGGAAGGGCGCCTGCGAGCTCGGCATCTTGGGATTCGACAGCTCGATCCGCACCAGCCGCTCCGGCTCGGGGTAGGCGACGCGCGGGAAAAGCGCCTGCGCGATCATGCTGTAGAACGTCGCCGCCGCCCCCACGCCCAGCGCCATGGTGACCACAACCGCCAGCGTGTGCGCCGGGCTGCGGGTGAGGGAGCGAACCGCGATCCTGAGGGTGGTCAGCATAAAATCACTCCGCGCGCAGCAGCTTCACCACGTCGACCTTGCCGGCGCGCCACGCCGGCCAGGCGCAGGCGGGCAGCGCGACGAGGAACATCACCAGGCCCACGAGGCCGAACACGAGCGGGTCGGCCCCCGGGTGCCGTAGAGCACCGCGGTCATCAGGCGCGACAGGCCCCACGCGATGCCAAGGCCCAGCACGACCCCGAGCGCGGCGAGCACGAGCCCGCTGCGGATCACCAGCCAGCGCAGCGACGCCGGCGTGGCGCCGAACGTCAGCCGGATGCCGAACTCCGCGCGGCGCTGCGCCACCGAGTAGGACATCATCGCGAACAGCCCGAGCATGGCCAGCAGCAGCGCCAGCCCGCCCAGCACCTCGAGCGCGGCCATCACGAAACGCTCGGTGTTGATCTCCGACTTCTGCTGCTGGTCGAGGCCCGTGACCGCCATCACGGCGAACTTCGGCTCGATCTCGTAGATCGCCCGGCGCACGTCGCTGTTGAACTTCGGGTCCGGCTTCGCCGTGGTGTGCACGAGCAGGTTGAAGGCCGTGTTCCACTTCTGCTGCCAGTAGGGAAAATAGTAGCGCGGCTTCGCCTCGGTGCGCGCGGAGCGGATGTCGCCGACCACGCCGACGATCTCCCATTTTTCCTGCGCGTTCAGCTCGATCCGCTCCCCCAGCGGGCTGCGGCCGGGAAAATAATTGCGGGCGAACGTCTCGCTCACGACGACCGACACCGGGTCGCCCGGGCGCAGCTCCGCGAGCGACCGGCCCGCGCGGAGCGGGATGCCGAGCTGGTCGAGCGCGTCGGGCATCAGGACGTGCGGCGCCGCGTCGACCTCGCCGGCATCCGGCCGGCCGGCGAGCTTGATCTTCACCGGCCCGAAGAACGCCGGCGTGAAGTTCGTCGCCACCAGGCTCGCTCCCGCCACGCCGGGCACCGCCTTCAGCCGCTCCACCACCTGCTTGTAGCGCTCGAGGCGCACGTCGGCTTTGAGGTTCTCCTCGCGCGAGAGGCGCAGGTTCACGATGAAGCGGTTCGCCGTCTGGTAGCCGGGCTCGTAGTCCTGCAGCGCCTGGAACGTCCGGATCATCAGCCCGGTGCCCGCGAGCAGCGCGACGGCGAGCGTGGCCTCGACCACCACCAGCACGCGGCGGATCAGGCGCATGCGCCGGCTCTCGCCGGTCCCCTGCCCGCTGTCCTTCATCGCCTCGTTCACGTTCAAACGCGCCGCGCGCCACGCCGGACCGCTGGCGACGAGCACGCCCGTGACGAGGCCGAGGAGCGCGAGGTAGCCGAGGGTTTCCCAGCTGAGCGCGATCGCCTTGAAGGTGTTTTCCTCGCTGCCGGGGGCGACCGCCAGCAGCGCGGGCAGCAGCCACTTCGCCACCATCACGCCGCAGGCGATGGCGAGCGCCGACAGCACGAGCGCCTCGATCAGCAGCGGCCGCGCCACCGCCCAGCGTCCGGCACCGAGCGCGAGCCGGATGCCGGTGTCGCGCCGGCGGTCGAGGGTGCGCACGAGCATGAGGCTGCCGGCGTTCACGCAGGCGATCAGGTAGAGGAACGCCACCGCCACGATGCTGGTCCACTGCATCACGACGTAGCGCTGGTAGCCGTCGAACTCGGGGGCGCGTCGATCGGCTTCACCACCGCCTGGTATTTGCCCATCCACTCGGCATAGGGCTGGCCCTGCTCGGGCCGGATGGTGCGCAGCTCGGTCTGCGCCTCCGCCCGCGTCGCGCCCGGGCGCAGCCGCGCGATCGTGGCCAGGTTGTTGAAGGCCGTCTGCGGCGTCGCCACCGGCGGCAGCACGAGCGGCACGAACAGGCGGCCGCCCGCCATGTTGAAGGCCGAGCGGAACTCCTCGGGCAGCACGCCGACGACCTGGTAGGTGCGCTCGTTGAGTCGGATCTCCCGGCCCACGATCGCCGGGTCCGCGCCGAAGCGGCTCTTCCAATACGCGAAGGTGAGGATGGCGACGTGCTCGGAGCCGGGCTGCCCGTCGTTCGGACCGAAGGTGCGGCCGAGGAACGGCGCGACACCGAGCACGGTGAAGTAGTTCGCCGTGACGCGCGCCACGCTCACGCCCTCGGGCTCGCCGTTGACCACGAGGTTGAGCGCGTCCGTCGTGCCGCCGGCGAAGGCGGAGAGCGACCGGGCGCGCTCCCGGTAGGCCAGGTGCCGCGCCAGGAACGTCTGGATCGGGAATGGCGAGCCCTGGTAGACCGCCTCCACGCGCACCAGCCGGTCGATCTCCGCGTAGTCGAAGCGGAGCAGCAGCGAGCCCTTGAGCGTGCTGTGCAGCGCCGCCGCGGTGCCGATGCCGAGCGCCAGCGTCAGGATGACGGTCACCGCATAACCAGGGGCGCGGGCCAGCGAGCGGCACACGACGCGAAATTCCGAGAACATAGGGGCGGAGCGACGGCCCGGATCGGTCCGCGCCCACTCCACCAGCGGCGCGACGGAGCGTCAATCGCGCACGCGCCGCGGGTCAGGCGCGGCGGAAGCGGCGGCGCCATGCCACCGCGCCGAGCGCGAGCGCCCCGGCGAGTGCGGCATAGGTCGAGGGCTCGGGCACGGCGGAGGTCGTGAGCGTCGTCGAGTTCAGCCAGATGTCGCTCGCCGTGACGGTGACGGAATACGCGGAGGAGGCGTAGGCGCCGAGCCAGCTCGTGGGCACGACGAGCTGCGAGGAGAAGGTCGTGTCCGCATCCTCGAAGTATTGCGGCGCGCTGTAGGGCTGGGTGAGGTCGCGGGTGTCAAGCAGCGCGTTGGTCGAGGCGTCGAAGCCGAGGCGCTGGTTGAAATCGAGCGTGTGCGAGCGCACGACGTTGCCGCTCGCGATCTCGCGCACCTGCACGTCAAAGCGGTTCAGCAGCGGCAGCTCGTCGAGCGACGAGGTGTATTGAAACGTCAGGCCGTCGGCGTGCGTGCCCGCGGCGAGGAGCGAGAGCGACTGCGCGTAGGTCGCGCCGCTGGAGGCGCCGCGCAGCGTGGCATCGTTGGGGTTGAAGAGCAGCATCGGGTGCAGATGCGGATCAAACCAGGCGTCGGTCGCGGTGAGGCCGCCGACCGCGATCTGGTTCTCCAGCGGGTTCGAGGTGCCGAAGCGGAGCTCGAAGTGCAGGTGGTAGGCGTAAGCCTCCCCGCCGGAGCCGCCGGTGTTGCCGAGGTGGCCGATGGTCGTGCCGGCCGTGATGGCGGAGCCCTTGGCCCAGCCGGCGTTGTTGATGAGCGTCACGCTGTCGTCGCTCAGGTGCATGTAGTAGGTGTAGAACGTCGTCCAAGTCTGCTTGTCGGGATTGGTCCCGTAGACGACGGAGGACGGCAGCGTGTGCTTCAGGACGACGTAGTTGCCGGCGCTGGCAGAGTAATCGAGCTTCTCGAACTGCGCGTCGTAGGCCGCGAGGATGTTTTCGCCGCCGGTGCCGTCGATATCGATGCCGCGATGCCAGTCGTAGCTGCCGCTGAGCGAGGGCTGGCGGCGCGGGCCGAAGGTCTCCTCGATGTCGTTGAACGCCTTCCCCTGCACGGGAAAGCTCGTGTCCGAGCGAAGGGCGGCAAACGCGTTGACGATGTCCTCGTAGCCGGCGCGAAGCGGCGACGGCAGCGCGCCGAGCACGAGACCGGCGGCGAGCAGGAGCGCGCAACGGCGCGCGGCAGCGGAGGAGCGGGAGGGGAGCGGGAACTTCATGGGCCGCCGCCGACACTGCAATGCGCGTGCCCGGATTTTTTAACTTCCGCAAGTCGCTCCGGTCTAGCGAATAAGCACGCTACGGCTTTCGGCCCACCACCGATCTTCGTCCGTCATTTTCCCGGCGCCGGGACCGGTGCGCACCGGAAAGCGACCGGCCCCACTCTTGCAAAAATCTTGAGCCAAAGAGGTGCCGCCGCTACCACGTGCGGCATGAAAGCTCCGCGCCGCCTCGGCCTGCTGCTCGGCTGCCTGCTGTCGTTCGGATGGCTCGCGGCGCAGACCACTTTCACTTGGACCGGCAACTCGACCACGAGCACCTCGGGCTACAAATCCGCCTCCGCCAGCACCGGCGCGAACTGGAGCGGCGGCGTGGCGCCGACCTCGGGGGACAATGCCCTGCTGGCGTTCGGTTCGTCGACGGGCGCCTCCTCCGGCAGCGATCTCGCGATCCAGTTCCCCTATTCGTTCGCGGCGCGCGGCCTGATGTTCGCGAGCCCGATGCCGGACTATTACCTCTCCAGCGATGACGGCGGTCTGCTCCGCCTCGGCGACGCCGGCCTGACCTTCGGCGGCTCCGGCAACTCCCTGCTCGTGCTCGGTTCGCGGATCGAGCTGGCCGGCAACCAGACCTGGGCCATCAACGACGGCACGGTCTACGCCTACGGGCGGATCTCGGAGTCGGCCACGGGCACCTCCCTCACCAAGACCGGCGGCGGCACGCTCATCCTGGACAGCAGCGACAGCGGCTTCGGCAGCCTCACTATCCAGGGCGGCACGCTCTACGTCGGCGCCAGCTCGGCGCTCGGCGACTCGAACCTGATCTCCGGCCCCGTCGGCTCCGGCACGCTCACGCTCGGCGACAACACGAGCCTGCGCACCAGCACCTCCGACGACGTCACGCTCCACAACGCCATCGTCCTCGGCAACAACGTCACCCTCGGCAACGCCGCCGAATCCGACCGCATCACCCTCGCCGGCGCCATCACCCCGCTGAGCACCGCCACCACGGTGCGCTTGGGCGTCGACGGCGCACTCTTCCTCACCGGCGGCATCGCGAACGCCGCGGGCGGCGCCACCACCCTCACCTTCGCCAGCAACTCCAGCGGCGGCGAGCAGACCACCCTCGCCAGCTCCAGCAACGAGGACAACGCGTTCCCCGTCGCCGTGCTCGCCGGCAACAACACCTACACCGGCGCCACGGTCGTGGACCACGCCGGCGTGATCTTCTTCACCCCCGGCTCGCTCGGCGCCACCAGTTCCATCGCCGCGAGCAGCGGCTACGTCGGCACCGGCTACAGCGGCGGCCTGGAGGCCATCCTCGCGAAGATCAACCAGCCCGGCTCCTTCGACGGCGCCCTCGGCTTCGACACCAACCCCGACCTCTCGAGCACGCCCACCGTTTTCACCGACACCGTCAACCTCGCCAGCTTCGCCAACGACAACGGCGGCCCCACCTCCGGCTTCTGGGGCCTCGGCACGATGACCAGCGCCACCCTCCGCACCGGCACGATCACCCCGCCCAGCGGCGGCAACTACGTCTTCGGCGGCGGCTCCGGCAAACTCTACGTCGAGACCAACCTCGGCGTCCCCGCCAACTCCACCGCCGCCGGCGTCCGCGTCCGCACGCCCTCCGGCGACGACCCGCTCACCGTCTGGCTGCGCGGCGCGAACACTTTCGCCGGCAACCTCATGAGCGATCACTCGATCGTGGTGCTCGACTCCGCCACCGCGCTGCCCACCGGCTCGAGCTACTCCGTGGATTCCGGCGCCTATGTCGGCTACACGGAGAATTTCACCGCCGGCGGCGCCGGCACCGTCACGCCCGCCCAGTTCATCGCCCGTCTCGCCGGCAACGCCTACAACTCCGACTCCGTCCTCGGCTTCGATGCCGCCGACCCGAACGGCCGCACCATCTCCGACCCGGTCAACCTCGGCAGCTTCGAGGACATCTTCATCGGCACCACCACCCACGTCCATCTCCAGGGCACCCTCACCGCGCCGTCCGCCAGCCGGCTCTCCGTCACCGGCCTCAACGGCGGCTGGCTCACGATCGACGCCCCGCTGCTCGCCACCAACGTCGGCTCTCTCCTCGTCGGCGCCACCAACAGCGACCTCCACCGCCGCGGCTACGTCGAGCTCTCCTCCGGCGCCAGCGACTTCGGCGGCGGCACCACCTTCAACAGCGGCTACCTGCTGCTCGGCGCCTCGAGCACCGTCAACGGCTCCGGCGCCATCACCCAGGGCCCGCTCGGCACCGGCACCCTCACCGTCAACAGCTCCTACGACTGGGACGCCCCCGCCACCATCGCCGCCACCACCGCCGGGGTCACGCTGCAAAACAACTTCGCCTTCTCCTCCGGCGCCCTGCAGTTCGGCGTGCCCGTCACCAGCGACGACGAGAACCTCGCCACCAAGGCCCAGGCCTACACCGGCAACGGCCTCACCCTCAACGGCACCCTCAGCGGCAACGCCTCGCTGCTCGCCTTCTCGGGCAACGGCACCTTCACCCTCAACGGCGCCAACGGCGGCCTCAGCTCCTCCTGGATCCGGATCGGCGACTCGCTCGCCACCGGCACGCCGCTCGTCGTCGCCGCCACCGACACCGCCCTCGGCGGCACCGGCAACAGCCTCTACCTCGGCAGCGGCGCCGACCTCCAGTTCACCTCCGCCGCCCCCTCGATCGGCAGCCTGAGCGGCGGCTACACCGCCGGCTACGACACCAACAACCGCTCCTTCGTCGCCCTCGCCGCCGGCTCCACCCTGACGATCAACCAGGCCTACGACGGCACGCTCTACGCCAACATCGGCGGCACGCCCGCCAACTTCTCCGGCAGCGACACCGCGAGCGTCAACGCCTCCCTGGTGAAGTCCGGCGCCGGCCAGCTCACGCTCTCCGGCACCAACGCCTACACCGGCACCACCACCGTGAAGGGCGGCATGCTCATCGCCGGCAGCACCACCGCCTTCGGCACCAGCGCCATCGTCCTCGACGGCGGCGGCATCGGCGCCGCGTCGGGCATCGTCTTCACCAACGCCATCTCGTTCGGCGCCGGCGGCGGCACCCTCGGCGGCAACGGCACCATCGCCTCCGCCATCACCGCCGGCCCGCAGGTCAAGATCGCCCCCGGCAACTCGCCCGGCCAGCTCACCTTCACCAACAACCTCACCTTCGCGGGCGGCGGCACCGCCAGCTTCGACATCGCCAACTTCGCCGGCTCCGCCGGCAGCGGCTGGGACCAGATCGTCGTCAGCAGCACCGGCACGTTCGCCCTCACCGCCACCGTCGCCAACCCGTTCACCATCCAGGTCAACTCCTGGTCCGCCGCCAACGACGCGCTCGGCGCGCTCAGCACCGACTTCAGCTCCCCCGCCTCGCTCGCCATCCTCCAGACCTCCGCGCCCATCACCGGCCTCATCGGCAGCGGCGAGTCCGGCTCGAGCAACCTCGTGCTCAACCTCGGCAACTTCACCGCCTACCAGGCGGGCACGTTCTCGCTCTCGCTCAGCAACGACAGCACCGCCCTCCTGCTCAACTTCACGCCCGTGCCCGAGCCGTCGACCTGCGTCCTCCTCGGCCTCGGCCTCGTGACGGTCGTCGCCGCCGTCCGGCGCCAGCGCTCCCGCCGGGGCTGACGGCCCCGCGCGCGCCACCGGCGGCGGTCACCGACCGCCGCTTTTGGGTCCGCGCCTCACCCCGCGCCGATCCACCAGCCGGCGAGGAACACCAGCACGCCGCCCACCACCACCTGGAAGACCGCCGACAACAGCGGCGTGTCCATGTAGCGCTTGCGGATCCACGCGATCACCGCGAGCTCCACCGCCACCACCGCGATCGCGACGTTCGTCGCCAGCCGGAAGTTCCCCACCAGATACGGCAGCGTGTGCCCGATGCCGCCGAGCGTCGTCATCGCCCCGCAGACCACGCCGCGCAGCCACGGCGCACCGCGCCCGCTGAGCTTGCCGTCGTCCGACAGCGCCTCCGCGAAACCCATGCTGATGCCCGCGCCGACCGACGCCGCCAGGCCGACCTTGAACGTCTCGACCGTGTTGTTCGTCGCAAACGCCGCCGCGAAGAGCGGCGCCAGCGTCGACACCGAGCCGTCCATCAGCCCCGCCAGCCCCGGCTGCACGAACCGCAGCACGAAGAGCCGTCGCGCCGCGTGCGCCTCCGCTTCGACCTGACCCGACGCCTGCTGCGCGCTGTCGACCAGCACCGCCGTCGCCTCGTGCCGGCCTTCCTCCTGCGCCAGGTCGCCGAGCAGCTGCCGCACGCCGGCGTCGCTCGTGCGCGCCGCCGCCGCCTCGTAGAAACGCCGCGCCTCGATCTCCATCATCGCCGCCTCCTCGCGCGCCCGCTCCGGCCGCAGCGCCTGCGCCAGCCACGCCGGCCGCCGCACGAGAAAGCCCTTCACGTCCTGCCGCCGGATCAGCGGGATGTGCTCTCCGAACCGCGCGCGATACACCTCGATCAGCCGGTGCCGGTGCCCGTCCTCCTCCTCGGCCATGCGCGTGAAGAGTTCGGCCGACGCGGGGAAGTTCGCCCGCAGCCTCTCGGCGAAATCCCGGTAGATGCGCGCGTCCTCCTCCTCCGCGCCGATCGCCACCGCCAGCAGCTGCGCCTCGCTCAAGTCTCGGAAGTGCATGCCGCGAGCCTACGCCCCCGCCCCGCGCTGTCGAACCCGCAACGCCGCGCCCACTGCCCTCTCCGCGTCGCGCCGCATCCGCGCGGCGCGGTCATTCGCCGCTCATAGGGCCGTATTAGCGCCGCTGCGATTTCCCGCGCGCGCCCGCGCCGCAGTTGCGCACGCCGCCCACCGCCGTATGTCATAGCCAACCTATGGCCGCCGCTACCCCCCGCCGCGCCGCCGTCGCTCCCGCCGCTCCGCTCCGCATCCTCACTGCGGTGCCGATCTGCGACGGGCACGACAGCGCCGTCACGACCATCAACATCGAACTCGCCCGCCACGGCATCGAGGTCATCTACCTCGGCTACCACCAGTCGGCGACGACCATCGCGCGCGCCGCCATCCAGGAGGACGCCAACGTCGTCGGCCTCAGCTCCTACAACGGCGGCCACATCGTCTTCTTCAAGGAGGTCGTCGACCAGCTGAAGGCGCGCGGCTCGGGCGACATCCCCGTCTTCGGCGGCGGCGGCGGCACGATCACGCCGGCCGACGAGCGCGTGATGAAGCGCCAGGGCACCGACCGCATCTTCTTCGCCGGCACGCCGCTCGACGACATCATGGCGCTGATCAAGCGCGAGTATGCCCGCGACGCGAAACCGAACGCGAAATTCCGCGGCGACCGCGCCCTCGCCCGCGCCATCACGATCGCGGAAACCGCCGCCTTCGAAAAACCGCACCGCGTCTCTCAACCCTCAACTCTCAACTCTCAACTGCGACGAAAGAACGCTGCGCGTTCTTTTGTCCTCGGCATCGCCGGCCCCGGCGGCGCCGGCAAGTCCACGCTGATCGACGAACTCACCTCGCGCTTCCTCAAAAAAGTCCCGCAGGGCCGCATCGCCATCCTCGCCAATGACCCGTCGCACCCCGACTCGCACGGCGCCATCCTCGGCGACCGCGTCAGCGCGATCTACGCGCAGGACGACCGCGTGTTCTTCCGCTCCATGGCCACGCGCGGCAGCCTCACCGGCCTCAGCGCCGCCGCCCCCGCTGCGATCGACATTCTGAAAGCCTCCGGCGAGTTCGACCTCATCCTCGTCGAGTCCGTCGGCGTCGGCCAGGAGAGCGATCCCTTCGGCGTATTCGGCGGCAGGAAGCTCGTCGACGCCACGCTCTTCGTCCTCGCGCCCTACTACGGCGGCCGCATCCAGCTGCAGAAGATCGCGCTGCTCAACGGCGCCGATTTCGTCGCGCTGAACAAATGCGACCACCCGATGGCGCACACCGCCAAGGCCGAGATCCAGGCGCGCCTCGACCAGAACGGCAAGGGCCAGACCCTCCACACCACCACCGCCGCCAAGCACTTCGACCCGGGCGTCGACGCGCTCTTCCGCGCCCTTGCCGAACGCGGCGGCCTCACCCTCTCCACCGGCGGCGAACCTGCCTGCCAGCTGAAACTCGCATGAGCCACGAACGGCACCACGCCGTAGGGTCCGTTGCCCCCAACGGCCCTGCGCAGGGCGCTTGAGGGCAAGCGCCCCTACCGAAAACGCCGCGCCTACCCGCCGTCTCTCAGCTCTCAACCCTCACTCTCAACTTTCCGTCTCCCACGCATGAGCCAGCTCGGAAAAATCGCCGACTCCGTCGAAACCTACAACGCCTTCGTCCGCGCCGAGGTCGCCCGCGCGCGCACCGACGCCGCCTACGCCGCCGAACTCCGCACGAAGTGGGAGAAAATCCGCGCGTCCGTCGACTACACGTCCTCGCCCACCGGCACGAAGATCCCGCGCCTCGCCCTCCCCGACACCGACGAGCCCGGCGCCATCGCCGATTACCTCCTCGGCCAGGGCCTGCCCGGTCAGTTCCCCTACGCCACCGCCGCCTACCGCGAGATGTATCTCGACCGCGACAGCGGCACGGGCGAGGAGCCCATGCGCCTCTTCGCCGGCCTCGGCCTCGCGGAGGACACCAATGCGCGCTTCAAATACCTTTCGCGAAACCAAAAAAGCATCCGCCTCTCCACCGCGTTCGACGGCCCCACGCTCTACGGCCTCGACTCCGACCACGAAGGCGTGCTCGGCAAGGTCGGCGAGGGCGGCGTCGCGATCGACACCGTCGAGGACATGCAGCGGCTCTTCGCCGGCTTCGACCTCACGCGCAAGGACGCCTCCGTCTCGATGACGATGAACGCCCCCGCGCCAATCATCCTCGCGATGTTCATCGCCGCCGCGAAGCGCCGCTTCGGCGCCGATTGCGTCCCGAATCTCCGCGGCACCATCCAGGCCGACATGCTCAAGGAAGTGCAGGCGCAGAACGAAGTCATCTTCCCCGTCGACGCCTCGCTCCGCTTCCTCGGCGACATGATGGAATGGTGCGTGCCCAACATGCCGCGCTGGTATCCCGTCTCGATCTCCGGCTACCACATCGCCGAGGCCGGCGCGACGCCCGTGCAACAAGCCGCGTTCACGCTCTCGAACGGCTTCACCTACGTCGAGCTGCTCAAGCAGCGCGGTGCCGACGTGAACGCCTTCGGCCCGCGCCTCTCGTTCTTCTTGGATTGCGGCCTCGACGTCGAATACCTCGTGCTCGGCCGCGTCTGCCGCCGCATCTGGGCCATCGGCATGCGCGACGTGTTCGGCGCCGACGCCAAGGCGCAGATCCTCAAGCTGCACACGCAGACCTCCGGCCGCTCGCTCATCGCCGCGGAGTTCCAGAACAACCTCACGCGCACCGCCGTCGAGTTGATGCTGGCCTACATGAATTACACCAACTCGTGCCACTCCAACTCCGCCGACGAGCCCTTCACGACGCCGACCGAGAAATACGCGCTCCTCGCCTCGCACGGCCAGTCGATCATCCTCGAGGAGTCCGGCGTGTTTAAGCACATGATGAACATGTTCGGCGGCGCGCCCGGCCTGCTCGCGCTCGAGCGCCAGGTCGAGAAGGGCATCCTCGATGTCTTCCGCGAGATGGACACGCTCGGCGGCGTCATCGCCGCGATGGAGCAACGCTACCAGCGCAGCAAAATACAAGAAGCCGGCCACGCCTACGAGAAACAGATCTACGCGCACGAGCGCCCGATCATCGGCCTGAACAAATACGTCTCCGAAGAAGCGCACCCGAACGTCCCCCTCGCCCGCACGCCGCCGAAAAAGCAGCGCCTGCAAGTCGAGCGCCTGAAAGCCTTCAAGAAGAAGCACGCCAAGAAAGCCCCCGAAGCGCTGCAGCGCCTCGAAAACGTCGCCCGCAACGGCGGCAACGTCTTCGGCGAACTCGTGAACACGGTCGAAGTTTGCTCCCTCGGCCAAATCACGGCATGTCTCACCGGCGTGGTCGGAAAATTCCGGCCGATGGTTTAAAGTATGAGTCCTCGAGAATACAGACTTCATCACTTTACGTCGGAGCTGCCTTACTTAATCGAAATTCTAGAGCGCGGATTTTGGCCTCGCTACTGCGCCGAGGATTTTTCTTGGACCGTTGGAGGTCGTCCCCTCTACCTAATGATTCCCATGGTGAGCTTTTGCGACATTCCACTAGGGATGTGCGCCGAGCACAAAGCAGCTTACGGCGATTTCATGGTCGGCCTCAGCAAGGACTGGGGTAAGCAAGCCAAGGTCACGCCACTGCTCTACATTCACGATGGCAGCCCTATCGCCGAACATGTGGCCAAACACGGACGTGCATTGCTTTCGGGGCAGCTTACCCGTGATGCGCTCGGGGAACTACTCCCTCTCGTGCCCTACATGAAACCGGTGAATGGATTCTTTCCCGGCAAGAAATTCATTCGGCGCACAACCGAGTGCAAAGATTTCGATGAGGAAATGGAGTGGCGCTATGTTCCGAACGACCTGCTTCAAACAATTTACCCCGAAGACATTTTTGAAGATGCCGCGTTTGATCGAAAGGCTAAGCAAAACGAAACCACGCGGAATAGCAGACTGACTTTTCCCGCCGAGGCCGTGGAGTTAATCGTTGTTCGCACGCCGGAAGATAGAACCCAACTTTCGATCCGCTTTCCTAATTTCGAATCAAAAATCAAAACCTGGGACGAGATCGAGTTCTTCCCTGAACCGGAATGAAACCCACCACCCCTTCCCCCACTCCCGCTCTCCTCGACCGCTGCAATGAAATCGCGCAGCAGGAAGCCACGCTGCGCGAAGGCGGCGGCGCGGCGGGGCAGGAGCGTCAGCACAAGCTCGGGCGGCTCTTCGTGCGCGAGCGCATCGCGGCGCTGATCGATTCGCCGGACTCGTTCCTCGAAGTCGGCCTCTGGGCGGCGCACGGCATGTATCGCGAGTGGGGCGCGTTCCCCGGCGCGGGCGTCGTTACGGGCATCGGTGACATCGCCGGCCACCCGTGCATGATCGTCGCCAACGACGCCACCGTGAAGGCCGGCGCGTTCGTCCCGATGACGTGCAAGAAGGTCCTCCGCGCCCAGCGCATCGCGTTCGAGTGCAATCTGCCGCTCGTCTACCTCGTCGACTCGTCCGGCGTGTTCCTGCCGATGCAGGACGAGATTTTCCCCGACGAGGACGACTTCGGCCGCATCTTCCGCAACAACGCCGTCATCTCCGCCGCCGGCATCCCGCAATATGCCGCGATCATGGGCAACTGCGTCGCAGGCGGCGCGTATCTCCCCGTGCTGTGCGACAAGATCCTCATGACCGAGGGCAGCGGCCTCTACCTCGCCGGCCCGCAACTCGTGAAGGCCGCCATCGGCCAGGAGACCGACACCGAAACCCTCGGCGGCGCGGCGATGCACGCGGAAATTTCCGGCACGGTGGACTTCAAGGAGAAGGACGACCATGCGGCGATCAAACGCCTGCGCTCGTTGATCGGTCTCCTGCCGGCCGAAAGCTCTCAGCCCTCAGCTCTCAACTCTCAGCTCTCGCCGGAATTTCCGGCGAGCCGCATCTACGAACTCGTCTCCGTCGACGGCCGCAAGGAATACGACGTGCGCGACGTCATCCGCTGCCTCGTCGACGCCGGCTCGCTCGACGAATACAAGGCCGACTACGGCAAGAGCATCGTCTGCGCTTTCGCCCGCCTCGGCGGCCGCCCCATCGGCATCGTCGCCAACCAGCGCATGCGCGTGCAGTCGAAGGCCGCCGGCGCCGCGGGCCTGCAGATGCCGGGCGTCATCTACGCCGACAGCGCCGACAAGGGCGCGCGGTTCATCATGGACTGCAACCAGACGCGCGTGCCGCTGCTGTTTTTGCAGGACGTGTCGGGCTTCATGGTCGGCAAGGACGCCGAGCACAGCGGCATCATCCGCAGCGGCGCGAAGATGGTGAACGCGCTCAGCAACTCCACCGTGCCGAAGATCACCGTCGTCACCGGCGGCTCGTTCGGCGCCGGCAACTACGCGATGTGCGGCAAGGCCTTCGACCCGCGTTTCATCTTCTCCTGGCCGCACGGCAAATACGCCGTGATGGGTGCTGCGCAGGCGAGCGACGTCGTGTTCAACATCCTCGCCAAGTCCGGCAAGGCGGAGCGCACGAAGGAAGAACTCGACGCGCTCCGGGCGCAGGTGAAGGCCGGCTACATCGAGCAGACCGACATCCGCTACGGCGCCGCGCGCGGCTGGGTCGACGCGCTCATCCAGCCGCACCAGACGCGCGAGACGCTCCTCCGCGCCTTCGCCCTCGCGTGCCGCCCGGCGCCGAGTGCCTCGTTCCACACCGGCGTGCTGCAGGTGTGAGCGCGACCGGCGCGCTCAGGCGCGGCGGTGCGTCACGGTGCGCAGCTCGCTCGGGGACAGATTGATCTCCCCGCGCTGCGGGTCGACGAAGACGGCCCCCGTGTCGGTCAGGATCAGCACCACGCTGTGCGCCGGACGGCGCCGCGTGCGCGCATCGACCTTGGCGTTGTCGGGCGTATACCACACCGCGGCGATCGCCGGGCGATCGGCCTGCACGCGATCGTGCCACTGGTCGACCATCAGCTCCGCCGCCGCGTTGCCGAGGAAGAGATCGGTGAAGGCCGTGCAGTTGAAGCCCTGGCGCCAGCCGCTGTCGCCGCGGAGCTCGCTCACCGGGACTTCCTTGCGGCTGAGATCCTCGCGAAAGCGCTCGAGGAAGCCGTTGATCCAGCTGTGGCGCACGAGCGCGTAGCGATCGGCGCTGAACGTCACCGGCACCACGGCGCGCCCCGCCATGGCGCGATCGGTCTCCTGCAGCAGCGCGACGCGATCGATCACCTTGCCCGTGGTCATTCGTCCCGCTCGGACCGGCGACGGCAGCACCAGCGCCGCCGTCGCAACTACGACGAGCGCGCGGAGCCCCCGGGCGACACGCCCGGTCTCGCGCGCGAGATTCCATTCACGACTGCACGTCTTCATGACACCCTGCCTTTCGGCCCTGTAGCCAGAAAATGAAGCGCGGCGCGCGCGCTAAACCTTCGTTTCACAAACTCGTTCCGCCCGACAAAATTTCCGGGAGATCGCGCCTATTTTTCCGAGTGAAAAATTCACGCGCTCGCTGGGAAAACCGCCAGAAATCGCTGGGCGATTTTCCGCGCATATCTTGCACCGACTGACTCTATTTTGTCCTGGCGTCCGCGCCCACCCGACAAACGCCCCTAACGAGGCCGCATCGCCCGCCGTCCCGGCGCGAGTCCGGCGCGCGCTCGTCGCGTCCTGTCTGGCCCGCGCGCGGCCCGCGTCCGCCGCGTGATGGCGGCCGGTCTCGCGCGTGCGCTGGGCGTGGCGCGCACACCGGCGCGCCTGGCGTCCTGCCGCTCGCGCCGCCGGAAAAGGCGGAGGCCGCGCACCCCTGCGCGGCCTCCTATGACAACGGACCTGTCAGTCCTGAAATTGGTTTTCGCGGCGGGCGCCGCGTCCGGTTCAACGCATCGCGACGAGCTTCGCGCTCTTGCTGTCGGCCAGCGCCATCATCTGGTGCAGGCCGCCGTTGTTGGCGCTGTAGGCGGCGACGATCACGCCGACGATGTTCTTCTCGTTCACGGAAACCGCGTCGGGTTCGTCGTTGTTGACACCCTGCACGACGTAGCCGCGGCGGTCTTCGTCGATGACGCTGTGGGCGACGAGGCCGCCGTTGGCCTTGCGATAGACGAGCGTCATGCCCTTCTTGATGTCGTCGTAGGCGATCTCCTTGACCACGACCGCGGTGCCGGGCGCGTAGAGCGGCTCCATCGAGTGGCCGATGCCCCACAGCGCCGTGCCGCCGTTTTCCTGGGCGATCTTCTCGGCGAGCTTCATCTCCTGGCCCTTGTCGACGATGACGGGCGCCGGGGTGTTCTGGGCGATCTTGGCGAGCAGGCGCGGGCTCTTGATCCCGGCCTGGAGGGAAAGGGTGGTCGCGACGACCGCGAGGGTGAGCGCGGCGTAGCGGAGGAGGGTGCGGGTCGTTGTCATGCGACCAGCATCCCCGAAAACGCGATTTCCGATTATCCGTGCCCCTACGCGACGCCGCCTCGTTTTTTTCGCTAGGGTGTTTCCTGCGCCAAATCCGGGAGCCCGAAACGCCCGCCACCCCGGGCGGCCGGCGGCGCAGTTTTACCTCAAGTCGCTGGCCGGCGGGCCGATACCGACCGGCCATTTGTAATCACCGCTGAAGCCAGCCGCGTTCTTGCCGAAGAAGAGGGGGTATCGCTACAGTCCGCCCATGATCCGAGCCCTTTACGCCGAGGACGACCCCAACGTCGCCGGCATCGTCCGCACCTACGTCGAGCATTTCGCGCCCGACTGGGAGCTCGAGATCGTGCCCAACGGCACCCGCTGCCTCGAACGCATGGCGGTGGGCGGCTACGACATCCTGCTGCTCGACCTCGTGCTGCCCGACACCGACGGCCTGCACATCCTCGGCGAGCTCGCCCGGCGCAACGACCCGACGCCCGTCGTGATGGTCACCGGCCACGGCCAGACCGAGCTTGCCGTCCGCGCGCTCCGCGCCGGCGCCGCCGACTGCGTGGACAAGACCTCCCCGCAATTCCTCCAGCTCGTCGACATCGTCAAGCGCGTGCAGCAGCGCCACGCCGAGGCGCGCGTCAAGCTCCCGGCCACCGCCTCGGTGCCCGGCCGCCATGCCGTCGCGCTGGTCGAGGGCTCGGTCGCGCTCGCCGCCAGCATCCGCGAATTCTTCGCGGCGCACGCGCCGCAGTTCGAGCTGTCCGTCATCGCCACCACCGCGGAACTGAACCACTTCTTCAGCATCGGCGCGCCGGTGCACGCGGCCGTCATCGGCCCGACGCCGCACCACAACAAGCCGCTCGAGGTCCTGCGGCTGTTCCACTCCAACGCCGCGCAGCTGCCCACCCTCCTCGTCTCCGCCCGCAACGACGGCGAGACTGCGATCGCCGCGTTCAAGCTCGGCGCGCAGGACTACATCCTGCAGAAGCCCGACTACCTCACCGAGGTCGTCTTCTCGCTCAACAGCATCCTGCGCCGCACCGAAACCGAACGCCGGAACGCGCAGCTGCAGAAGGAACTCGAGACCCTCAACCGCTCGCTCGAGGCCCAGGTCATCGCCCGCACGCGCGAGCTCCAGGCGCTCTCGCTGCGCCTGCTCCGCATCCAGGAGGACGAGCGCCGCGCCATCGCGCGCGAGCTGCACGACGAGATCGGCCAGCTCCTCACCGGCCTCAAGCTCCAGCTCGACGCCGGCCTGAAGGCCGCGGGCGACGCGCCCCTGCGCATCCACTTCGCCGAGGCCCACGCCACCGCGAGCAGCCTGCTCGAGCACGTCCGCATCCTCACCCAGCAATACCGCCCGCGCGTCCTCGACGACCTCGGCCTCCAGCCCGCAATCGAGTGGCACCTGAAACAGTTCACCAAGCAGACCGGCATCGAGGTCGACTTCGCCGCCGACCTGCCGCCCGGCCGCCTGCCGAGCGAGCTGGAGACCGTCGTCTACCGCATCGTGCAGGAGGCCCTCACCAACGCCGCGCGCCACGCCCAGGCGAAACAGGCCGCCGTCGCCGTCACGCACGAGGACAAGCAGCTCATCGTCGAGATCTCCGACCGCGGCCGCGGCTTCGACGTCACCCGCGCGCTCGCCCGCACCGATTCGCTCGGCCTCGCCGGCCTGCGCGAGCGCGTGAACCTCGCCGGCGGCCGCATCGAGATCCACTCCGCCCCCGGCCAGGGCACGCGCATCACCGCCGAGTTTCCCCTGCCCGCCGAGGGCGCCGCCCCCGTCTCCCCATGACGACCGTCATCCTTGCCGACGACCACGAGATTGTCCGCCGCGGCGTGCGCAGCGTGCTCCAGGCCGACGGCCGCTTCAACGTCGTCGCCGAGACGGCCGACGGCCTCTCCGCCGTGCAGCTGGCCGAGAAGCACAAACCCCACCTGATGTTCCTCGACCTGTCGCTCCCGCGCCTGCACGGCCTCGAGGCGCTGCGCCAGATCCGCATCACCAGCCCGAACACCAAGGTGCTCGTGCTCTCCATGCACAACGACGAGCCCTACGTCATCGAGGCCCTGCGCAGCGGCGCGGCGGCCTACATCCTCAAGGGCTCGGAGTCCGACGAGATCGTCAAGGCCACGCAGGAGGTGCTCGCCGGCCGCCGCTTCCTCAGCGCGCCGCTCACCGAGTGGGCCATCACCGCGCTCGCCG